>JAQXSC010000075.1 GCA_029218825.1 Oscillospiraceae bacterium | reverse complement strand
TAATACGCTGTCCGTTATGGTCTAATTTTCCCAACATGTAATTACCGGTAATATAATTCTCAAGTCCTTGCTGTTCAATTTCAGTTTGCAACCATTTTGCATCATTAACAGTATATCCCCACTCTGAAAAAAGTTGTGGGAGAGGGTTATGTTCATCAATGCACAAACTTCAATCTCGTCGCCTGTGTTCACGTAAAGGAGAAAAGCTTCTGCAATCCCATCGCCCTAAAAACAGTCCACAGGACTGTTTTCTATACGGGCTTTTCGAATCCACCCTCGTATTCCCACAAAAGAAAATAAACACAGCGGATGCTGTGTTTATTTTCTTGGTGGGAGAGGGTGGATTCGAACCACCGAAGCGAATCGCAACAGATTTACAGTCTGCCCCCTTTGGCCACTCGGGAACTCTCCCATATTTAGTTTTAACAGTTAAGGCTTAATAAAATTAAGCCTTAACATAAAAATGGAGCTGGTGGACGGACTTGAACCCCCGACCTGCTGATTACAAATCAGCTGCTCTACCAACTGAGCTACACCAGCGTTTCTTTTCTTGACGCTTGATTATATTATCATAAAAGAAATGTTATGTCAACACTTTTTTTCAATTTTTTTAAAATTTTTTTAATTTAGATTTTCACTGCAGTTGTTCCATATGTACCGATAATTATATTAACAATGGCATATCTTGTAGAAAATTTGTGTATTATTCCTATTGACGTTGACTTGCTAAAGTATTATCATTACTATTCAAGATACGAACATATTATTAAACATATTATATTATATATGGTTTCCAACAATTTTCAATAGTTTTTGACGTCTTTTTATCATAAAGTTATTTTCTGTGGAAATTATGTAATTGAATTGTAATTTGAATTAAATATTGACTTATTGCTATAGGGTGATTGGTATGAATAAATTGAAATCGGTAAAAAACCGATATATTGAAATTAAGAATAAAAATATAGATGAATATGTAAAGAGTGAAAAAGATGCTGAAAAATTTGCTTACGGTCTGAATTTTTGCAAACTGTTTTGGGTATTCCTTATTGGATGCGTAGCCGGTACTGTTCTTGAGACCTTTTGGGCGTTTATTACGTTAGGTCGGTTTGAAATACGCACAGGACTTGTAATCGGCCCCTTTATTCCTGTGTACGGTGGAGGAGCAGTACTGATGACGGTTTTCTTTTACAGACTTTATAAACTCCATGACGTTGCAATTTTTGCGATTTCCGCTTTGCTTGGCAGTTCCTTTGAGTTTTTGTGTTCATTTTTGCAGGAAAAGATTGTCGGCACCATAAGTTGGGATTACAGCGGTACTTTCCTGAATATCGGCGGAAGAACTAACTTTATGTTCGGTTTTATATGGGGGTTGTTAGGCTTGTGTTGGGTAAGATTTGTATATCCGTCACTGAGCAGGTTTATTGAAAAAATCCCCAAAAAAATCGGCTACAGGCTCACTGTTATTTTGGTAATGTTTATGCTGATAGACTCTTTGCTGTCCGTTGCTGCAATATGGCGACAGAACGAGAGAAGTCAGGGAATACCAAGCAGTAATTCCATAGAAAACTTCCTTGACTCTTATCTTGACGATGATTATTTAGATTTTGTATATCCCCATATGTCAAGACCTGATAATAAGAAATAAACAAAGATAAACTGCTTTCAGGCAGTTTATTTTTTTGGTACATCTGAATATAATGAAAAATTTACCACATAATATTTACAGTAAATGTAAGAGGTGGTAAATATTTTCATACGTAAAATTACCTTCAATAAAATCCTTGCTGTTCTTATTATATTGGGCATAATGTCGTCATTGTGTATAACTGCCGTAAATCTTAATAAAAACTCGAACTTTTCCCCAAGATTGTCTGCGCCTCTGTACGGAAACCGCTTTTATTACAGCGACAACATTTTTTATAATTGCGGTTACGGTATTCCCAACTGCACAGCATACGCATGGGGCAGAGCCTATGAACTTCTGGGAAACAGACCGAATTTATGCACAGGGAATGCAGGCAGGTGGTATGAATATAACAAAAGCAACGGAATTTATAGATACGGAAATGCGCCGCGTTTGGGAGCAATCGCCTGTTTTGATAATGAATACGGCGGTCACGTAGCGGTGGTTGAACAGATTACAAAAGACAGGATAACTTTTTCAAACTCTGCATATCAGGGTAAAAGTTTTTACCTTTCTTATGCTAATATAAATGACAGCAATCCCGGACAGCAGGGCTGGGATTTTCAGGGATATATCTATATTGATGACTTCAGCCAAGATGAAACAACGGTAAATTCAATGTATATTACAAAGGCTGAAACAGGGCTGAATTTCAGAACAGGGGCTACTACAAATTCCTCCGTAATATCCACAATTCCATACAACACAAAACTGTATGTTACTACTGTTTACAAAAGCGGCGGTTATAGTTGGGGGTACACAAGATATAACGGAATTGAGGGCTACTGTGCAATAGAATATGCAGAAAAAATATAAACCTCGCTTTTGCGAGGTTTAATTAATTTAGTATATATTTTTGTATAGCGGTTACGTCGTTAATATTAATTACACCATCTTTGTTAAAATCGGCATTCACAAGTTGGTCATTCATAAGGTTGGTGAAACTGTTGTTGATATATTTTTGAATCATTGTAGCGTCATTAATATCAACATTTTTATCTAAATTTACATCGCCGAGAGTTTTGGTGTTTACTTTTCTGTTTGTCAAAGCCTTGATAACAAGCATACCGCCGATTGGGTCATTGAACTCATTATTGTAAAAATCCATAACGTCGGTAATTTCACCGTTGTAGTTTACAAAGGATTTGCCGTATTCACCCTGTTGCTGAAAAATTATCTTACCGCTTTCTCTGTTTCTCAACCATTCGCTGACGCCTATACTGTTTTCTACAGGAATTTCATCTATTGCCAAGTTTTGATTAACAGAAGTAGTGTCAATTTCAACGGCAATAGCACCCTTTTCCTGTGATAAAGTAACGTCGTCAAAATCACAGCAGATATATCCTCTGTAATCAACAGTACCTTCATATAAATCTATACGTTTTGTTGGGTCATCAACAGGTTTGCCAAGTTCATCTACAGGAACGTAATAGACCTTGTAGTCAGCACCTTTTGAGGTGGTCTCAAAAATTACCTTATCAAGGCGGTTTCCCTTTTCGCTGAAGTCGAACACGTTGTAGTATGTAATTACATCAGAGTCTATATATCCGAATTCATAGGTTGCGCCGTATTCCTCGTTTTGATAAAGATAATCATTTTCATCAATAAATTGATAACCGTCTATGCCGAAACTGTAGCCGAAGAAATCGTTGCTGAATAAATAGTAATCCTCGTATGAAATCCAAAGATAACCGCCGATGTCATTGTTGTTGCCCCAACTGTTTTTACACAGCCATGCTCCGTTATTTTTCGGCATATAATTTCCGTTGAAATTTTCCTTGCTGTAGTTATCGTCCCAACCTACAACGCTTATGGTGTGTCCGCTTATTTCCGATATAGGGTCGGTCAGACAGTATGAGCATCTGTCCTTGCTGTATGCAAAACTGTGGGTGTTGAAATTTGCAGTAACAGCGCCGTTTTTCATTATAAGTTCTTTTGTTTTATTCATATCGTTTTTTGTGAGATATACAAGAGAATTTACTCTGAAATTTGTTTCTGTATTGTCCTCGTAAACAGGACCGTTCCAACTTGTAAGGTAGCCTATGGGAATATCGGTGTATCCCGGGTCAAAGGGTTCTCTTTGCCAACCTTGACCGTTTTCTCGCTTACTGCCCCAAATGTCAAGATGGGTTTCGCTGAAGTCGAGTATTTCGGAAAAAATGTTGTTCCTTAAAAAACAACTTTCGATACTCGATATTGTGGAGTATATCCAACAGGCGTTTTGAGTTTGAGTTTTAACCTCTGTGCAATATCCTAACTCAAGAGAACTGTAACTTTCCGGAAGATTGCTTTTTTCAGGAATAACGTAATTTGTATCGGCAGATACCTGCGCCATGGATATATCAGCAGCGTTTGCCGTAACAGGTACAAAAATAACCGCTGTCAGCAATAGTATTGTAATTAAAGTAAAGGTAAGTTTTTTCATAATGATCCCCTTTTCGATAAGTTCATTATAACAATCAATATTTTTCTTGTAAAGTATAAATTTAGAATATAAAGTAGAAACTATTACCATACTAAAAGAGGTGGTAATAATGGAAAAAAGAACAGACCTTGCGGTAGAGGCTCGTGAATTGGCAGGGGCGGATATTTCAGGAGTTGAATTTACTCAAAATAATGTATGCGGACTTGATATATCAAAACTTGTGGTGAAAAATCATCAGGCAAGTTTGAAACTGAGGAAAGAACAGGGAACATACATTACTATTGATTTGCCCCCTTTGACGGATAATTTTTTAAGCACCGACGAAAGAATACAGGTTATCGGAAAGGAAATACGCAGACTTATACCTGTAAACGGTTTGGTGCTTGTCTGCGGTCTTGGAAATCTGAACATTACTCCTGACGCACTTGGCCCACAGGCTGTCAGCAGAGTTCTTGCAACACGGCATATAACAGGGGAAATCGCAAGGAGTACAGGCCTTGACAATTTACGCCCTGTGGCGGTATTAAGCCCCGGAGTAACAGGACAGACAGGTATTGAAACCTTTGAATATATAGAAAGTATCGTGAAAAAGGTAAAGCCATCTGTGGTTATTGTAGTTGACGCCCTTGCATCAAGAGGACTTAATCGTTTGGGCTGCACACTTCAAATAAGCGATACCGGCATAAGTCCCGGAGCAGGTATCCAAAATCATCGGAAAAAGATAACTAAAGAAACAGTGGGAGTTCCTGTTATAGCCATAGGCGTTCCGACAGTTGTAGAGGCGATTACGTTAGTAGCGGATTTGCTCTCAGTTGATGACGAAAAAACCGCACAGGAGTTGAAAAATATTTTAAGACCCCAAAACAGGCAAATGGTTGTAACCCCCAAGGAAATAGATTTGCTGGTTGACAGGGCAAGCAGGCTTATCTCAATGGCTATTAACTGTTCACTTCACAAGGATATTGACCTTAGTATTTTGGAAGGGCTGTTATAATCATATTAAAACAATTATCGGCATACCTTGAAATATAGAAGTAAATACTAACACCTAATTAAATTCTAAATATCTTTTTGGCACCTTTTCCGTCATACTTCGTAAGTTGTCCTCGAAAGGCGTCAGCCTTTCTGCGGAAGCTCACTTGTCTGACAAAAAATCTGCTCAAAAATCTTATATAGTTTTAATTAGGTATTAGTATATGAGCAGGTGATTGTTTGAAATTCGGCAGTAAAATAAAGGGTGTATTATGTGGTTTTTTGTCCCTGACTCTTGTGTCCGTTGCTGTTGTGTGCGTTTATTTCCGTTTAGGGGATTTTAATATCACAGGAGATGACGCAGTTTTAATGGCAGCGGCACTTACTATGTCTAAAGGCAGTTATTTTACAGCCACAGAACCTGTGGATAATAAAGCAACAGAAAATAAAAAGGAAACAGTACCTGTTGAAACTGCTCCCAAAACCGAAAAGATTAAGTTTTCTTCCAATTATTACAATACCTACGGTAAACATAAAAATCAAAAGAAATATCCTGTATATACAAAGCACATTTCAAACGGCGGTACAAAGTACCAAAATTTTTATGTAAAAAACAGTACTCCTTATAACCTTAATATCGGTGAAACCCTAAAGAAAAATTTAGGCTTTAAGTTGGAAAATAACAATGACGTGCAGGTGCTGATTTATCACACTCATACCAGCGAAAGTTATCTTGATTGTGACGCAGGGTATTATTATTCCGACTATTATCCTCGCACAAGCGATAAAAGATACAACGTTACGAGGGTAGGGGAGGCTATTGCGCAACAACTGAAAAACGCAGGAATAGGCGTGGTACACGATACTACTATTCACGATTACACATACAGCGGAAGTTATGCTCGAAGCAGAAGCACAGTTGAAAAATATCTTGAAAAATATCCGAAAATAAAGGTAACTCTTGATATTCACAGGGATTCCATAGGTGATACCAATTATAAAGTCAAGCCCACTTTTACATATAAGGGTAAAAAAGGCGCACAGATTATGATAATGTCGGGATATAATACATACGACTATTATAATTTTCCAAATTGGAATTATAACTTGCGTTTTGCCCTAAAATTGCAACAGACCTGTGAAACAAAATATCAGGGCATCACAAGACCTCTGAACTTCGGAAACTTTGCTTACAATATGAATATTAACACAGGTTCTTTACTTATAGAAATCGGCACAGATTCAAATACTTTGGAGGAGGCTGTCTATTCCGGAAATTTATTGGGAGAAGCACTTGCGGAAGTATTGCAAAAAAATTCCTAATTTGTTATAATCAATATAACTGTAAAATGGGTAGTTTGAGGTTTTATATATGAAGTTGAAAAATATTGCAAAAAAATTAATAGTGTTTGCAGTAGTTACGGCTGTTTTTATTACAACAACTGTTGTGGTTTTTGCTGTAGGTGAAGAGGGCGATACAGTAGATACAACTCCGGTATATACACAGGCTACGGAAACTTTACCACCTGATACCGAACCTGTAACAGAGCCTACTACTGTTGCTACAACTGTTGCTGATACCGAGCCTGTTCAAACCGAACCTACCACACAGGCTGTTACTCAAACTGTAGAAACGCAGGAAACAGAGGCACCTTATTCTACATACGCAACAACTTCCCCTGTAACAAGCCCTACAAAGGCGGAGGAGATTTACACAAAACCTACTGCGGTGAGAGTGGAAAAGGAGAAAAAGCCTGAAAGTTATATATACGGTATTGTCAGTTGGATATGTGTAATCGTAGGCGTGCTGGTAGTTATCGTTGTGTTGATAAGCAATAAGACCACCTACTACGGTGGCAGCGGTAAACAACGCTATGATGAGGGCGATAGGATTACAGGCAAAAAACATCTGCTCAATGACGACTATTACAACAGCAGAAAACAAAGTTCCTATTATAATAAGGATAATCGCAAGTAAATGAATATAGGCAGTTTAAAGTTAGATTCAAATATTTTTCTTGCACCACTTGCAGGAATAACCGATAAGGCTTTTCGTGAAATATGCCAAGGTTTCGGCGCAGGTTATTGTGAAACGGAAATGGTTTCCGCAAAGGCTTTAACCTTTGGTGATAAGAAAAGTTTTGAGTTAATGGAAATCAGCAACAGCAATCACCCCTGCGGAATACAACTTTTCGGCAACGAGCCTGATATTATGGCACAGGGGGCAAAATTTGCAAAGGATGCTTTGGCTGACGTAATTGATATCAATATGGGTTGCCCTGCTCCAAAGGTTGCAAACAACGGCTGCGGCTCTGCGCTGATGAAAGACCCTGTGTTGTGCGGAGAAATAGTAAAGGCAGTAAAAAGTGCGGTGGCTATTCCGGTTACGGTAAAAATCCGCAAGGGTTTTGATGATGAAAATGTAAATGCAGTTAAGGTTGCAGAAATCTGTGCCGAAAATGGGGCTGACGCAATTATCGTTCACGGAAGAACACGTCAGCAGTATTATTCAGGACAGTGCGACCTTGATATAATTAAACAGGTTAAGGAAAGCGTTGACGTTCCGGTAATCGGCAACGGCGACGTAAAGGATATCAAAAGCGCGGAAAAAATGTTCAACTATACAAATTGTGACGGAATTATGGTTGCAAGGGCGGCTTTAGGCGCGCCGTGGATATTCAAAATCCTTAATGAATATTTCCGAAAAGGAATTATTATCCAAGAGCCTTCCAAAGAGGAAAAATTGGATATAATGATAAAACATATTGAACAAATATGTAAGTACAAAGGTGAGCATATGGGGATTTTACAGTCTCGCAAACATATGGCTTGGTACTTAAAGGGGTTCAAGGGAGCGGCTGCCTTCAGAAATGACGCAGGCAGAGTATCTTCCTTTGAGGAAATGCACAGTCTTGTAAAAAACGTGCTTGAGAAACAGAACATTAATGATAAGGAGTAATTAAAATGAGTGAAATTCAAAGTGTGGAACTACTGAAAAAGGTTGATCCTGAAGTTGGCAAATCAATGGAGGAGGAACTTGCACGTCAGCGCAGAAACCTTGAACTTATTGCAAGTGAAAATATCGTAAGCCCTGCTGTAATGGCGGCTATGGGAAGTATGCTCACTAATAAGTACGCAGAGGGACTTCCGGGCAAACGTTACTACGGCGGTTGCCAATGTGTTGACGTTATCGAGGATATTGCAAGAAACAGGGCTATGGAACTGTTTGGCGCAGAGGCTTGTAACGTACAGCCTCACTCAGGCGCACAGGCTAATACTGCTGTATATTTTGCAATGTTAGAGCCCGGCGATACTGTTATGGGTATGAACTTAAACGAGGGCGGTCACTTAACTCACGGTTCACCGGTTAATATTTCCGGTAAATATTTCAACTTTGTTCCTTACGGTGTTGACCCTGAAACACATTATATAGATTACGATAAGGTTTTGGAGATTGCAAAAGAATGTAAGCCAAAGATGATTGTTGCCGGTGCAAGTGCATATCCGAGAGTAATCGATTTTGCAAAGTTGAGAGAAATTGCCGATGAAGTAGGGGCATATTTAATGGTAGATATGGCTCATATTGCAGGTCTTGTAGCAGGTGGAGTACATCCAAACCCTGTTCCGTACTGCGACTTTGTAACAACTACAACTCATAAGACTTTAAGAGGTCCTCGCGGCGGTCTTATTCTTATGAAAGAAAAGTATGCAAAAGATATCAACAAGGCTGTATTCCCCGGTACACAGGGCGGCCCTCTGATGCACGTTATCGCTGCAAAGGCTGTATGTTTCGGTGAGGCATTAAAGCCGGAGTTCAAAGAATACGCACAGCAGATTGTTAAGAACTGTAAAGCTCTTGCAGAAGGCCTTGTAAAACGCGGCAACAAACTTGTTTCAGGCGGTACCGATAACCACGTTCTGTTAATGGATTTACGTGACACAGGAGTTACAGGTAAAGAACTTGAAGCACGTCTTGACGAGTGCTATATTACAGTAAACAAAAACACAATTCCTAACGAGCCCCTTTCACCTTTTGTTACTTCAGGTATCCGCATAGGTACAGCCGCTGTAACAACAAGGGGTCTGAAAGAGGAAGATATGGACAAGATTGCAGAGTATATCACTCTTGTGCTTAATGACTTTGAAAACAGTGTTGACAAGGTAAGAGCAGGTGTTGAAGAAATCTGCAAAAAATATCCTTTGTACGAATAAGAGGTAAATATGTCTGCTCCTTTAGCCGACCGTCTGCGCCCACAAAGTCTTGACGACATTGTAGGGCAAAGGCACTTGCTTGATAAAGACAAACCGCTGAGAAAGATTATCGAAAGCGGTGAAATTCCCAACTTAATATTTTACGGCCCTTCCGGAGTAGGCAAAACAACTCTTGCAACTTATATTGCCAAAAAGACAAATCGTACCTTTAAGAAACTTAATGGTACAACTGCCTCCACAGCCGATATTAAAGAGATTTTTGCAAGTCTTGATACTTTTACGGGACTTAACGGTGTGCTTTTGTATCTTGACGAAATTCAGTATTTCAACAAGAAGCAACAGCAAACTTTGTTAGAATACATAGAAAACGGAAAGATTACCCTGATTGCATCAACAACGGAAAATCCTTATTTCTATGTATATAATGCAATTTTGTCACGTAGTACTGTGTTTGAGTTTAAAACAGTAGAGCCTGTTGAAATTGCAAAAGCAGTAAAGCGAGGTTTTGATTTTCTTTCAGAGGAACAGTCTGTAGAGATTGATGCAAGTGACGAAGTTGTGTCATATATTGCTACGGCCTGCGGCGGTGATGTGAGAAAGGCTATGAATGCTGTGGAACTCTCTGTATTAGCCACAAGTGTTGCTGATAATAAAAAGACTGTGTCTATGGAAATCGTTACGGAACTTACCCAAAAATCCGCTGTCCGTTATGACAGGGACGGCGACCAGCATTACGATATACTTTCTGCATATCAGAAAAGTATGCGTGGCTCTGATTCAAATGCCGCACTTCATTACCTTGCAAGACTTTTGGAGGCAGGGGATTTACCCTCAGCCTGTCGGAGATTAATGGTGTGCGCCTGTGAGGACGTGGGACTTGCATATCCGCAACTTATCCCCATAGTGAAAAGTTGTGTTGATATTGCTTTACAGGTAGGTCTGCCTGAGGCGAGGATACCTTTGGCTGATGCAGTAATAATGGTGTGTAATGCGCCCAAGTCGAATTCTGCTTACAATGCTATCAACAAGGCAACTGCCGACGTTAAGTCAGGAAAGGCAGGGCCTATTCCAAGACAACTCCAAAACAAGCATTTTGACGGAGAGGACAATCCCAACAAAGGCCAGTTCTACAAATATCCCCACGATTATGATAATCACTATGTTGCGCAACAGTATTTGCCGGATAATCTGAAGAATGTTAAGTACTATGAGTTTGGTGATAACAAAAGTGAACAGGCATTTAAACAGTATTGGGACAAGATCAAGGGGAATATGGATTGAAATTTGATAGATAAATAATACCAATTAATAATTAAATTTTAACAATTTATGCTGCCGATTTCTAAATCGGTAGTTTTTTTTGTCATAATTTGTCTATGTATTAGTCAAAATATATAAAAAAATATTCTAAAATTTGGCATACGCACTTTTTTATATTTCTAAATCAGAAAATAAATCTTGACATCCTTTGATATAATTATACTAACTGAGAATTCATAATTTTTATAATTTTGAAGTTTTGAATCTCTGAAACTTAAGGAGGAAATTAATGATGAAAGGCAAAAGTTTTAAGTTTTTCAGCTTGCTTCTGGTTGCAATTTTAGTAGTATCTTCAATTGCAGTTGCCGGAATAGCAGTTAATGCGGCAAGCGCAGCAGGTGACGTTGTTTATTTTGATAACTCTGTCACGAATTGGTCAAACGTCAACTGCTATATGTGGTCAGACGGTTCCGGTAACAACGGTAGTTGGCCGGGTCAGGCTATGACAAATATCAGCGGTGATATTTGGGCTTACAATGTAACCGGAAGTTATGATAAAATTATCTTTAATAACGGTTCATCACAGTCCGACGATTTAACTTATGAGGGCAACGGAAAGGTTGCTAAACCTGTAAGCAACAGCGGTAAATTTGCTGTAACTTGGTCTGATTATTCAGGTGATGTTACACTTCCGACTTCTGCAACACAGGCTACACAGGCTACACAGGCTACAACACCTGCAGGTGATGTAGGCTCTGTTTACCTACAGAATGACAAAGGTTGGAGTAATCCTACTTGTTATATGTGGAACAGTGAGCAAGATAAGAATGCTGCTTGGCCCGGTGTTAAAATGACAGATTTAGGCGACGGTGTTTTTGAGTATGTTATACCAAAGTCATACAAGAACATTATTTTCAATAATGGCGGTTCTGACAAAACACTCGATAAGGTTTTCCCGGGTGCAGGTCAAATCTACAACAACAAGACAGACTCTTGGGAGCCATACAGCACAAGTCCTGTTAAAATCACAGGTCTTACTACTGATGTAAAATCACCTTCCTACACAACTTGCGGTATCAAGATTACAGCAACTGCTAAATCTTCCGAGGGTGATCTAACTTACAAATTCAGCGTAAACGGTACTGTTCTTTCCGATGGTGCGGCTTCATCTGTTGTTTGGGTTCCTACTTCAGCAGGTGACTACACAATTACTGTTGACGTTAAGGATACAGCAGGTAACGAAAACAGCCGTTCTATGGACTTTGTCATCAAGGACGCTTCCACACTTGAATCAGCATTTATCAAGGCTTTCTCTAACAGCCTTGGCACAAATGTTCAGATTAAGAAAAATTCTTCAGTAACATTCACTACTGACGCTATCGGCGGTGCAGTTGGAACAAATCTACTGTTCTACAAGTACGTTGTTACTGAGCCTGACGGAGTTACTAACATTCCATACTACACATTAAATAACAAATATACATTTACACCTTCAAAACTCGGTGTTTATACAATTAAGGCTTATGTTCAGAACTGTATGAATGATACTACTTATCAGACATATCAGTACGAGTGTGTAAATGAAATCGACGAAACTCCTGATACAACTCTACCGCCGGTTACAACACCGACATATACAACTGCTCCTACAAAGCCGACAACAGCACCTACTACTGCTCCTACAACAGCACCACAGCCAACAACTAAGCCAACAGTTCAGCCAACAACTCAGCCAACAACTGTTGCACAGGCAAAACTCGGTGACGTGAACAAGGACGGTAAGATTAACATTTTGGATGCTACAGCAATTCAGAAACACCTTGCTGAAATTTCTGTAATTGATACTACTTATGCAGATACAGATAAAGACGGCTCTATCACAATTAAAGACGCTACAATGATTCAAAGATATATTTGCGGTTTAGTTACAACATTTTAAGGAGGAATATAAATGAGTAACCTTAAAAAGATTGTTGCTTTACTAATTGCTTTGACTTTGGTAATTTCTGTTGGTATCGTTTCTGTTCAGGCTGCTGCTTCCGATAATACCGAGGTAGCTGCTAATGAAACAGGAATTACTGTTCATTTCAAAAGTGAAACAACAGCACCATATGTATATTATTGGAACTCACTTCCAAAGAATATCGAAACCAAGTACCCCGGTGTTGCTATGACAAAGGACGCAACAGAGGGCGAAAATTGGTACACATACAAATTCAATGATGTAACAAAGATTAATATGCTGTTCACCGACAAAGACGGTAAGCAGTTAACTTCTGAACTTACACGTAAGACAGGTGAATGGTGGTACAAGGGCAGATCATGGCGTTCATCAAACCCTGATAAGGCTGACCCTGTAAGCAGTATTGATTTCCGTGAGGAAACAATCTACTTTGTAATGACAACACGTTTCTACGACGGTGACACAGGCAACAACGTACACTGTTGGGATGATGGAAGTGCAAACAACCCTGACTCCGACCCTGCTTGGCGAGGCGACTTCAAAGGTCTTGCAGATAAACTTGACTATATCAAGGCTTTAGGTTTCTCTGCAATCTGGATAACTCCTATTGTTGAGAATGCTTCCGGCTATGACTATCACGGCTATCACGCTATGAACCTTTCAAAGGTTGACAGACGTTATGAAAGTGATGACTTTACTTTCCAGGATCTTATTGACGCTGCTCACTCAAAGGGTATGAAAATTGTTCAGGACGTTGTTCTACAGCACACAGGTAACTTTGGTGAAGCATTCTTCAGCCCATTATTTGACAAAGACGAGTCTGCTATGTTTAACAGCGACATCACAAAAACAGGCGTAATCAGTAATGAAGTTATACCTACAAATTATCTACTTGAGAGTTACGGTTTAAACTCTCCTGAAGAATATTGGGCACAGCAGCCCGGCATTCAGTATCAGCAGAGATTAAACCTAATGAAGAACGTTACCTACACAGGTGACAACGGTAACTCAACAGGACCTCAGCCTGCTGATAAGGACTTCGGTATGGATAAGGTATCAACAAGTGATAAGTATAACCCAAATAACTACTATCACACCGGTTACTTCCAGAGTCCAAACTATGATGACTGGACAACTAAATTCTCACAGATTGCCGGTGACTGCGTTGACTTGAATACAGAAAACCCTGCAGTAGCAGAATACGTTGTTGATTGCTATGGTAATTTTATCGAAATGGGTGTTGACGCATTCCGTGTAGATACAGTTCGTCATATTCCAAGAGTATCTTTGAACATTATGTTCAACCAGCAGTTAATGGACAGAGCAGCAGATTCCGGTAATCCAAACTTCTATATGTTCGGCGAAATCTGTACTCGTTACACAAGCGTATGGTACAGAGGCCACGCAGAGGAATCTACTCCATACTATACATGGAAAGAACCAAACAGCAAATGGGCTGATATGTGGAACTGGGGAACAGATGCAAATTCTGTTAACGAAAATATGAACCTTGTTCTACAGCACTATTTGGAAGAAGATGATTACAATGGCAACCTTGACGCTTCTCAGCCAAAATCTGATAATGCTTTCCTAAATGGCATTACATATCACGGCTCTGACCGTTCAATGGCTTCCGGTATGGACGCTATCGACTTCCAGATGCACAGAATGTTCGGTAGTGCTAACAACGCATTCAACTTTGCTAAGGGCAACGATAAGTACTACAACGACGCTACATACAGCGTAATGTACGTTGATTCTCACGACTATGCTCCAGAACAGCCACAGGAAACAACACGTTTCACAGGCGGTACACAGACATGGGCTGAGAATATGGACTTAATGTTTACATTCCGTGGTATTCCTTGCGTATATTACGGCTCTGAGGTTGAGTTTAAGAAGGGTGAGTTAATTGATAAGGGTACTTTGATTTCTCTTGAGGATTCAGGTCGTGCATATTATGGTGACTATCTTGAGGGTAATGTTACTGCTACCGACTTCAGTGAATATACTGCTTCCGGTACAGTAGCAGATACACTTAACTCACCACTTTCAAAGCACTTATCAAAGGTTAATGCTATCCGTCGTGCAATCCCTGCACTTCAGAAAGGTCAGTACACTGCTTCCTCTACATACGTAAGCGGTACAGGTATGAACTTCATCAGAAGATATACTGACGCTAAAGAGGGCGTTGATTCTCTTGCTCTTGTTTCAATCAGCGGTAGCGGTACTTTCAAGAATATCCCTAACGGTACATACATTGATGCTGTAACAGGTGATGTTCAGAACGTTACTAACGGTACACTGACAACAGGTTCTGTAGGCAAGGCTAATATGAGAGTTTATGTATGCTGTGCTACAGGATTCACAGGTATTGACGGTGCAATCGGTGGCTCATCTGATTACTTAAAGTAATTCCTTTCATAAATTATATTAAGGCTCCCTTTTGGGAGCCTTTCTATATGTGCTTGACATATTTTACCTTTTCTGTTATAATGTAGAAGAATTAGATATCCCATGGGGGAGTAGTTCGCACAACAAAGTGTGGTTTGTCAACATCCTGATGCTTGTTGCATCTGGCGAATCTTAAAGAACGAGACTCATGTGTGCTTTTTGCACACATGGGCTTTTTATTTGATAGGAAGTTTCTTATTATTGACAAAATTATTGGTACTTGGAAAAATTTTGAAGAAGTGTAAATTCATCTGATTTACCTATCGAATAAAAAATTATTTATATTGCCCGCTCAGTTGCGTCTGCGTGCGCACGAGCGATGGCTAAAGAAAGCGTACGCACAAGATACGCACGCTTTCTTGTTATTAGCACAACGTTGTGCTATGTTATGTTTTTCGCAAATTATGAATATAATTATCTTGAAAGTAGTGAGAGTATGTATGATATAGGTTTGATTTTTGAATGGATATTGCTTGGGTTAGGTCTTGCTATGGACGCCTTTGCGGTGTCCGTGTCAAAAGGGCTTTCAATGACAAAGGTTAAGAAAAAAACCGCCTTTCTTATTGCGCTGTTTTTCGGCGGTTTCCAGGCATTAATGCCCTTTATCGGATTCTTGCTTGGTATAGGTTTTCAACAGTATATTGAAAGTGTTGACCATTGGATTGCCTTTGCGTTGCTTACTTTTATCGGCGGAAAAATGATTTACGAGTCTTTTCATTCAAATAATGAGGATGATAACGGTACAGATAAACCTCCCAAAATAAAGGAACTTATCATACTTGCCTTTGCTACAAGCATTGACGCTTTGGCGGTTGGTGTTACATTTGCATTTTTAGGGTATAATATATCAAAGGCTACCTGTTCCGTTTCTATTATCGGCGTTGTCACTTTTATAATTTCACTTATTGGTGTTTATATCGGCAACTTTTTTGGTACCAAGTATAAGAATAAGGCTGAATTTGTAGGTGGCTTAATTCTTGTTTTGATTGGTTTAAAAATTTTGCTTGAGGGTTTAGGAGTTATTAATTTTTAGGTAGGAGGTTTGGCTGTGTTTGAAATTATTAAGTCTGTTTTATTATTGCTTTTAGGCTTTGTGTTACTTATAAAGGGCGCTGACTTTTTTGTTGACGGCAGTTCATCGGTTGCAAAAAGGCTAAAAGTACCATCAATTATCATAGGTCTTACCATTGTTGCAATGGGTACAAGCCTGCCGGAGTGTGCGGTAAGCGTTACTGCGTCAATTTCAAATAATAACGCTTTGGCAATCAGTAATGCGGTGGGGTCAAATTTATTCAATCTGCTTGTAGTGTGCGGTTGCTGTTCTTTGTTTGCACCTCTATCAATTAAAAGAGATACCTTGCTAAAAGAGTTTCCTCTTTCAATATTGTGTGCAGTATTGCTGTTGGCGTTAGGATTTTTCGGCAATCAACTTGGAACAGTTGACGGAATTATATTTTTACTGCTTTTTATAGGTTATATTGTGTGGATGATTTTTTCTGCTTTGAAAGCACGAAAAAACACAGAACAACTCCAGCTGGAAAATTATAAAATATTGCCTGTCTGGAAGTGTGTTTTATTCATAATCGGCGGTGGTATCGCTATAAAATTCGGCGGTGATTTTGTAGTTGACGGTGCCTCATATATTGCACAAAGTTTCGGATTAAGCCAGAACCTTATCGGTCTTACTATTGTAGCATTGGGTACAAGTCTGCCGGAACTTGTAACTTCCATTGTAGCCGCACGTAAAAAGGAAGTTGATATGGCTTTAGGTAATGTAATCGGCTCTAATATTTTCAACATATTATTTGTGCTTGGAACCGCTGCAGCCATAAGTCCTATGGCGTTTGTAACCGAGAACCTTATTGATATTATTATCCTTATTGCGGTCAGTTTGATAATCTATCTGTTCTCTTGGACAGGTGGAAAAATCAAGAGGTCAGAGGGCATTATTATGCTCTTGCTCTATGCCGGATTTTCTGTGTATATTTGTATAAGATAGTGTCACAAGGCCCAAAGTTTCATATAATGTAGTATCTGTAGATACAGATAGGAAAATAAAAAGGGGCTTGTCTTATGAAAATATATGATTGCTCAAGAGGCGATTGTTGCGAAGTGAAAAAATACGATCATTGTCATGATGATTGCCGAGAAAAAGAGAAATGCGAATGTAAAAACCGCTGTGTAGAATGTGTTTGTTGCAAATGTCATCATCACAAAGATTGCACAGAACATAAATGTTAATTAGGGAGGGCGGCTATCAACCGCCCTTTTAAATTATTGAATAAAATATTGTTAGTATAGACAAAATTTTATACTGAATATTGTAGATTTAGCAACTTGATTATATGGTGGATTTTGTATATAATATAAGTAAGTATTTATAAACGAAAGGAAGTTTTTTATGAAAAAAGGATTACTAAAGGTTTTGTGCCTTGTGGTAACACTCTGTATGCTTATCGGTTGTACTGTTATTGCAAATGCCGTAACAACCGATAAAAACACAAGCGGAGCAGAGGCATCAACAATTAACCTGCAGAAAAACACCCAAGACGGTGTTATTCTCCACGCTTTTTGTTGGTCATATGACACAATCAAGGACAACCTGTCTGCTATTGCAGAGGCTGGTTACAGTACAATACAGACCTCTCCTGTTCAACAGCCAAAGAACTACGGCCATTGGTATGACGTAACAGGTCAGTATTGGAAACTTTATCAGCCACTTACATATTCTATTGCTAACGAGTCATGGCTTGGTACAAAGGAAGATTTAACCGAACTTTGCACAGAGGCCCACAAGTACGGCATAAAGATTATTTGTGACGTTGTAATGAACCATTTAGCCAACGATACAAATGGTAATTTTGGTACGCTTTATGATGGTCTTGCTGACACATTACCTGAAATCTATAACGATTACAAGGATAATTATAATACCAACAATGCAGACAAATTGAAGTACTTACACTTCTGCACAAAAAATGCTATGGACTCAGACCCACAGTCAATTACTCAAGGTTATGTAAATAACTTGATTTCTGTTAACACCGGTTCTGATTATATTCAGGAATTGGCAACAGGACTGTTAAAGGAATGTGTTGACTGCGGTGTTGACGGTTTCCGTTTTGATGCGGCTAAACACATTGAAACTCCTGACGACGGTGATTATGCTTCTAATTACTGGCCGAATGTTTTAGGCGCGGCTTCTGATTATGCAAGAGAAACCCAGGATGGAAAAGAACTTTTCTATTACGGTGAAATTCTGAACTCTGTAGGTAAATTTTCTGATGATTCTGATGATTCTGATGATCCTGTTGTTAAAGATAGGAAAATTGAATTTTACACAAAATATATGAGTGTTACAGATAACCGTGAGGGTGATTCTGTCACAAATTATGTATATAAGAACAACGCACAGAGTGCGTCTAACGTGATGAAGAACAACGGCACAGGTACCTTTATCGGTGCTGCCGCTGATAAAACAGTTCTTTGGGCAGAATCTCACGATACATATTTAGGTACTTCCGGTGCAGGCGGTTTGTCTTCAACCAAGAATGTATCTAACGAAGTTATTATGAAGTCATGGGCATTAAATGCTTCCCGTAAAGATGCTACTTCATTGTACTTTGCAAGACCCGGTGTATTAATGTCAGAGGTTGGCGACTTAAGTTGGAAGTCAACTGCTGTTTCAGAAGTAAATAAATTTCACAATAAATTTGTAGGTGAGAGCGAGTCTGTAGGCTATAGCGGTGATTTGGCTTACAACCAGCGCGGTACTACAGGTATTGTTATCGTAAACTGTAACGGCAACGATGCTGACGTAAATATCAGCGGTACTACAATGGCTGACGGCAGTTATATTGATACAATTACCGGCAACGAATTTACCGTAAAAGACGGTACTGTTACAGGTAAAATGGGCTCAACAGGTATTGCTGTTGTATATGACGGTGCAGTTTCTCCAAAGATTGCAGTAAGCAAGGGCAACACAACCTTTAAGGGTGAAAGTTTTACATTTACCGCTACTGCTGAAAATGCAGAGTCCGCAACATATCAGATAGGCGACAGCGAGGCTGTTCCATTTACAGGAACAACAGAAATCACAGTAGGCGCAGGATATGAGTACGGCGAAAAAATCCCTGTTAAACTGACTGCTGTTAAGGGAGATTTAACAAGTACCGTAACCTATTTCTATGAAAAGCTGCAACCTGCAAATACAGGCTTGTATGTGTATTTTGACAACTCAAAAGCACAGTATGACGAGGTTTATTGCTACGCTTTTGACAGATATAATAATGACGATAATTATTCAATAAACAACCGCAGTTGGCCGGGCGAAAAGATGGAATACGATTCCGCAACCGGTCTGTACTACTATGAAATTCCTGACGTAAACGGAACTGTTACAGTACCTGACGGCGAGGGAACAAAGGACGTTGAATTAAACCTGACAAAGAGTACTACCTCAGGTGCAATCTTTACCGACGGCAAGGGTCATCAGTATCCGGCACAGGCAAGTAAAAAAATACTTGCAATTAACGGCAAAAATCATATTCTTACCGCTGAAAGCAAGTGGGGTGAAACATCATTTACACTTGGCTCTGTTTACGGAATGTTGGGCGAATGTGACAGCGACAGCATTGTAAATATTAAGGATGCAACATATATCCAAAAGGCACTTGTAGGTAAAAAGCAACTTGTGTCTGTTGCATCTAAAAATGCCGACGTAAACGGCGACAAGCAGATTAATATTGAGGACGTTACACTAATTCAGAAATACTGCGCAGGATTTAGCGTTGATTATGAAATCGGTGTAAGTCACTACGGTGATGTTTCTCAAGACCCAGACCCAACCGATCCGCCTTCTACTGTTCCTACTGCTCCTGAAGGAGAAATGGTATTCTATGTAGTAGCAAAGAATCCCGGCGCAACCTCAATATTCTCAAACGGCTGCAAAATGTGGATTTACAACAATGATACAGGCGAGGCTATTGAAACAATAAAGCAAGAGGCTGAAACCGACGATCAGGTTGTATATGCATACGCAAACATTCCGCAGGATTGGAAAAACTTGTCCTTCTACAGAACAACTTGGACAACAACCGAACTTGATATTAATGACTCCTTAAATACTCTTAACTCCTTTAAGCCTACAAGGGCTCGTACTGATGAAGAAAATGCTATCAGTCTGTCAATGTCAAGTACAAAATACACTTGGTCCAAAGGTTATAATCCTGTTGGATAATCAAAGAATTAGGGCTACCTCTTATGAGGTAGCCCATTTTTGCTATTTAGCAACCGCAGTTATTACCGCAGCCACAGTTATCGCCGCCGTTGTTGTTGCCACAGCAACAGAAAATAAGGATAATTAAGATGATCCAAATGCAACTATTGCCGCCAAAACAGTTGTTCCACATAAGTTCTTTCCTCCTTTCCCTTACACTACATAATATTGAGAAAAGAAATATGTGTTACAATTTTTAGAAGGATTTTAGCAGAGCAATTTCCTTTGCATATCCATCAAGTTCGTTGGGAGTTTCAAGATAAAAGGGTAAATCCTTTAGAATAGGGTGGGTTACTATTCTTTCAAATGCCTCTATCCCTATATATCCCTCGCCGATTTTTTCGTGTCTGTCCTTGTGGCTTTCAATGGGATTTTTACTGTCGTTAATGTGAATGGCTTTAAGCCTGTCAATTCCGATTACTTTATCAAATTCCTCAAGGACTGCTTCAAGATTATCCTTTATATCATATCCGCCGTCAAATACGTGGCAGGTGTCAAGACAAATGCCCATTTTCTCCTTTAGTTGAACATTGTCAATAATCTCTTTCAGTTCCTGAAATTTACTGCCTACTTCGCTTCCTTTACCTGCCATAGTTTCAAGCAAAACAGTAGTAGTCATATCCTCCCACAATACTGTATTCAGCAACTCAGAAATCAACTGTATTCCTTTTTCGATTCCTTGTCCTACGTGAGAGCCAGGGTGAAAGTTGTAAAGATTATTAGGCAAATACTCCATTCTCTTTAAATCATCGCTCATAGTCTGAAATGCAAATTCTCGTGTGTGTTCATCTTTTGAGCAGGGGTTTAACGTATAGGGTGCGTGGGCAAGAATTTTTGCAAAGTTATTTTCATTCATCAGTTTAATAAGAGCCTGTGTATCCTTTGTGTCAATTTCCTTTGCCTTACCGCCGCGAGGGTTACGTGTAAAGAATTGAAAGGTATTACCGCCAAGTTCTATTGCCTGTTTGCCCATAAATTCAAAACCTTTGGATACAGACAAGTGACATCCTATATTTAACATATTATCATTCCTTTATAGAATTATTTTTACTTCATTATTTACTTCAAGGCTGTTTTCCGTAACAATACAGTCATAGGCAATTAGGTGTACTCCTGAATTTTCAGCGTCCTTTAGTGCCTGTGCAAACTCAGGCTGAGTTTTAGCATTAGGTGTAAAATAATCTACGTTTTCCATTTGAATAATAAATACGCAGTAGGTTTCATAGCCTTGTTTATGAGCTTCAACAAGTTCCACAATATGCTTTAGTCCTCTTTCGGTGGGTGCGTCAGGGAACATTACAACATTATTTTCTTCAAGGGTTACTCCTTTAACTTCAAGAAAAATTTTCCGATTATCGGCTTCAACGTAAAAGTCAAATCTGCTGTTGTTAAATTTATGCTCCGGTTTTATTTGTGTAGTATTTTTTATAAGAATATTCTTTTTTAGAAATTCGCCGAAAACAAGATTCGGTGCTTGGCTGTCCATATTTATAAGCCTGTCACCCTTGTAAACAGCAACTAAATCGTATTGAGTTTTCCGCAGGGGATTGTCGCTTTTTTCAAGAAAAACTGTGGCATTTTCCGTTAAAAGTTCCTTGCATCTGCCTGTGTTTTTAACGTGAACAGTAGTATTTACACCGTCAATTTCAACCTGTGCGATAAATCGGTTAGGTCTGCTTTTGAATATTCCCTTGTGTATGTTTTTGTATTTCATATCTCTGTTACCTTTGTGAATATTGAAATATATTTTATCATAATAATATACTCTTTGCAAATGTTTGTAATTGAAATGTATAGAACTTTGTGGTACAATATATTAATACAAATTTTTAGGGATGAGATTTATGAGCCTTGTAGAATTTAGCAACGTAAGTAAAATATATAAAATGGGCGAAGTTACCATCAAAGCGGTTGATGATATTTCCTTTAGCATAGAGGAGGGTGAATTTGCCATTGTGGTAGGTACATCAGGTGCAGGAAAAACAACATTGTTGAATATCCTCGGCGGAATGGACAGTTGCAGCAGCGGAAATATCACGGTAAACGGCAAGGTAATAAGCGGATTAAAGGAAAAGGCGTTGACTCCTTACAGGCGATATGAAATAGGATTTGTTTTTCAGTTTTACAACCTTGTGCCAAATCTGACGGCTAAGGAAAACGTGGAACTTGCAGTTCAGGTTTGCAGCAATCCAATGGAGCCTGACAAGGCTTTGGAGGCTGTCGGCTTGTCCCACAGAAAAGATAACTTCCCAAGTCAACTTTCAGGCGGTGAGCAACAGCGAGTATCAATCGCCAGAGCCCTTGCAAAACGGCCTAAAATACTGCTTTGTGACGAGCCTACAGGCGCACTTGACTACAATACAGGACGTCAGATTTTAAAACTGTTGCAGGACACTTGCCGAAAAGAGAAAATGACCGTAATCCTGATTACCCATAATCAGGCTATTACGCCAATGGCTGACCACGTGCTGACTATGAAAAGCGGTAAAATCGTCAGCGATGTATATAACAACAATCCTGTGGATGTTGAAACTATAGAATGGTAATACGAGGGGATTTTTTGAAAAAAGAGATTAATATGTCCCATACTCTTATGGTAGGATATTTACTTGCATTTGCCGGTGGATTTTTAGATGTTTATACATATATTTGCAGGGACGGTGTTTTTGCAAATGCGCAGACAGGAAATATGGTTTTGCTTGGGGTTAGTGTGGCTAAAGGCAACTTTTTATCTGCAATAAATTACTCAATTCCTGTTTTTGCCTTTGTGTTTGGTGTTATAGTATCCTACTTTATCAAAAGCAAGTTTTTGGAAAATGATTTTTTACAATGGAAACAAATTGTCCTGGGTGTGGAAATTGCCTCGCTGATTGCGGTAGCCTTTGTGCCGGAGGGAAAAATCAGCAATATGATAGTAAATATTATTATTTCCTTTGTATGTTCACTACAGGTTCAAAGTTTTAGAAGAATCAAGGGTAATATCCTTGCAACTACAATGTGCACAGGCAATCTGCGAAGCGGAGTTGAAGCCCTTTGCAGATATGGTGAAAACAGGGATAAGGCGGATTTAAAAAGCGGATTGGTGTATCTCAGCGTAATTTTATCCTTTATTGTAGGTGCGGCTGTGGGCGCAGTGATAACAAACATATTTATGTGTATTTCCGCATTAGTACCTTGTTTTGTTTTGATTATTGTTTTTGTGATGCTGTTTATTAAGAAGAAACGTAAGTGGATGAATTAGTATGAGAAAATCACTTTTAAAAAGCACTATTCGAGAAATTAAAAGTTCAAAAGCCAGATTTTTCTCCATAATGGCTATCATAGCATTAGGTTGTGGCTTTTATTCCGGAATAAAGGCAACCGCCCCATCTATGACAACAATGGCTAACGACTATTATGAGAGAACAAATCTTATGGATTATCGCCTTTTGTCAACAGTAGGTTTTGATAAAGGGGATATTCAGGCTTTGAAAAATATCCCTGAAGTTACCGAGGTTGAGGGCGGATATTTTTCCGATGCAGTTGCGAATTATAATAAGGGAGTTCACGAAGTAAGGCTTATTGCGACAAATGAAACCTTGAATACGCCTGTAGTAACAGAGGGCAGATTGCCGAACAAAAAAGGCGAAATAGTGGTTGAGAGCGGTAATTTTTCAGGCAAAACTCCCAATATCGGCGATATTGTTACCATAGACGAAGTGTGCGAGGATGTGGATTATACAGAGGTTCTCAACACTTTTGAATACAAGGTGGTGGGACAAATCCGTTCACCTATGTATATCTCCTATGAACGTGGGGCTACAACTATCGGCGACGGCAGTTTAGACACTTTTATGTACGTTGATAAAAGCAACTTCAAGGTTGACAGATACACCGAGGTTTATCTGAAAACTTCATATTCTGAGGATGATACCGTTACTCCCAAATATACCGATAACATTAACAGCCTGAAAAGTGCTGTTAAGTCAATAGGCAAGGAGCGTTCCGAAATTTTCAAGGTTGAAAATCTTGATGACGCTCAAAAAACACTTGATGAAAAAACTATTGAATACAACAATAGAAAGGCAAAAATATTAAAAAAATTAAGTGACGCAGAAAATAAACTGACAGAGGGAAAAAGAGAATATAAGTCCCAAATCGCTTTGGCTGAAAAGAAAATCAGGGACGGCTATATTGAACTTGCCAAAGGTAAAATCGAATATAATTCCGCAAAAGAAAAATATAGCACAGAAATTGCCAATGCAGAAAAGAAAATTAAAGACGCAGAGGAAGAGTATAACAAAGGACTAAAGGAATATAACAGAGGTTTACGTGAATACAAAAGCGGTGTTGCAAAGTACAATATAAATTACAAGAAGTTTTATAACAAAACAAAACCTGACCTTGAGAAAAAGTTAGATGAAGCCAAAAAAGGTTTAAAGCAAATTAACAATGCTTTAGAAAAACTTAACAAAATTATCGACGGCAACCCTTTTATGGAAATAGTTTTTAAAGAAAAAGTTAAGGAACTTAATTTACAGAAAACTACAGTAACAGAGGGCATAACCGCAATAAATGACGGAATAAAAAAGGGTGAAACCGAACTTGCGAAAGCCGATAAAAAGTTAAAGTCAGCAAAAGCCCGGTTAAATACGGCAAAAGAGAAATTAGACGCAGGAAAACAGGAGATAGAAAACGGCAAAAAGAAATTAAATCTGTCAAAGATTGAGGGAAAGAAACAACTTGACCGGGGTTATCAAAAGTTGATTTCCTCTGAAAAACAGTTGAAAAACGGCGAAAAAACTTTAGCGGAAAACAAAATTTCCGGTAATAATACTCTTGAAAAAAATGAGAAAAAGTTTAAAGACGCAAAGAAAAAAGCCTATGACGGTTTTGAAAAGGCTGAAAAGAAATTAGCCGACGCACAGGAAAAATTGGACAGTATATCAAATCCAAAGTGGTATGTGTTCACTCGAGAGGATAATCCCGGCTATTCTGCTTTTTCTGAAAATACTGAAAAAATTGACGCTTTGGCAGAGTTGTTTCCTATGATATTCTTACTTGTTGCAATACTTGTGTGCTTAACAACAATGACAAGACTTGTTGATGAAAAACGTACAGAAATAGGCACATTGAAAGCACTCGGATATTCTGACAGAGCAATAGTTTCAAAGTTCTTGATTTACTCCTCACTTGCCGGAGTTTTAGGGGGAGTTATCGGAATAATACTGGGCGTGAATACGTTGCCGTTTATTATATATCGTGCATATGAAATGATGTATACAATGGATCCGATTCCGCTGACAGTTGATTTTGCTTCTGTGGTTATCGGAATAACCTTTGCAATATTATGTACTACCGTTGTGTCTGCAATCGCCTGTTACAAAACTCTGAAACACAGACCTGCTATGTTAATGCGACCTAAAGGACCGAAAGCAGGTAAACGTGTCTTACTTGAAAGAATTACTCCGATTTGGAAACATCTTGGCTTTAATTCAAAGGTTACAGTCAGAAATATTTTCAGATACAAAAGCCGAATGTTAATGACGGTAATAGGTATTGCAGGGTGTACCGCCTTAATTATCTCTGCTTTTGGGTTAAAGGATTCCATTAACGCAATTTCCAACAGACAGTTTACTGATGTTTACAAATATAATATTGTGGTAGCGCCTCAACCAAATATGGGAAGTAAAGAGTTAGCAGAAATCCAAGACGAAATTGAAAAAGAAAAATATGTTGATTCAAGCAATCTTGTTTCCTTTATGGATGGAGAAGCATCTAATTCCAAAGTTAAACTTGATGATAAAATAAAGGTGACTGTTCCAAAGAGCCTTGAGTATTTTTCACAGGCAATAGGACTTCAAGACAGGGTTACAGGAAAGGAAATCAAACTCAATAACAACGGAGTAGTTATAAGCGAAAAGATGGCAAAAATGCTTGGCGCAAAGGTAGGGGACAGTTTCAATCTCACTATCAATAAGGTCAGCAGAAATGTGAAAATCACAGGAATTTGTGAGCAGTACGTATGTCACTTTCTGTTGATGTCACCGCAATTCTACAGCGACAATTTCGGAAAACCTGAATTTAACGTGTTCTTGGTTGTGTATTCCGGTGACGAAAATGCTCAATCCGAATTCAGCAATAAAATGCTGAAATCCAAGGATATTGCCTCTGTTGTCCTTATGCAAACATCCGTAAATGAGTTTAACGATATGTTAAGTTCCCTTAATATGGTAGTTCTGGTTATGATAATCTGCGCCGGTGCCCTTGCTTTTGTAGTGCTGTATAATCTGACGAACATTAACATTATTGAAAGGGTCAGAGAGATTGCTACCATAAAGGTTCTGGGATTTAACAGCAGAGAGGTAAGCGCATTTATTTACCGTGAAAATATTGTACTTGCAATTTTAGGTATTGTAATCGGTTTGATTCTCGGTACATTTTTGAGCAACATTATTGTTTCTACCATTGAAATGGACGACATTATGTTTGGCAGAAGTATAAGTTTTATAAGTTATATCCTGTCCGTTCTGTTGACCTCATTGTTTGCTTTTGTTGTAAACTTTATTATGTACTTTAAAATGAAGAGAATTGATATGGTAGAAAGTTTGAAATCGGTAGAATAAGAAATCTCCCATAGTCAAAGCGACTATGGGAGATTATGTTATATTAGTAATTATTTATTTACATTTGGTAGGCTGTCAAATCCCGGCTTTAAATCCTCGTCAGTAGGAATATAGTCCATCATAACGCCGTCATTGAATTTCTGGTAAGCAACCATATCAAAGTAACCTGTACCTGTAAGACCGAATACGATAGTCTTTTCTTCGCCTGTTTCCTTGCACTTTAATGCTTCGTCAATAGCAACTTTGATAGCGTGACTGCTTTCGGGAGCAGGTAAGATACCCTCAATTCTTGCGAACTGTTGAGCAGCCTCAAATACAGCAGTCTGTTCAACGGAACGAGCCTCCATAAATCCGTCATCATAAAGTTGTGACAGAGTTGAACTCATACCGTGGTATCTCAAACCGCCTGCGTGGTTAGCAGATGGGATAAATCCGCTGCCTAATGTATACATTTTTGCAAGTGGGCAAACCTTACCTGTGTCGCAGAAGTCATATGCAAATTTACCGCGAGTTAAACTTGGACAGGAGGCAGGTTCAACAGCGATAATCTGATAGTCAGCCTCACCTCTCAATTTTTCGCCCATAAACGGTGAAATCAAACCGCCAAGGTTAGAGCCACCGCCTGCACAACCGATGATAATATCAGGCTTGATGCCGTATTTGTCGAGAGCAATCTTTGTTTCCATACCGATAATTGACTGGTGGAGAAGTACCTGGTTAAGTACGCTGCCCAAAACATAACGATAGCCTTCTGTAGATACGGCAACTTCAACAGCCTCGGAAATTGCACAGCCAAGACTTCCTGTTGTACCGGGATGCTCTGCAAGAATTTTCTTGCCCACTTCTGTTGTAGTAGATGGGGAAGGAGTAACTGATGCGCCGTAAGTTCTCATAACCTCACGTCTGAAAGGCTTTTGCTCGTAGGAAACCTTAACCATAAATACTTTACAATCAAGGTCAAAATAAGAACAAGCCATTGACAGAGCAGTACCCCACTGGCCTGCGCCTGTTTCTGTAGTAACACCTTTCAAGCCCTGCTTT
Source organism: Oscillospiraceae bacterium (assembly GCA_029218825.1). Lineage (GTDB taxonomy): Bacteria > Bacillota > Clostridia > Oscillospirales > Acutalibacteraceae > Ruminococcoides. Next base: position 47,657 of record JAQXSC010000075.1, on the reverse strand, counting down.
TTAGCATAATAAGCCTGGGCAATAGCACTGTTTAGTTTGTGGCTGCCGCTTGTGTTGTTACCCTCAAATTTGTAGTAAATTTTAGCAGGTGTGCCTAACTTTTTCTCAAGACAATATGCACGTACCAACGGAGCAGGACGATACATTCTGTAGAAATTCTGAATTTCCTGTGGAATATCAATAAAGCGGTCTGTGTCGTTTAATTCCTGCTGTACCAATTCATCACAGAATACAGCCCCAAGTTCCTGTGCAGTCATAGGTTCAAGTGTTGCCGGATTCAGCAATGGGGCAGGTTTATTTTTCATATCTGCTCTTACGTTATACCACTGTTTCGGCATCTCGGATTCTTCAAGATAGATTTTATAAGGTATTTGTTTCTCAGACATAATAAACATCCTTTCAAATTTATTGCTTTAAAATGCTAAAGTACCTTATAATTATATCACTATTAACAAAAAAAGTCACGACAAAATTTTATGGTAAATTTTGTGTAGTTTAAACAAAAACATTGGGATTTTATATATATTCAATACTATGTGATAATATAAAAAATACAACAAAAACTTTAAAGAAAAGTATTAAAAATCTTGATTGAAATTATAATTTGTGGTATAATAACTCCATATAATGTGCCAAAATATGTAATTTTGGTTTTATAGGTGGAAAAAAGCCACCTTTATTTGTAAATTATCTGTGAAAGGATTAGTTATAATGACAAATCAAAACATTTATCGCACCGTAACCTGCGGTGAATTAAGAGAAGATAATATCGGACAGGAAGTTCGAGTTGCCGGTTGGGTAGAAAATATCCGTGACCACGGCGGTGTAATGTTCCTTGATATCCGTGACCAGTACGGCGTGTTGCAGGTTGTTGTTCACGATGACAATTTGCTGAAAAACATAAATCGTGAATGCACAGTTACATTAAGCGGTAAGGTTGTGAAACGTGACGAGGAAACAATCAACTCAAAAATCGCTACAGGTTTTGTAGAGGTTCATACCGACGATATTAAGGTTTTAGGTAAGTGTAAAAACGAACTGCCTTTTGAGGTTGCTACTTCTAAAATCGTAAACGAGGACGTAAGACTTAAATATCGTTTCCTTGATTTGCGTAACCCAAAGGTTCATAATAACATCGTTCTGCGTTCACAGGTTGTAAGTTTTATTCGTCAGAAAATGAACGAAATGGGATTTATGGAAATCAACACTCCTATCCTGTCAACTTCATCTCCTGAGGGTGCAAGAGATTACCTTATTCCAAGCCGTAAGCACAAGGGTAAGTTCTACGCTCTGCCACAGGCACCCCAGATTTTTAAACAGTTATTGATGGTTTCAGGTTTTGATAAATATTTCCAGATTGCTCCTTGTTTCCGTGATGAGGACGCTCGTGCCGACCGCAGTCCGGGAGAATTCTATCAACTTGACTTTGAAATGGCTTTTGCAACACAGGAGGATGTTTTCGCAGTAGCAGAGGAAGTGCTGTCAGAAACTTTTGCAAAATTTACTGACAAAAAGGTTTCTCCTGCTCCTTTTAAGCGTATTCCTTTTGAGGAGGCTATGCTGAAATACGGTACAGATAAACCTGACTTAAGAAACCCACTTGAAATAAAAGAAATCAGCGATATGTTTGTTGAAACGGAGTTTGCTCCATTCAGAGGCAAATGCGTTCGTTCAATCAATGTTCCGAATGCCGCTGCGCAAAGTAAAAAGTGGTTCAAACGTATGGAGGAGTTTGCTCTTTCAATCGGTATGAAAGGTCTTGGTTATGTAAAGGTTCTTGATGATTTAACATTTGACGGCCCTATTGATAAATTCCTAAAGCCCGGCGACAGAGAAGAATTAATCGCTCGTAACGGCTCAAAAGCAGGAGATGTAATCTACTTTATTGCTGACAGCAAGAACGTTGCTCCGAAACTTGCCGGTCAGATTCGTACAGAGGTTGCAAACCGCCTTGACTTAATCGACAAGAGCAGATTTGAAATGTGCTTTATTGTTGATTTCCCAATGTTTGAAATTGACGAGGACGGTAAGACTATCTTTACTCATAACCCATTCTCAATGCCACAGGGCGGTATGGAAGCGCTTATGACTAAAGACCCTACAGAAATTCTTGCATATCAGTACGATATTGTGTGCAACGGTGTTGAACTTTCTTCAGGTGCTGTTCGTAATCACGATTTGGATATTATGATAAAGGCATTTGAAATTGCAGGTTATACCGAGGAGGAACTAAAGGATAAATTTAAATCCCTGTATAACGCATTCCAATACGGCGCACCCCCACACGCAGGTATGGCTCCGGGTATTGACCGTATGCTTATGCTGTTGACAGAGGAGGAGAATATCCGCGAGGTTATTCCTTTCCCAATGAACAGCAACGCCCAGGATTTACTTTTAGGTTCACCGGGAGAAGTAAGCGAAATGCAGTTAAGAGAAGTACACATTAAAATTAGATAATAAATTTCAGGGCAGGGCTTTTGCACTTGCCCTTATCCCATATATAAAGGATTGGTTTTATGGTAACAAGAGAAGACATTGAAAACATTGCAATTCTTTCAAAACTCTTTGTAGCAGAGGAAGATTTGGACAAATTGACAGAACAAATGCAGGAGATTGTGGAATTTGCCGATGCAATCAACAACGCTCCTGACAGCGGTGAGGAATTTGACAATATCAATAACCTTTCTAACGTGTTTAGAGAGGACGACGTTGTTAAGTCTTATCCGTCTGAGGAAATTTTAAAGAATGCTCCCGAACAGGCAGAGGATCATTTCTTGGTTAGAAATCACACATAAGGAGGAAAGTATGTCAACTATAAAGAAAATTCACGATATGCTCTCTTCCAAGGAAATTTCCTGTAAAGAGTTGACAGAGCAGTATTTATCAGAGATAGAAAAATCAAATGGGGAACTTAACGCCTATGTAAACGTAACCCCTGAGGTTGCTTTGGAGCAGGCTGAAAAGGTTGACGAAAAGATTGCCAAAGGTGAGAAAATAGGTCTGCTTGAGGGTGTTCCTATGACCCTGAAAGACAATATGTCAACAAAGGGTATCGAAACAACCTGTTGCTCAAAAATTTTGACAGGCTACAAGCCAATTTATAATGCTACCGTTTGGGATAACCTTGAAAGCAAAGGCGCGGTTTTATTGGGCAAAACCAATATGGACGAGTTTGCTATGGGTTCTTCCTGCGAAACTTCATATTTCGGCGGTGCTACTAACCCATTTAACACAAAGCATTGTGCCGGTGGTTCATCAGGCGGCGGTGCGTCTGCTGTCAGCGGTAATATTGCCGCTTATGCTTTAGGCTCCGACACAGGCGGTTCAATCAGACAACCTGCATCATTCTGCGGTATTGTAGGTTTAAAGCCCACATACGGCGCAGTATCTCGTTACGGACTTATCGCTTATGCTTCAAGCCTTGACCAGATTGGCCCTATCACTAAAACTGTTGAGGATGCGTCTATCGTTTATGACGCCATTTCCGACTACGACCCTATGGACAGCACTTCTCAAGGCAGACAAAAGGGTCTGACCTATGACACTATTAACAATGATATTAAAGGTATGAAAATCGGTATTGCACGTGAGTACCTTGAGGGTATCAGAGATGACGTTAAAGAGGCTCTGCTAAATGCCACAAAGGTTTACGAAAGCCTTGGTGCAGAGATAGTTTACTTTGATATGCCTGCTTTAAAATTTGCTTTACCTGTTTATTATATCATCGCCTGTGCAGAGGCTTCCTCTAACTTAGGCAGATATGACGGTATCAGATATGGTTTTAAGGCTGAACATTACAACGGCACTCACGATATGATGTGCCGTACTCGTAGCGAGGGTTTTGGTGAGGAAGTTAAGCGCAGAATTTTGCTTGGCACTTATGTGCTTTCAGCAGGTTATTATGACGCTTATTATAAGAAAGCACAGAATTTAAGAGGAACAATATTAAAGGCATTCAGCGATGCATTCTCAAAGTGCGACTTTATCCTTGCGCCTACAGTTCCTATGACGGCATTTGAGATGGGTCACGCAGTTTCCGACCCTGTTGAAACATATCTGACAGATATTTGTACTGTTCCTGTTAATATTGCAGGACTTCCTGCTGTTTCAATTCCCTGCGGATTTAACGCAAAAGGAATGCCTATCGGTATGCAACTTATCGGCAATAAATTTGAGGAAGCAAAAATCTTGAATGCTGCCAATATGTACGAAAAGGTTGCCAAAGAAAACTTTAAAGATACAAAGTGGGGTGTTAAACTGTGAAATATGAATTAGTTGCCGGTTTTGAAACACACGTTGAACTTTCAACAAAAACAAAAATATTCTGCGGTTGCACTACTGCTTTCGGCGGTGACCCTAACACCCATTGTTGCCCTATATGTATCGGTTTGCCGGGTACACTTCCAAAGCTTAACAGACAGGTTGTAAAGTATGCAATTATGGCAGGTCTTGCAACTAACTGTGAAATTGCTGAGGTTGCAAAAATGGACAGAAAGAATTACTGTTATCCTGACCTTTCAAAGGCATATCAGATTTCAGAGTACGACAAACCCCTTTGCGAACACGGATTTATTCAACTTTCCAACGGCAGAAAAATCCGTATTCTACGTATTCATATTGAGGAGGACGCAGGTAAACTGATTCACGCACACGGCGACACATACGTTGACTATAACCGTGGCGGTGTACCGCTGATTGAAATTGTTACCGAGCCTGACTTCCGCTCTGCTGACGAGGCAAGGGAATACGTTGAAAAACTACAGCAGATTATGAGATATATCGGCGTTTCCGACTGCCGTATGCAGGAAGGCTCAATGCGTTGTGACGTTAATATTTCCGTAAGACCTGAGGGTAGTGACAAACTTGGCACAAGAACGGAAATTAAGAATATGAACTCAATAAACAACATAGTTAAGGCTATGGAGTATGAGTTTGAACGTCAGGTTGACGTTATTGAAAACGGCGGAAAAGTTATTCAGGAAACTTTGCGTTACGATGACGCAACTAACACAACTTCCTCAATGCGCGGTAAAGAGGACGCCAACGATTATCGTTATTTCCGTGATCCAGACCTTGTTACAATTCTCACAAGCAGGGAAGAGGTTGAGGAAATTCGCTCAATGCTCCCTGAACTTCCTGAAAAGAAAATGGAAAGATATATTGAGGAATACGAAATTCCTGAAAAAGACGCACAACTCCTTACAAAGTATCGCAAGGTCAGTGAGTATTTTGATGAGGCTATCCAAGGTATCAAGACTCCGAAAACTGTTTCAAACTTCATTATCGGTTCAATTTTCAGACGAGTTGAAACTGAAAAGGATAAGGAGGAATTTGCTGTTGCAACTTCTCCAAAACAGTTGAATCAACTTGTAAAGATGATTGAGGATAAGAAAATTCAGAATAACCTTGCAAAGAAAACCCTTGAGCAAATGCTCGATACAGGCAAGGATTGTATGGAATTTATTGACGAAAGCGACTTAGGAGGAATTGACGATTCAGCACTTACCACTATGTGTCAGTCTGCTATCGACAGCAATCCTAATGCAGTTGCCGACTTTAAGAGCGGTAAAGAAAAAGCGCTGATGGCGTTGCTTGGTAATGTTATGAAACAAAGCCGAGGAAAGGCTGACGCCCAGTCAGTAAAAGCAAAACTAATTGAATTAATCAAATAAAAAAGAAACGCATTTTGTACCGAAAATACAAAATGCGTTTTTGTATATAAAACTATACGATTAGTCCGCAAAAAACTTGTCGTGAATTGCCTTAACTGCTCTGTCGGCATCCTTTTTGTCAATAAGAACAGATACCTTGATTTCTGAAGTTGCAATCATCTGAATGTTAATCTGTGCGTCATACAAAGCCTCAAACATCTTTGTAGCAACACCTGCGTGGCTTTCCATACCTGCGCCTACAATAGAGATTTTAGCAACATCTGTGTTGCAGATTAACTCTTTTGCATTGTGGTTTACAACGTAGTTTTCAAGACAAGCCTTTGCTTCCTCTGTTCTGTCCTTGGCAACAGTAAAGGAAATATCTTTTTTGCCGTCGTGACCGATTGACTGAAGAATAATATCAACATTTATATTTTTTGCGGACAGTTTTGAGAACATTTTAAAAGCAAAGCCCGGTTCATCCGGAATACCTGTAACAGAAATTCTTGCTACGTCTGTATCCTTTGCAACACCGCTGATTAACATTTTTTCCATTTTTGACTTCTCCTTTACTATTGTGCCTGGGGCTTTCACTAAACTTGAAAGCACCTCGAGTTCTATGTTATATTTTTTTGCCATTTCTACGGAACGATTGTTAAGAACCTGTGCGCCTAAGGTTGCAAGTTCTAACATTTCGTCATATGAAATTTCGTCAAGTTTTGTAGCATTCTCAACTTTTCTTGGGTCGGCAGTATATACACCCTCAACGTCAGTATAAATCTGACAAAGGTCTGCGTGCATTGATGCCGCAATAGCAACGGCAGAAGTATCTGAACCGCCTCTGCCAAGTGTTGTAATGTCATCATAACGTGAGATACCCTGGAATCCGGCCACAACAACAATACGTTTCTTGTCAAGTTCTCTGCGGATACGGTCAGGTACAACTCTCTTGATTCTTGCGCTTGTGTGAGCAGAACTTGTCTGGAATCCTGCCTGCCATCCCAACAGGGAAATAACAGGATAGCCAAGTTTTTCAATAGCCATAGCAAGAAGTGAAATAGAAATCTGTTCACCTGCCGCAACAAGCATATCTTTTTCTCTTTTTGACGCTGTAGGGTTAATTTCATTACCCTTTGCAATAAGGTCGTCAGTAGTGTCGCCCTGTGCAGATACAACAACTACCACGTCATTGCCTTTGTCGTAGGTTTCAGTAACAATACGTGCAACGTTAAAAACACGCTCTGCGTCTGCAACTGAACTACCGCCGAATTTCTGGACAATTAGACTCATTTTTAATTACTCCTCCAAAATTATAAATCACCAATTCTGATTTTTGACAATACATTGATATTATCATTCTCAAGCAAAGCAACCTTGCTTTCAACATCCTGAATTGTCATAACCGGTGTAGCAACAGCAACCTCATTAGGATTAGCGCCCTCATAAGTAATTACAGTAACCTCACCGAAAATTTCCTTGGCTTTATTAATAACAGTTTCTCTGTCAACTGCTGACAGCCTTAAATATACAGCAGTTTCTGACTCATTATATGGTAAAATGTTCTCGCTTGTGCCATCAGCCCAATATAAGTACTTTCTTGTTTTAAGGTGTTTACAACAGTCGATAATATCCGCTACAACAGCAGAAGCGGTAGGTAACTTACCTGCACCCTTGCCGTAGAATACCACATCGCCTGTGCAATCGCCTCTTACCATAATACCATTGAACTCATAGTCAATATTTGCAAGCTGGCTCTTTTTACTGATAAGCATAGGCGCAACAAGAATGTCCATTTTGCCGTTATCAAGAACCTTAACTTTACCGATTAGTTTAATAACACTTTTGAATGACGCTGCGTATTTAACGTCCTCAAGTGTGATTTTTGTGATACCCTCTGTGTGAACATTGTCAGGATAAACGTGTTTGCCGAATGCAAGGGAAGCAAGAATACATATCTTGCGACAAGCGTCGTGACCCTCAACGTCAGCCTCAGGATTGCGTTCTGCAAAGCCTAAATCCTGCGCAAGTTTCAGAGCCTCGTCAAAATCCATACCCTCTGCAATCATTTTTGTAAGGATAAAGTTTGTAGTACCGTTTAAGATACCTGCAACCTCTTTTACATTGTTTGCAACAAGGCATTGGTGCATAGGACGGATAATAGGAATACCGCCGCCTACGGAAGCCTCGAACAGGAAGTTTGCATTGTTTTCCTTTGCGATTGCAAGTAACTCCGCACCCTTTGCGGCAACAAGTTCTTTGTTGGAAGTGACAACGCTTTTACCTGCTTTTAACAGTTTCTTTGTGTAGTCATATGCAGGATTTATTCCACCCATAACCTCTGCAACAACTTCAACCTCAACGTCATTTAAAATGTCGTCAAAGTTTTTTGTAAATCTGTCAGCAAGAGGGGAGTCAGGAAATTCACGCAAGTCAAGAATATGCTTAATATAAACTTCCTCGCCGATACTTGCAAAAAGTTTCTTTTTATGGGTTGTCAAGATTTCTGCAACGCCGGAGCCAACCACTCCGTGTCCCATAATTGCTACTGATACCATTTATCTATTCCTCCATAAATTAATATACTATGATTATTCCGTTTCAGGCGCTAATGTAGTAGCAGGGGCAGTTGTTTCAACTGCAGAAGCCTGTGTTTCCGACGGTGCAGTATCAACACTGCCTGTTTCATTAGTTTCGCCGCTTGGATTTTCACCGTCGCCGGTAGCGGAAGTAATGGATTGTAAACCGCCCTGATTAGAGTAGTAACCATTATAATCGGCAACATAGGCATTTGTTTTATTTGGCATATTATCTTCTGTGTAATATCCAATATATTTGCCCGGTGTTGGGTTGCCTACATTGTAACTGTATCCGTTACCCGGATTGTAGTTTGCCTCAATAATCGTAGGAGGCATTACGTATTCTTTAGGTTTTTTGTTTTCAAGGTAATGTGACATAACGTCCTTGAATATTGTAGTTGAATTTCTCTGACCTGCATAGGTAATAGTTTTCGGCTGGTCAAAGCCTGTCCAAACTGCAAGGGAAGCATAAGGACTTATACCGCAGAACCAACAGTCCTTATCGTAGTCGGTAGTACCTGTTTTACCGCAAATATCCCAACCGTCAATACGAGCATAAGCGGCATTTGTGTGTGAACCGTATGTCATATTGTAGTGGAGAAGTCTGTTCATAATATATGCAGTTTCCTGTGAATAGGACTGCTTTGGAATTGTATCTCTGTTGTCGATAATAATATTGTCGTCAGAGTCTGTAACATAGTAGTAGGTGTATGGCTTGTAGTAAAGACCATTGTTGCCCATATATGTGAAGGCTGCCGCCATTTCTCTGACAGTAACACCGCCGTTAAGACCACCGATTGAAAGTCCGCCGGCATTTACTTTATCCTCTTCTTTCAGGTGGGTAAAGCCCTGTAATGTAACAGCCTGATTATAGGCGTTTTCAGGGGAAATCATATTCATTACCTGTGCGGCAGTTGCGTTTGCAGACCACTCAATAGCGTCAGGTAAAAGCATATTGCCCTTATATCCGCGATACCAGTTGTTAGGGCCTGCAACAAGTTGACCGTTTACAACCTTATATTTAGGTAAAGGCTCGTCCTTTACAACGGAACTGTAGTACAACTGTTTCTTTTCGATTGCATATGGGTAAACAACTACAGGTTTGATTGATGAACCCGGTTGTAAAACCGACATTGTGGCTCTGTCAAAAAGTAAGTTGGAATTTTTTTCTACAGACGAACCGCAGGTTGCAATAACTCTGCCGTCCATACCAATCATAGTAGCGGCACATTGTAGGCCGTAGTCGTATGCCTTGTTGATGTTTTTAGCGGCACTTTCAAGATACTCCTGAGTGTCAAGGTCCATAGCGCTGTAGATTTTCAGACCCTCTGTATAAATCTTATCGGAAGCCGCCTTTTCACTTATGTTGTAGTACTGCGCTAAATCTTCAACAAGGTCAAAGTACAGTTCGTCAACATACCAGTTTTGTACTTTCTTTGAAATATTTTTTGAGGTGTTCTTTTGGAATCCCACAAATTTCATTTTGTCGGATTCTTTCATAGCCTGATTATATTCATCCTCTGTGATTTTTCCCTGATTTAACATTTCCGATAAAACGGTTTCACGTCTTATTTTGTTATTTTCAGGATAAACAAGAGGATTATATTTACTTGGGTTTTGGGTAATACCTGCAATAGCGGCACATTCGGCTATTGAGCATTTATCAATGTTTTTGCCGAAGTAAAGGTTAGCCGCCGCCTGTACGCCCTGACAGTTGTTACCGAAGTTTACAACGTTTAAGTAAGCCTCTAAAATTTCATCTTTGGTGTATTCCGTTTCAAGTTTCAAAGCCTTTGAAATCTCACGGATTTTACGGTTTATGGAAACCTCGTTGTCGTCGGTAATGTTCTTGATTAACTGTTGTGTAAGAGTTGAACCACCGTAACTTGCCTGTCCTGAAGCCAGGTTGAACACAGCGCCTGCTGTTCTTGTCCAGTCAACACCTCGATGCTCTCTGAAACGCTTGTCCTCAATAGCAATAACAGCCTCTCCCATATATTCGGGGATTTTATTGTATGCTACCCAAACTCGGTTTTCGGTTGAATAAAGGGACTGATATTTCTCAAAGTCGCCTGAATCATTCTTAACGTATATAAAACTTGTCTGGTTCAGTTCCTTTGCACGTAAGTCAATTCCTGTAGGCTCTGCGGCAATTCCTGCAAGATATACTGTTAAGGATAACCCAACGATTACTATTGCCACTCCTAAAACAGAAACTACGGTAAGCAGAAAACGACCTATAGTTCCAAGGATTTTTTTAGCCGGACTTGGATTTTCAATATTCACATCATCACGATCGGTAAATTTACTTATATCGGTTTCACGCATAGAAAATCCTCCTTTAACTTCTAAATTTAATAAAGATATTTCACGTAATTACAAATACGGATAATGCAATATAACATTATTCTTTGATATTATAACATTAATATAGAAAAAAATAAACCTTTAGCGGTATATTTTATTTCCAAAATATATAGAAAAAAACACAGAAAAAGTATAAAAATGTATGAATATTACCGATAAAAAGGAAAACAATAGATACAAAACCATTATTTTTTCTGTGGAGGGAATATGAAAAAACTTGTACTTATTACCGGAATAATTATTTATACATTGTTCTCAGTTTCGGCGGTTTTTGCGTTATCAACAGAAAACAGCACTGCACCTGTTGAGCAACCCACTAAAGTAAAAACAGTAGAAAACGTAACAAAAAAACAGGATAAATTTGTTGTAAAAAGTCACAAAGGGAAGATTTCCGCCTTTGACTGTAACACAGGTGAAATGATAGTGGAAAGCGACGCTTTGGTGAGCAATTTACCAAGAGAGGACGCAGAAAAATTAGAACAGGGAATTTACGCAAACAGCAAGGATGAATTGAGAAGAATACTTGAAGATTATTGCAGTTAATCTTACTAAAATTTGACAATTAATAACATCTATTTGTGTATATTTATCATTGACATTTACCGCCCAAATATAGTACAATTATTGAGATAATGCAGTTATTGTATTTAATTGGGCGGTAAATTTATTTTTTGTGGATTTACCCTCAAAAGAAAGGATGATACATATGATTTCTACTGTAATTAACGAACAACTATCAATAGAATATCCGATTTTCCAAGGCGGTATGGCTTGGGTTGCAGACGCAAGTTTGGCATCTGCCGTAAGTAACGCAGGCGGACTTGGACTTATTGCCGCTATGAACTCTAACGGTGAACAACTGAGAGCCGAAATCAAAAAGTGCAAAGAGATGACCGACAAGCCTTTCGGTGTAAATATTATGTTGATGAGTCCCTTTGCAGATGAGGTTGCAGATGTGGTAATTGAGGAAGGTATCAAGGTTGTAACAACCGGTGCAGGAAATCCGGGTAAATATATGGGAAAATGGCTTGAAGCAGGAATAAAGGTTATCCCTGTAGTTCCCTCAACAGCACTTGCAAAACGTATGGAAAAACTCGGTGCTTTTGCAGTTATTGCAGAGGGCGGAGAAAGCGGCGGCCACGTTGGTGAATTAACTACAATGGCTCTTGTTCCCCAGGTTGTTGACGCTGTTAACATTCCTGTAATTGCTGCAGGCGGTATTGCTGACGGCAGACAGGTTGCGGCTTGTTTTATGCTTGGCGCAGTGGGTGTTCAGGTTGGAACACGTTTTCTTGTTGCTGAGGAATGTACTATCGCACAGGAATATAAGGACAAGATTTTAAAAGCAAAGGATATTGACACAGTAGTAACAGGTAAAAGACTTGGTCACCCTGTAAGATGTATCAAGAGCAGTTACACTCGTTAATATACAAAGGCTGAATATAACTCCTCTGTTGTATCCGACGAGGAACTTGAGGCTATGGGCGCAGGCGTGTTAAGACTTGCAGCAAGAGAGGGCGACGTTAAGAACGGTTGTGTTCTTGCAGGACAGGTTGCCTCAATGGTTACTAAAGAAGAGCCTTGCAGAGATATTATTCTTGATTTATTCACTGGGGCTGAAAAGGTATTAGGCGGTGCAAATAAATGGGTAAAATAGCACTTATTTTTTCAGGACAGGGCGCTCAATACACAGGAATGGGCAAGGAAATATGTGAAAATTCAAAGGCGGCAAAGGCTGTTTTTGATATGGCGGACAGTATTCGTCCAAATACTTCCAATCAATGCTTTAACGGTGATATTTCCGAACTTTCAATAACAGCAAATACTCAGCCTTGCGTATTTACCGTTGACCTTGCTGTTGCAAGAGCAGTTGAGGAATTGGGAATTAAGGCTGACTGCGTTTCAGGATTTTCTCTGGGAGAAATCGCCGCACTTGCATTCAGCGGTATGTTAAGCGACGAGGAAGCCTTTAAACTTGTATGCAAACGCGGAGAACTTATGGACAAAGCCGCAAAGGCCAATCCCGGAGCAATGCTTGCAGTAATGAAACTGCCTGCCGATGAAATTGAAAAGATTTGCAGTCAGTTTGAGGATACATATCCTGTAAACTACAACAGTCCTGCACAGACAGTTGTGGCTACAAAGGAAGAAAATGTTGATGCATTGATTGAGGCTTTTTCAAACGCAAAGGGCAGAGCAAAGCGCCTTGCAGTAAGCGGAGCATTCCATTCACCCTTTATGGCTGAGGCAGCCGAGGGCTTAATGGAATATATGGAAAAGGTTGAATTTAACGAGCCGAGCATTCCCCTGTATTCAAACTATACAGCCAAGCCCTATGAGGGCGATTACAAGGCTCTTGTTAAAGCACAGGTGGAAAACCCTGTAAAATGGCAGACAATAGTTGAAAATATGGTTAGTGACGGCGTTGATACTTTTATCGAGGTTGGCGTAGGCAAAACCTTAACAGGACTTGTTAAGAGAATAGACGGTAATGTAAAGGCTATCAAGGTTGAGAATGTTGCAGACCTTGAACAGTTGAAATAAACAAATTTGTATTTTGATTTTACAAAGGAGAGCATTATGAATTTTGAAGGTAAAGTTGCTGTAGTAACAGGTGGTTACAGCGGTATCGGTAAGGCTATTGCCGAAACATTGGCAAAAGACGGAGCAGATATTGCCCTTGTGGGTTTAGGTCCAAAGGAAGAGGCTTTGGAGTCAATCGGCTCAATGGGTGTAAAGGTAAAGGCTTACGATTGCGACGTTAGTGATTTTGAGAAAAGCGGTAACGTAATTACCGAGATTCTTGCTGACTTCGGCAGAATTGATTTTCTTGTAAATAACGCAGGTATCTGTAAGGATAACCTGGTGTTAAAAATGGACGAAAGCGATTTTGACGCAGTAATTTCCGTAAACCTAAAGGGTGCGTTCAATATGATTAAACACACTTACAAAATGTTTATGAAACAGCGCAGCGGAAGAATTGTAAATATGGCTTCCATTGTAGGTCTTAACGGTAACGCAGGACAGGCTAACTATTCTGCGTCAAAGGCAGGTCTTATCGGTGTTACAAAATCTGTTGCAAAGGAACTTGCCGCAAGAAATGTAACTGTAAATGCTATTGCACCGGGTTATATTGATACTGCTATGACACAGGCTTTATCCGATAAGGTTAAAGATGAAATTGCCGCTACTATTCCTATGAAAAGACGCGGTAAGCCTGAAGATGTTGCAAATGTTGTAAAATTCTTGTGCAGTGATATGGCTGCGTATGTTACAGGCGAAGTTATCCGTGTTGACGGCGGTATTGCAATGTAAAGGAGAATATGATGAGAAGAGTTGTAGTTACTGGTATTGGCGCAATTACTCCTGTAGGTAATGATGTTCCCACAATGTGGGACAATATGCTGAAGGGTGTTTGCGGTATTGATAAAATTACAAGATTTGATACAGAGGAGTTGCCTGTAAAAAATGCAGGAGAGGTTAAAGATTTTGACCCTACTACCGTAGTTGAAAAACGTGACCTGAGAAAAACCGATATGTACACAATTTACGCTTTAGGTGCCGCTTCTGAGGCTATGAATGACAGCGGACTTGAGGGTACAGTTGACCCTAAACGTTTAGGCGTTTATGTTGGCGCAGGTATCGGCGGTCTGTTTACTTTTATTGAAAATACTCAGGCTTATCTGGAAAAAGGTCCGAGAAAAGTAAGCCCTCATTTTATCCCTAAAATGATTGGCAATATCGCCTGCGGACAGATTGCAATTAAATATAATGCACAAGGCCCTACACTTGCTCCTGTTTCAGCCTGTGCTACAGGTTCAAATGCTGTAGGCGAGGCTTTCCACGCAATAAAGGACGGCTATGCCGACGCAATTATTACAGGCGGTGCAGAGTATGTTGTGCATCCTCTTACAATTTCAGGCTTTGCAAATATGAAAGCCCTCTCAACTACAGAAGACCCTAAAAAGGCGTCAATTCCATTTGACGTAAACCGCAACGGTTTTGTTATGGGCGAGGGTGCAGGTATGCTTATACTTGAGGAGTACGAACACGCAAAGGCAAGAGGTGCAAAGATTTACGCAGAAATGGTAGGCTACGGTAACACCTGTGACGCACACCACGTTACTGCTCCGTCACCTGACGGCGAGGGTCTTGCAGAGGCTATCAGAATTGCCTTTAAAGAGGGTAACGTAACAGATGATGACGTTATCTATATTAACGCTCACGGAACAAGCACACCTATGAACGATAAAACAGAAACAATGGCTATTAAGAGCGCATTGGGTGAAAAGGCTTATGATATTTCGGTAAGTTCCACAAAGTCAATGACAGGTCATATGTTAGGTGCTACCGGTGCTGTTGAGGCTGTAGTTTCTGTACTTGCAGTTAAGGACGGAAAAATTCCTCCTACAATCGGTACAACCGAAGTTGACCCTGAGTGCGACCTTGACTATACATTAGGTCAGGCTAAGGACAGAGAGATTACTGTTGCGGCTTCAACTAACTTAGGCTTTGGCGGTCACGACGCTTGTGTTGTATTTAAGAAAATTTAACGGAGGATTAATATGTATAGTTTAGATGAATTAAAAGAGATTATCGCACTCCTTGAGGAGCATAATTTAACCACAATTAAAATGTCAGACAAAACAAACTCTGTTTGTATTGAAAAGGCTCCTGCTACAGTACAGCCGATTGCAACACCTGTAACAGCACCTGTATCAACAGCAGTACCACAGGCTCCTGTTCAGGAAACAGTAAATGCTCCTGTTGTATCAACAGGTAAAACAATAGACAGCCCAATGGTAGGCGTATTCTATGCTGCACCGAATCCTGACAGTAAGCCGTTTATAAGCGTTGGACAGACTGTAAACAAAGGCGACGTTGTTTGCATAATTGAGGCAATGAAAATTATGAATGAGATTACTGCCGATGAAAGCGGTAAGGTAACAGAAGTATTAGTAAAGAACGGCGACGTTGTTGAATACGGACAGCCGTTGTTCAGAATCGGTTAAGGAGCAGTTATGAATCAGGAAGAAATTAAGAAGATTATACCACATCGTGACCATATGTTACTTGTTCAGGAGGCTGAGCAAATCGACGAAAACACCACTCACGGTAAATATACAATAAGCGGAGATGAGTTTTTCCTAAAGGGTCACTTTCCCGGAAACCCTGTTGTTCCCGGAGTTATCCTTTGCGAAATGATGGCACAGTCAAGTTGTGTTATGCTTGCCGACAGTTGTCAGGGCGCAACTCCCTACTTTACAAAAATGGATAACGTAAAGTTTAAGGGAATGGTAAAGCCCGGTGATACATTAGAAACCACCTGCACACTTACTCGTTCAAGAGGTAACTTCTATTTTATTAGTGCCAAGGGATATGTGGACGGAAAGTTATGTGTAAGTGCTGATTTCAGTTTTGCACTGATAAAATAATATTACTGGATGTGACATAATGTTTAATAAAATCCTTATTGCAAATCGTGGAGAGATTGCGGTGCGTATTATTCGTGCCTGTAGAGAAATGGGAATTTCCACAGTTGCAATTTATTCAAAGGCTGACAAAGACGCAATGCACGTGCAACTTGCTGACGAAAGTTACTGTGTAGGCGACAGCAGAGTAGCCGACAGTTATCTGAATATGCCCGCTATATTAACTGTTGCAGTTCAAAGCGGTGCCCAGGCTATCCACCCGGGATACGGACTTTTGTCGGAAAATGCAAAGTTTGTTCAACTGTGCGAACAATGTAATATAGAATTTATCGGCCCTACTTCGGAGATGATTTCTCTCCTTGGTGACAAGGACAAAGCAAGAAAAACAATGCGTGCCGCAGGTGTTCCCGTAACTCCGGGTACGGATGTTTTGGATAACGTCACCCAGGCTAAAGAGGAAGCCGCAAAGGTAGGATATCCGTTGCTTATAAAGGCTCGAAGCGGTGGCGGCGGACGTGGAATACGTCTTGTAAAAACCGCGAAAGAATTTGAGAGTGCTTACAACAGCGCATACGCAGAGGCTCAGTCGGCATTTGGCGACGGCGCTTTATATATCGAAAAATTTTTAAAGCCTGTTAAACATATTGAAATGCAGATTCTGTGCGATAAGCACGGAAATGCACTTTGCCTTGGTGAGAGAGAATGCTCCGTACAAAGGCATAATCAGAAACTGATTGAGGAAAGTCCCTCGCCGTCAATTTCAGATGAAACACGTAAGGCTATGATGGACGCCGCAATTAAAGCCGCCCACGCTGTAAACTACAATTCCGTCGGTACGGTTGAGTTCCTTTACGATAAGGACGGAAACTTCTACTTTATGGAAATGAATACACGTTTGCAGGTAGAACACGGCGTTACCGAAATGGTAACCGGTATGGACTTGGTTCAATGGCAGATTCGTGTTGCGGCAGGTAAAGAACTTAATAAAAAGCAAGAGGAAGTGTTCTTCCACGGCAATACTATTGAGTGCCGTATAAATGCAGAGGACCCTGACAATAACTATATGCCAAGTTGCGGTAAGGTTACAGGGCTCCATATTCCCGGAGGTTCATTTGTACGTTTTGATACTGCTCTGTATCAAGATTACGTAATTCCACCTTTCTATGATTCAATGGTAGGAAAGGTAATTGTTCAGGGCAGAAGCAGAGAACTTGCTATCCGCAAAATGAAAATGGCGCTTTCCGAGTTGTCTGTTCAGGGTATTAAAATCAACCGTGACCTTATGATTGATATTTTGTCGGCAGATGAATTTGTTGACGGAACATATACAACAGATTTTATGGAAAGTTTTGAAAAGAATAAAAAGAAGAAAAAAAGAGGATAATTAAATGGATTTATTTGCATTTATAAAACCTAAAAATGAACTTGAGGGCAGTGACGAGAAAACCGAAAACCAGCCTTTTGTGCCTGACGAAATGTGGGTAAAATGTCCAAGTTGCGGAACAATGCTTTTGTCAACAGACGTTGAGGAAAACGACCACGTTTGCTTTAAATGTAACTACCATTTCCGCCTTAACGGAAGACAAAGAATTGAACTTTTAGCCGATAAGGGTACATTTGAGGAAATGGACTCTGATTTAGAAAGCAGAAATATAATTGATTTTCCTGACTATGACAAAAAACTTTTAAAAAGTAAAATGTCAAGCGGTGAAAAAGAATCTGTAATCAGCGGTGTTTGTAATATTGGTAACATAAGAACTGTCCTTGTATGTATGAATCCTGACTTTATGATGGGCTCTATGGGTACAGTCACAGGCGAAAAAGTAACACGTGCCTTTGAATATGCTACTGAAAACAGACTGCCTATCGTTGTATGCACAGCATCAGGCGGTGCAAGAATGCAGGAGGGTATTTTGTCACTTATGCAAATGGCAAAAACTTCCGGCGCAGTTAAAAAGCACAGCGACGCAGGGCTTCTGTATATTACCGTATTAACCGACCCTACAACCGGAGGCGTTACTGCTTCATTTGCTATGGAGGGCGATATTATCCTTGCAGAGCCAAAAACATTAATTGCCTTTGCAGGTCCTCGAGTAATTGAGCAGACTATCAGACAAAAACTCCCTCGTGACTTCCAGACTGCGGAGTTTGTTCAGGAAAAAGGTTTTGTAGATAAGGTAGTAAGTCGCCATTATTTAAAGGATACTATCAAAAATATTCTTGCTATACATAACTATGGGGAGGTGGAGTAAATGAGTGCATATGACAAGGTTTGTGCGGCTCGTGACACTAACAAACTGACCTCTATAGATTATATCAACAATCTGTTCGGCGACAGTTTTTTGGAACTCCACGGCGACCGTAATTTTGCAGACGATAAGGCTATTATCGGCGGAATCGGTATGCTAAACGATATTCCGGTAACTGTTATCGGTCTTGAAAAGGGCAGAAATACAAAAGAACGTATGGACAGAAATTTCGGTATGGCTCACCCTGAGGGCTATAGAAAGGCTCTCCGCCTTATGAAACAGGCTGAAAAATTCCACCGTCCTATTTTGTGCTTTGTTGATACAAGCGGTGCATTCTGCGGTATCGGTGCAGAGGAACGTGGCCAAGGTCACGCTATCGCCACTAACCTTATGGAAATGATGGCGCTGAAAACTCCTGTGCTTTCCGTGTTTATCGGTGAGGGCGGTTCAGGTGGCGCTCTTGCTCTTGCAGTTGCCGACGAAGTTTGGATGATGGAGGATTCTGTCTATTCCGTTATCTCTCCGGAGGGATGCGCAAGTATTCTCTGGAAAGACAGTTCAAAGGCTCCTGAAGCCGCAGAAAAACTAAAAATGACTGCACAGGATTTATTCAACCTTGGCGTAGTTGAGCGTGTTTTGCGTCAGCCAAAGGCAGAGGACAAGAAAATGTTCGAAAGTTTAAAAATTCTAATTTGCAGAACATTTGAAAAAAATCTTGCCGTTGACGGAGATGAACTTGCAAACCTCCGTTATGAACGTTTCAGAAAATTCGGAAATAATGAATAAATAATTGCACCTCGTCCCAAAATAGGGACGAGGTGATTTTTGTATATGAAAAAAGAAGAACTGCCTTTAGGTTTTCAAATGGCGCTTTCAAAAAATTTTTGCGCAATGAAATACTTTTCAAATTTGTCCAAACCAAAGCAAAAACAAATAATAGAAAAAGCAAAAACTTTAAACAGCAAGGAGCAAATGCAGGATTTCATCACAGAACTTGGAAATATCAGAAACTAAATATTAATAATTTCCAAATCAATTTTCAAATGTTTGGGAAGTGTTTCTTGTCTGAAAAACATTGACATATAAAAGGGAAGGTACGTGATGTTGTTTTCGCAAGATATATTACTCTTGCAAAAAACAATGCCTTTGTGGATTTTCCACTCAGCCTTTGAAAGGACGTTGTCGAGGGCTTTGTGTTTATAAAAATCGTTTCCGGATTTTATTTCAATGGGAACAGCGTTCTTGCCCTGCTGTACTATAAAATCAATTTCTCCAATGTTTTTCTTGTTGTAGTATCTGAGTTTAAAGCCTTTTGATATAAGTTCTTGGGCAAAAACATTTTCAAGAATACTTCCCATATTTACCGAAAGGTCACCTGATAAAATATCAAACTGAATATTTCCCATTGATGCAGCACAAAGCAAACCGGTATCGCAGAGAAATAATTTGAAAAGGTTATTTTGTAAATTGAGTTCAAGGGGCAACTTAGGCTCGGTAATATTATAGCAGGGGAGTGCAACACCGGCATCGGCAAGCCAGTTAAAACTGGTTTCATATCTCAAAATCCTTGCAGAACTTTTTATGTCAGCAAGTTTAAATCTTCTGTTTTTCTCGTTGAGTTGAGCAGGAATCATATCAAAAATATTCTTTATTTTTTCTTTGTTATTTGCCGCATATTTTGAAATATCCTGACGGTACAAAGCAAGAATATCATTCTGGATTTTGAGTATTTCTCCAATATCCTGAGTGTCCGTAAACTTCTGAACAACAGCAGGCATACCGCCTACTATGATATAATAACGGAAAAGTTTAAGCATTGACTGATGAACGACTTCGCTGACTTCTGTTTTTTCTTCGTAACATTTTCTTAAGTATTCTATGGTTTCGCTCTGCACCCCATTTGCTATTGCGAATTCTTCAAAATCAAGAGGATACATTTGATAGATTTCTTCATATCCAACAGGATAGGATTTTACCTCTTTATAATTTACGCCCAGCAGAGAACCTGACTCAATATAGTCGAATCTGCCGTCATCAACAAGAAATTTAATCGCAGTCCTTGCAGAGGGGCATTCCTGAATTTCGTCAAAGAAAATTAAGGTTTCACCCTTTTGTAAGGATTTTCTTGTGTAGGCAGTAAGGTTGATAATAAGGGTGTCGGCGTTTAAGTCGCCCTCAAAGATTTTACTTGCCTCCGGATTAGTAATGAAGTTTATCTCAACAAAGTTTTTATAATTTTCCTTTGCAAACTTTCTGATAATGTAAGTTTTTCCAATCTGTCTTGCGCCTGTAATAAGCAAAGCCTTTTTGTCGGACTTGTTTTTCCATTCTAATAAAAAATCATATGCTTTTCTGTATAACATAAAATCACCTGTAATTATAATGTAACGGTTTTAATAAAATATACAACCGTACTGTAACAAAATTCTAAATTAATAAATAATAATTGTAACATTATTCTAAATATTACAGAGTATTTTGTAACGTTTTTCTTTATTATAGCAATATAAATAATAAAATTCAAGTGATTTTATAATATTTCCTTAAACTAATTGCGGATTTATATATACATAAATCACAACAAATATGAATAAGTAAATTAACGCAGATTATACATATATCAAAAAATGCCAAAATAATCACACTACAATTACCACATATATTTTTACAGACATAGTTAATAATACTATTGCAACGAAAAGTTGCTTGACAATAAATTTGGTAAAATAAAAAATTAAGAAAAGGAGAAAATACTATGTCTAAAAACGGTATCGTAGTACCCGAGGCTAAAGAAGCACTTGAGCGTTTCAAGATGGAGGCTGCAAGTGAGGTAGGCGTAAATCTAAAGCAGGGTTACAACGGAGATTTAACATCTCGTCAGGCAGGTTCAGTTGGCGGCCAGATGGTTAAAAAGATGATTGAATCTTACGAAAAGAACTTAAAGTAATATATCAAAAGAAAAGCAGGCTGATTTTGTCAGTCTGCTTTTAATCTGTTATTCAAATTTAATCTCGGTTATGTTGTTTGCAAAGTCTGCACCCATAGTGCAGAGCATAATTTTGTAGTCACCCAGCATATACTCTTTAAAACGGAACTTTTTTTCGTTATATATGAAAAAATGCTTGTTCTGTGAAAAGTCAAGTTTCTTTGTATTGGTATGAAATCCTGTGCCGATACATTTTATAAAGGCTTCCTTTTTAGTCCAGAACTCATAAAATAACCGATTTTGATTATCTGCGGATTTTAAGGCGTTTAACTCATTTTTGTGAAACACAAGTTTACCTAACTTTTCGTACTTAACTTCGTCTGTTTTTTCAATATCACAGCCGATAGGAGTGTCATAGGAAATGGAAATAATTGCATAATCGTGGCTGTGGGCAAGATTGAAATATGGGCCGTTTTCAATGTAGGGTTTACCTTGCTTTTCGATTTTTATTTCTTTGTCGGAAAAAAAGTGATTGATTAAAAGACCGGCGGCAAGGCTCTGCTTTTTAGCGCTTTCAATCATAATACGGTCAATTTTCTCTCTGCGTTGAGGAGTAACCTTGCTGAGATTTAATTCTGAAAAAGAAATATTATTTACGTTTGTATAGTAGGTTCGTATCATTTCCTGTAATTAATAACCTTCTTTTCCATCAAGGGAATCATCGTTTACAATCCAATCCTCTACGTAAATTGCTGAAAATTTTGTCTTGCTGTTTCTTATAACAACTCTCTTGATTCCGGCATTGATAATCATACGTTTACACATAGCGCAGGAATTTGCATTTTCAATGTATTCACCTGTATCAAATTCCTTTCCTACAAGATACATAGTTGCGTCAATCATCTGTTCCCTTGGAGCGTGAATAATAGCGTTAGCCTCTGCGTGAACACTTCTGCAAAGTTCATAGCGAGTGCCTCTGGGGATATTTTGTTGTGCACGTATGCAAGTGCCTAAGTCACTGCAATTTTTACGTCCGCGTGGAGCACCTACGTAACCTGTAGATACAATCTGGTCGTTTTTAACAATAATTGCGCCGTAATTTCTGCGTATGCAAGTACCTCTCTCAAGGACAGTTTCTGCAATATCAAGATAATAGTTCTCTTTGTCAATACGTGGCATAATAACCCCTCCTAAATCTAAACTAATTATATAATGCGATATTTAACCTGATTTGTCAAGAGTTATTTGATTAGCATTTTTATACAGTCAGCACAAACGGACTTGCCCATATAGTTTTTAAGGTCTTTTCCGTTTCCGCAGAAAATACAATTCGGCTCTGCCTTTGAAATAACAATTTTGTTATCCTCAACGTCAATTTTTAGTAATTCGTTAATGCCTAAGTCAAGTTTTTTTCTGATGTCTTTAGATATTACGATTCTGCCAACTTCGTCAATTTTTTTGTAACTTGTGTAAATCATAACCTTTTCCTCCTTAATTCAATCCAATTCTACCAATTATTGACAAAAAAGTCAACACTTTACAATATTTTTTATAATTAATATTTTTTCGACAGGATTTGATAATTTGAACATAATATTCGGAGTTTTGATAATTGTGGCTGTGGTCTGCGGATTGATAACACAAAACGGCTCACAACTTACACAGGGCGTAATATCAGGAGCAGAGGACAGCATAGAATTACTGCTGACAATAGCAGGAATGCTGATGCTTTGGTCGGGAATTATGGAAATTGCATCAAGGGGCGGTTTAACAAAAGTAATAGGTAAAACCCTTGCTCCCATATTGCGAAAACTGTTTAAAAATGTAAAGAAGGACAGCAAAGCCCTGGAGTACATAAGTATGAACGTCAGTGCCAATTTGCTTGGGCTTGGAAATGCCGCAACACCCTTTGGGCTGTCTGCTATGAGGGAGTTGCATAAAATAGGTGGAGAAAGTGACAGGGCAACAGACGATATGGTTACGTTTGTTGTTATGAACACAGCATCAATTCAAATTTTCCCTACAATGATTGGTGGGTTACGGCAGATGTACTCAAGTACAGCCCCATTTGAAATATTGCCTTGCGTGTGGATTAGTTCTGCTGTTGCCCTTGCTGTAGGACTTATTGTTGCAAAATGCTTTTGTATTGTGAAACATAGGAGTGATTAAAACGGATTACTTTGTACCTGTTTTTATTGCAGTAGTAGTGGTTGTGGGGTTATTTAAAAAGGTACCTTTGTTTGACGCATTTATTGTGGGGGCTAAAAAAGGCTTTGAAATACTTTTAAATATTGCCCCTACGATTGTAGGGCTTATAGTAGCGGTGGATATGCTAAAGGCAAGTGGGGCTATCACGATGCTCTGCGACTTTATTTCTCCTGTTGCAGACGCTTTAGGCTTTCCAAAAGAGATTGTTCCAATGGTATTATTAAGACCTGTATCCGGCGGCGGTTCAACTGCTTTGCTGACAAATATATACAAAGATTGCGGTCCTGACAGTTTTGCAGGTCAGGTTGCGTCGGTACTTGCAGGCTCTACGGAAACTACCTTTTATGCAATAGCGGTTTACTACGGAAGTGTAAAGGTAAAAAAAGTCCGCCACACTTTGGCGGCGGCTCTTTGTGCGGATTTTACCGCATTCGTAATGGCTGTATTAACGGTCAGGCTGATTTTGGGAAGCAGTTAATTAGCGCATACGGATTATTTTGTTTGCTAACTTTTTGGGGTTAAAGGGAATCAGCGGATAGAGGTAACTTTTTCCCGATAATGTTCGGTTGCATATTGCTGTTAATATAACGATTATTACACCTAAAATAAAACCTGTTACGTTGAAGAAGTAGGTCATAAGGAGCAGAAAAATCCTTGAAAATTTTATAGTGTAACCAAGTTCGTAGTTAGGCTGCGTGTAATTTGCAACGGTAACGAAAGCCATATACAAAATAGCCTCGTAACTGCACCAGCCTGCCTGTACGGAAAAGTCCGACAATGCGATAGCACCGATTATGCTAAGGGGTGTGGTAAGTGAGTTAGGCGTGTTGAGGGAAGCAAGACGCAGTCCGTCAATACCGATTTCAATTATAATCAGTTGTAAAACTATGGGGATATTCTGCGGTTTGTCAATCAGCGTAAACTGTAATGCTTTTGGTACTATTGAGGGGTTTTGCAGCAATAACAGCCATACCGGTGTAAGGAATAATGAAATAAATATTATAAGATATCGTGCAACTCGCAGATATGTTCCTGTAACCGGTGAGAAATAGTAATCGTCAGCCTCTTCCAGTATGTCGAATATTGAGGTTGGCAGAATTAATGCGGTAGGGGAGTTGTCAACTATTATGGCGATGTTGCCCTTTAAAATTGAATTAGAGGTTGTGTCAGGCCGTTCTGTGCTTTTCACCTTTGGCATAGGGTTAAACCAACGGTGGGGATAGATAGCCTCGATTAAACTCTGACTGCTCATAGTTAGGGATTCTTGATTTATGGTGTTTATTCTGTTTTTTAATTTCTCTAAAAGAATTTTATCCACCTTGCTGTCCATATAGCAAAGTGCAATATCGGTTTTCGACTTTGTTCCTGCCTGTAAAGCCTCAACACGCAAATCACCGCTTCGGATACGTCTGCGTATAAGGGCGGTGTTTAATACCATAGTTTCCACAAAACCGTCACGGCTACCGAAAATAACCTTGTCATTTTCAGGCTCGGAGGTATCACGTTGAGGGTAGGTTCGTGAGTCAATAAGTATAACTTTTTCAAATCCGTCAACGATAAGGGCGGAAACTCCGGACAGCACCATAGTTGTTACTTTATCAAAATCATCAGTTGTATCGACCTCAACGTATGGTACAAAATTAGCCTTAAATTCTTCTACCCTTTCAACGTCCCCCTCCTTAACGCTCTTGTAGAAAAATTCAAGGATTTTTTCCATAATATCGTCTTTTACAAAACCGTCCACAAAATACAGGGCGGCTTTTTTATTTGCAATTTGAATTTGCCTTTCCACTATATCAAAACTTTTGTCAAAGTGGAGAGTGGAGTTTAGTTTTTCTCTTTGACTGTCAAAACTTGTATTTTTCATCTTATCACCATAAATATTTTGCCAAAATTTATTTATTTTATTAAAACTTGCCTTTAATAATGCAATTATCAACTTTTTCTTGGTGTTTGTAGAGCCAAGTTATGAAAGGATGATTAAATGAAAAAACTAACAAAAAAAGAAAAAGCCTTTTGCAGAGGTTTCCTTGAAAGAGGAAGTATTGCAGAGGCGGAGAGTTTTGCAGGAATGTCAAAGGGCGGCAGTGAACTTATTTGCCGTGACGATATTTTGGAGGAGATTGAAAGGCTGTCACAGTTACAGAACAAGAGCCTGAAACAACTTGCAAGGTCGGGGCTTAAACGCCTTGCTATGGGAAATATCGCTGACGCAGTAAGCCTTATCAGTATGAAGGACTACGACAGCGAAACTTTGAAAAATATGGACTTGTTTATGGTTTCCGAAATAAAGCGTTCTGAAAAAGGGCAAATTGAAATCAAGTTTTTTGACAGGTTTAAAGCCTTGGAAAAATTAAACGACGATTGCGAAAGCCTTGAAAATACAACTCCTTTTTATGATGCGCTTATGATGGGCGCAGAAACTCTTAACAGTGATGCCAATGGAAATTAAACCATTTTCAAAAAAGCAAATGCAGGTTTTGACCTGGTGGTGTAAAGGCAGCAGGTATGCACACAGAGATGCAATAATCTGTGACGGGGCTGTGCGTTCCGGCAAGACCTTTTGTATGTCACTTTCATTTGTTTTCTGGATGTTCTACAAATTCAAGTCAAAGAGTTTTGCAATATGCGGTAAAACAATACGCTCTGCAAGGAGAAATATAATTACCCCAATGGTGTCCACACTAAAGTCCTTAGGCTTTGAGGTTAATGAAAAACTCAGCGAAAATCTCCTTGTAATAAGGTATAAGGGCAGGGAAAACCGTATTTACATATTTGGCGGTAAAGATGAGAGCAGCGCCGCTTTGGTGCAGGGAATGACCCTTGCCGGGGTGTTGTTTGACGAGGTTGCATTGATGCCACGTTCCTTTGTGGAACAGGCTTTGGCTCGTTGCTCTGTTGAGGGTAGCACATTTTGGTTTAACTGTAACCCTGAGTATCCGGCTCATTGGTTTTACAGAAATTGGATATTAAACGCAAAGAGAAAAAACGCACTGTATCTCCACTTTACAATGGAGGATAACCCTTCTCTATCCAAGAAAACTCTTGAACGATATAAGACCCTATATACAGGTACTTTTTATCAGAGGTTTATTCTTGGAAAATGGGTGGCGGTGACCGGAGCAATTTATCCTTTTATGAAAGAAAGCTCTTATGTAAGTGTTCCACAGGGTCCCTTTGAAAGGTACGCTGTTTCCTGTGACTACGGAACAGTAAATCCTGCTTCATTTGGATTATGGGCGCTTAAAGAAAATTGCTGGTATCGCATTGACGAGTATTACTTTGATTCACGAAAGCAAGGGTATCAGAAAACCGACGAGGAGCATTACAAGGCTCTTTGCGAACTGATAGGAAACCGCAAAGTTTCAACTATCACAGCAGACCCGTCAGCGGCATCTTTTATAGAAACAATAAGACGTCACGGAGAATATACGGTAACTCCTGCCACAAATGACGTTTTAAACGGAATACGGCAAACCGCAACAGCCTTGAAAGAGGGCAGAATAAAAATCTGCAACAACTGTCTTGACAGTATAAGGGAGTTTTCCCTGTATCGTTGGGAGGAAAAGGGGCTTGATGTACCTATAAAGGAAAACGACCATGCAATGGACGACATACGATATTTTGTGGCTACAATTCTTGAGGGCGGTTCAAACTTTTCTGTAGTTGCCGCCAGAAGATAACAGGAGGAAATGTATTGAATTTCTTTAAAAGAAATAAAATTAAGGAGAATGACAGGCTTGTGTATCCTGTGCCTACTACATCAGGAAAGCACCCATTCTCGCTGATTAACAATTACACACCTTTAACAAAAACGGAATTTGAGTTATACAGAAGTCTGCGAGAGGCTGTGCCGATAATTGACGCTGCCATTGAAAAGACCATAAGACTAATAGGTAATTTCAAGGTTGTTACAGAGGATAAATCTGCTCAAAAGCCACTTAACAGGTTTTTGGAGAGTGTTCTGACTACCGGTGGTAACTATGGAATTTATCCCTTTATTACAACCTATCTTGACGAAATGCTGACCTACGGACAGGCTGTGGGAGAGATAGTACTGACAAATGATAACTCTGATATTGCCGCCTTGTATAACGCAAATTTCAACGATGTTGAGATTACAAACGACGGTAATCCTCTGAATTTGATTGTGTGTAAAAAGGAAAACGGCTTAACTCCGGCTCCTTATCAGAATTTGATTATGGCTACCCTTTTAAATCCTGAGCCTAACAACGTGCGAGGTAAATCCGTTTTACAGGGATTGCCCTTTGTAAGTTCAATACTCATTAAGATATTTAATGCTATCGGCAACAACTGGGACAGGGTAGGCAATATCCGATATGCTGTTACATACAAACCTGATACAGGTTCAGCCTCGGTTACTACTCAACAGGCACAGCAGGTTGCCGATGAATGGAGCAAGGCTATGCGCAGTACGGAGGTTTGCGACTTTGTAGCGGTGGGCGATGTGAATATAAAGGTAATCGGTGCAGATAACCAGATATTAGATTGTGATGTACCTATAAGACATTTGCTTGAGCAGATTGTTGCAAAACTTGCTCTGCCACCCTTTGTACTTGGGCTGAGTTGGTCAAGTACCGAGCGTATGAGTACTCAACAGGCGGATATCCTTACAAGTGAGCTTGAGTATTACCGTTCTCTGGTTACTCCGGTAATCTCAAAAATTGCAAATATGTATTTAAGGCTCAATGGGATTAACACCGATATTGAGGTTAAGTGGGATTTGATTAACCTACAGGACGAACTTGAACTTTCACAGGCACGTCTTAACAATGCACAAGCCATTGAAATTGAACAAAGAATACCAAAAGCAGAAATGGAGGTTGAGGCTTGAAAACAGGAGAAGTTATAAAATGCGGAAAAATTCAGCAAGGTGAACTTGAATTAATCAATCAGTATTCTCGCAGAGAACTTTCTGAAGAGGAGGTTTACGTTTTTTCCGTAGTACTCTGCGACAATGATATTGACAGAGATTTTGAGAGATTTACAGTAGAAAGTCTGTCAAAACTTGAGGAGTTGTTTGTAGGCAAAACAGGTATTTTTGACCACAACCCAAAGGCGGAAAATCAGACGGCACGTATTATAAGTTGCAGTGTGGAGGCTGTTCAGGGTAAAACAAACAGTCTTGGCGACGATTATTTCAGGTTGACGGCAAGGGCGTATATGCCTATAAGCGACAAAAACAAGGATTTGATTTTAGCCATTGACAGCGGTATAGCCAAAGAAGTCAGCGTAGGATGTGCAGTTGAGGAAACACGTTGCAGTATTTGTGGCAAGGATATTAATTCAGCGGAGTGTTGTCACGTTAAGGGTGAAACCTATGGCAACAAGTTATGCTACGGTGAACTTGTAAATCCCTATGACGCCTATGAATGGAGTTTTGTGGCTATCCCTGCACAAAGACAAGCCGGAGTAATCAAGGCTTATAACAGAAAGGATTTGACTATGACAGATATTTTAAAGTCTATTGACAACAGTGAGGCTATTACACTGACAGAAAATGATAGCAAAAAACTAAAGGATTACATTGGTAATCTAAAAAAACAGGCGGCTGACGGAGTTATGTACCGTAACTCATTAATCGCCGACGTGCTAAAATACTCGGCCATTGTTCAACCGGAAATTTCAAGAAAAACCATGGAAACAGTAGCAGAGCATTTAAGCGTAGATGAACTCAAAGAGTTCAAACTTGCATACAGCAGAAAATCTGCCGATTTTTTACCGGCAAAACCACAACTTTTCAAAGAAAAGTCTGAAACAAAAAATACAAATACAGAATTTAAAATTTAACGGAGGTTTATATGAACGTAGATTTCAAAGGCTATGGTGAGAACGTAGCAACATTTTTAGCAGAGAGTACAGTAAAAGAGGGCGATTTAGTAAAGGTAAGCGGTAACTGTAAAGTATCCCCCTGTGCAACAGGAGATGCGATTACAGGCGTGTGCGTAGGTGTTCGTGACGGTTATGCCGCTGTTCAGTTATCAGGTTATGTTGAAGTACCTGCAACTGCACAGATTGCGGTAGGCTACAAAGGTATTTGCGCAAACAACAGTACAACAGCAAAAACCGATACTAACGCAAGACAGTACTTGGTAATTTATTCAACAACTAATACAGTAGGATTTATTCTTTAAGGGGGAATTTTAAATGGCAAATTTTGAAAACATTTCTATTGAAAAGGGTATGTATCAGACAAGAGGTAAAAGCCTTACCGATGTGCTTGAAACACTTGACCCATCCGAAAACTATGCAGGTACTTCACTTGAGGGACTTGACGCATTCGGCAGACAGTTAAAAAGATTTGATATTAAGGTATCCGGAAAAGGCAGTGACTGTGTGGAAAAGTTTTTCCAGACAAGTAACTCTGCGGCACTTTTCCCTGAATATGTGAGCCGTGCAGTTCAGCAGGGTATGGAACAGGCTGATATTATCCCTGATATTGTGGCTACGGTTACAAATATTGAGGGTATGGACTACCGTTCTATTGCATCTGTTCCATCAGAGGACGACAAAACTCTAAAGGTTGTTTCCGAGGGTGCAAAAATTCCGCAGACAGTAGTAAAAACACAGGAAAACCTCGTAAAACTTCACAAGAGAGGCAGAATGTTAGTGTCATCATACGAGGCACTTCGTTTCCAAAGACTTGACCTTTTCACGGTAACACTTAATCAGATTGGCGCATATATTAGACGTGCACAGTTAAAGGACGCAGTTGACGTGTTGCTGAATGGTGACGGCAACGATAACCCCTGCGCAGTAATTGATGTTGAAAACTCAGGTGATATTTCCTACAAGGATTTACTGAAACTTTGGGCTGATTTAAACCCATATGAACTTAACACAATTCTTGCGCCTACAGACGCTATGCAGAAAATTCTGTCAATGGGAGAAATGAAGGACAGCAACGCAGGTCTTAATTTCCAGGGTACAGGTAAAATGGTTACACCTCTTGGTGCAACTCTTTTACATACTCCGTCAATCCCATCAGGTAAAATAATCGGTCTTGACAAAAACTGCGCTCTCGAAATGGTACAGGCAGGAGATATTGTTACCGATTACGACAAACTAATTGACCGTCAACTTGAACGTGCGGCAATCAGTTGCACAGCAGGTTTTGCAAAAATCTTTAAGGAATCTTCAAAGGCTCTTTCCTACTGATAAGGTGATACCTTGGATTTTAACATTACTTTAGACAGATTTAAGTTGGTGTCCGGACTTACAGATGAAGAAGTATCAAAGTGGTTTCAGGTTATAAAGGACGCGTCAGATTACGTCTATTCACTTGTAACAAAGGACAACTTAACCGATAATGACAAAAGACGTTTAGATAAAGCGTCAGGAATTTACGCATATTATAAGTACGTTCTATATTCCCTGAGTACAGAAAACAGTTTCAGAGTAGGAGATGTTTCTGTAACAGAAAACAAAGACAGAGTAAAAGAAGCCAAGGATATGTGGAAAAAGGAAATGTCGGAGATAGGGGATATTATTACAACCTCAACTTTTTTATTCAAGAGGATGTAAATATGAACAAGGTAATGAATTATATACTTAACCGTTACGGCAGTACTGTTAAGATTACCGAAAAGGGTAATACTATTAGGACTAAAGGTTTTATAGAGCCACTTCATACAAAAAACAAAACCTACTATAACATAAAACCTATTCCTTTGGGAAAACTTGACAACAGCCACTACTTACTGATTACAGGTCCTGATGTAGTTTTGGATAAATGCGGTGGAGCAGTTGTTGAGATGTGCGGAAAAAAGTATATTACAAAATCAAACGGTACTTATATTTTAGCAGGACAAAAAATGTATGTATGGGCGGTATTATCCGCCCATACAGAACAGTCGGAGGACAGTTATGAGTGAGATTTACAGAGTAATCGAAACCTTAATTAAGGACGTAAAAAGAAATATTAATCAAGATAATATTACCTTTGTAAAAGCCTATAACAATAATATTGCAAACGCCTACAGTGACAAACTGATTGCAGTTGTAAATGTAGGCGAATTAAATAAGTCACAGGATTTTATCGGCGGATATTTTGACGAAACAATCAAGGGTGATATGTATTCTCTGAACTTATATATCAGAGTGTATTCCGGTAAGAGTAATAACGGCGAGGATTTAGGCAAGGCTACCATAAATATTTATGAGGCATTAAAAGACGCAGACGAAAGTCACATTATAGAAAAATCATCGGTAGGGCCGATAAATTATGACGAAAATGTAGGTGCAATTTACAGGGAGATAAGTTGCAGACTTGATTTTTGCCTTTGTTGGGAGAAATAAATGGAGATAAACAGGGTATATAAAAAAGAGGACATTACTATATGGGTTGATGACAAACTTGCAGGCGGTGTATTTGACTTTGAAGTAAAGTACAATTCCCAATACAAATACGCCTATGAAATTCTGAGCAGTAATCCTATTGCCGTCACAGGTGAACAAAGTCATTATATTATCACAATAAGACAGTACGCAAAGGATTTTACAGGCTTTGATGAGGGTTGCGATATAACTTTTAAACTACCAAACAGGGAAACAGTTTACAAAAACTGCATTACAAAGTCCGTGGAAACCTACATAAATTCATCAGGAAAACTCGCAAAAAAGATTGAAATTACAGCAAGTTGCAAGGAGGAAAAATGACAGAATCAAATGTAATGGAAACAGAAATTTCAATTATTGAAGCAGAAAATTTAAGCCGAATTTTTGAGCAGGACAGCAGAAGATTTAACCGAGCCTTGCAGGAGGAACAGGAGGCAAAAGCAAAATGATTGTATCAAACATTCGATATAAAGGATATTCCTTCAGGCATAATCCGGAGCATTTGAAAGTGACTGCGGAAAACAGTATCCGTCAACAGATAATTCCAAAAGGGAAAAATGTTATTCAGGATATAGGCGCAAAAGCAAGGGTTGTAACAGGTACAGGGAAACTGTTTGGTGAGGATTGCCTAAAGCAGTACAACAGACTTGTAAATCTTCAAAAGCAAGGTGACAGCGGTGTATTATCTTTACCTGATACTTTGCCCTTTTATGCTTATTTCAAAAAGATAGAACTTGTATGTGAGCCTACAGAAAAATTAGTTACATATTCCTTTGAATTTGTTGAGGATATGACAAAATCAGAGGTTGCGGAAAATAAGGTTTACCATTATGTAAGGGACAATGAAAGTCTTTGGGATATAAGTTATATGTATGATATTCCCATTGAAAATTTA
This sequence comes from Oscillospiraceae bacterium, assembly GCA_029218825.1. Lineage (GTDB taxonomy): Bacteria > Bacillota > Clostridia > Oscillospirales > Acutalibacteraceae > Ruminococcoides. Next base: position 14,995 of record JAQXSC010000075.1, on the reverse strand, counting down.
GTGCCGATAAATCCGCAGGTAAAGTGGATTGATGAATTAGAAAAAGGGGAAAAAATAAGGATATGCTGACATTTATTGCAACTGATATTTACGGAAAGGATATAATACTTCCCCAGCCGTTAAGTGTAACAATTAATCAGGAGGAGGATGTTCCGGCAGATGATTTAACTGCGGTATCTCCCTTTATTGAAGGTCTTTCGGAACTTGATAAAATACAGGTAAAACAAAATGATGAAATCGTGTTCAAGGGGATTGTAGATGAACAACAGGCAATTTCAAACAAAAGCGGTGCATATACAAAAATAATTGCACGAAGTATGGCGGCTGTTCTCCTTGACAACGAAAGCAAACCGGCAAACTACATAAACCCCTCAACTTCTGTTCTTTTTTCTCGTCATTTAAAGCCCTACGGAATTGAGAAATATAAGGGAGAAAATCAATCTCTTGTAGGCAGTTTTAATGTTTTCAAAGGCTCAACAAATTGGCAGGCGTTCAGTAATTTTTGTGTTCAGACTTTCGGCAAAATACCGAGGATTGAAAGCGACGGAACTGCAAATTTTAACGGACTTGAAAGGGATAAAGAAATAACTTTCGGAAGTGATGAGGGAATTAATTATATTTCTGTTACGGAAAATAACAGGCGTTGTCAACTTATTTCCTCGGTTTGGGCAAAGACTTCGGCACAGGGCGATTACACAACGGAAATTACAAATGATACTGCCAAAGACCGCAAAATAAAAAGAGAAAGATATTTTGACGCTACGGCAAATTCCGATTTGCGTGTTGCAGATAAAATCATAAATAATTCCATAGACAGTTCCTATGAATTATCCCTGACCTGTTTAGGTTGTTATCTTGATATTATCGGCTCAAGGGCAAAGGTTAAGGACAGGCATCTTGGAATAATTGAAAACCTGTATGTCAGCGGAATATGCTACGCCTTAAACAGCAACGGCGAATTTACAAAGGTATTATTGAAAAAGGAGAGATAGTATGTGGTTAATGAATTATGTAACTAAAAATTCTATAACAAAAGGTCAGTCCGAACAGGGAAACATAGGCGGTACATTTGACGGAAAGGTTCAGGTGAACGCATCAAGTGAGTTTCGAAATATTCCCATTTTAGCCCCTTACGGGATTACTTATGTGCCGACCCTCGGAGAAAAGTCAATCGTTTTGCCCACAAGCAACGGAGATATCTGCCTGGGAGTATTGGCCGGTAACCGGGACCTTGAACCCGGTGAACTTATGCTGTGTTCATCAGGAGGAGCGTCGATTCTTTTGAAAAACGACGGCTATGTTTATATAAACGGAAAGAAGATTGTCTGATGGATATTAAGATTGAAAAGGGTGATATTCTCCTTGATGAAAGCGGAAATCCCATAACAGTAAAGGGCGTAGAGGAAATACTGCAACAGATTATTATAGGCACAAAAATTCCAAAAGGGAGTTTCCTTTATAACAGAAATTGCGGAATAAATACCGCGGATTTGGATTTTAACAGCGATAAAATACTCAAGACCCTTGAAGTACTGATGAATGAAATGTTTGTAGGATCTAAAGGAGTTTTTGTAAAGGCAGAAAACATAAGAAACGAGGAAGATAAATATATCATACAGATTGCTGTTACATACGGAAAAGATGAAATACACAGAGAGGTGATAATTGATGGATAGTTATAATGATATTCTTAACAGAATGAAAGAGGAATATTTCAGATTGTCAAATAACAAGGTGCAGGAATTATCGGATATTGATATAAGAATGAGAGTACTTGCAGGTGAAATCTACAAGGATGAAGTAAATCTTGAGTTTATTAAAAACCAGATGTTTGCCAAAACAGCGATAGGGGAGTATTTGGATTTACACGCATCTGACAGAGGTTTAACAAGAAAAGAATCCGTAAAGGCTACAGGAAAGGTAAAGTTTTATATTACCTTGCCCATTGAGGAAAATATTGTAATTCCAAAGGGTACAATAGTTTCAACTTCAGGCACAAAAGCCTATAGATTTGTTACAGATGAGGAGAGCATATTGCCTGCAGGAAATACGTCGGTAACGGTAAACTGTACTGCGGAACAGGGCGGTAAGGACAGTAATATTTCCGCAAAGCAGATTAACGTAATCGTAACTACTGTAAACAATATCGAAACAGTAACAAATACCCAGGGCTTTTCCGGTGGCGCAGACAGGGAAAGCGACGAGGACTTGCGAAAAAGAATACTCGATACATATATTTCAGTATCCAACGGCACTAACAAGGCTTATTATAAAAAACTTGCTATGTCTGTGTCAGGCGTTACCGACGCAAATGTTGTGCCAAAGGTAAGGGGTGTGGGTACGGTTGATGTGTATATTGACTCCAACAAAACCACTCCATCTCAAAGTCTTGTATCAAAAGTTCAAAGACTTATGGATACAGAAAGGGAACTTAATGTTGACGTTAAGGTATTTCCTGCCGAACAGTATGGTATAACTCTGACCTTTTCCGTTAAACTTAAAGACGGTTATGATTATGATACTGTAAAAGAAAAAGTAATAAGTCAGTTGCATAAATACATCAATTCCCTGTCAATCGGCGAAAGTGTACTTGGTACTAAATTGGGAGCAGAGATTATCGGCGTTGAGGGCGTGTATGATTTTAGGTGGGCGTCCTATGCAAATTCAAGTTTCAGTGTTCCTGAAAATTCATATGCATCTCTGGAAACGATCTACATTTCGGAGGTTTAATAATGGATACACTTACTTCAATTTCACAAAAACTTGCACCCCTTAACCTGTACGATATTTCAGAGGGCAAGAATATATATTATGAAATTTGCGCCTACAGTTGCGCTTTGGACAGACACAAAGAAAACCTTGAACGTGTGTTAAAGGAGTGCTTTATTTCAAGTGCCGAAACTTATGGAATTGAAAACAGGGAAAAGGTAATCGGCTCAGTGAGAAGTGATTATTCTACAGAGGACAGGCGGAAAATGTTGATTATAAGAAAAACATTTGGAGATAACGATTTTACAAAATCAAAGTTCCAAAATTTTCTGTCATCTATAGGCGTGTATAACTATGATGTACTTGAAATGCCTTGGGAAAGTGAAATGAATATATGCATTGACGGCTCTTATAACAGAGATGACAAAGCGTGGATAATTAAGGAGATAAAACTCGCCTTACCGGCGCACCTTAACTGCAACGTGTATTTCAGCGGAATTGAGTGGGCAGATATTGACAGCAAGAATTTAACATACAGCCTTATGGATAATTACGATTACACTTGGAGCCAAATTAACAGATTAGAGAAGAAAGGATAAAATATGAGTTCTACAAATAAGACATCAAACTTAGGTTTAAACAGTTGGATTGAAAGCGATAAACCGAAACGTACCGACTTTGTTTATGACAATACGGTTATCGACAGAGTGCTTGGTAACCACGTAAACGACGGCAATATTCACCTGACAGAAGATGAAAAAACAAAGGTGCAATCGCCTTTTGTAATTCACACAATTTACGGTACAGGTACGGCTACGTTGAATGTAAAATTAGGGTTTGTGCCGAGTATGGTAATGATATTTAAGAAAAACGCACCCTTTTGTCAGGATCAGGGCAGTTACACAAAAGTGAACGCAGGTGTTGTAACTCCAAGCGGTACAACAGGCGGAATTTCAACTTCAAAGGATACGGTTATTTTGCAGGAAACAGATACTGTGCAGGACGGCTCAATTTACAGTCTTAATCAGGAATATGCCCAGTATATGTTAATTGCGTTCAGATAGATTCGGTACATAAAGACAGCAAAAATCCCCAACAAATTCAGTATTTGTTGGGGATAATTTTGTTATAAAGTATTTCTAATTTGACGTCAAAACCTTGGTTTAGTGTTTTGGTCTGTATTTGCCGTTGCCTGAAGTTCTTTGCTTTGGAATATAAACTTCGTCGGTATCGTATTTACTGCGTTTCTTAACCTGTCTTTTTTGATTTGGGCTCATTTCCCTTGGATCCTGATGCTGTCGGCTTCTCTGTGGCTGTGGTATTTGTTGTCTTGCAGGTTCGTGATTACCCTGAACTCTCTTTGGAGGGTTCTTTTTTAATTGCTTTTTGCGTTTCTTATTCTGTGAAATCAATATCGCAAAAATAACAATGGCAATAACAATAAAAGCAATACCTACATATGTACCGATAGTCAGATACAAGGTAGTCTTGTCGGAAGATCCGTCATTGTCTTTGATGAAGTTAAAGGTATCTACATCACCCTCATCAGCATTTGCATCCTTTAGCCTGTTTGCTATTTCTTTCCAGTCCTTGTTTTTCAAGGTGTGGTTGTCAATAGTTTCGTCCTCAACATTATACATATTGCTGTTGGTTGCAGGCGGAGCCTGTGTAGCTTGAGCCTGTGTAGCAGGTGCATATGTTTGGGGAGAAGTGTAAACAGGAGCCGCAGTTGTATAAACCGGTGGGGCAGTGGTATAAACCGGAGCCCGTGTAGGCGCTTGGGTTACAGGTGCTTGAGTTACAGGCGCTTGGGTTGCAGGAGGCTGAGTAACAGGAGCCTGAGTTACAGGAGCCTGTGTAACTATGGGCGCGTCTGTAACAACGGGAGTGTCATCCTCCGGAGTAGCAAATACAGTCATTGTGCAAATTGAAAGACAAAGGGCTAAAGCGGCAATTAAACCTATTTTAACTATTCTTTTCATTTATTGCACTTCCTTCCAAATTTTTTATAACTTTTTAAATTATTCTGCAGAATCCGCAGCAGCAGTTGTTTCCTCAGGTTTTTCGTAGAACATAGCCGGGTCGTATTTGTCGATAGCACCGGAGTTTTTAGCAAGAGCATCTGACTTTAACAACTCTTCTGTAGTAGCTTCGATAAAGTCTGTAAACTCGTCTTTTTTCATATTCTGTAATACAGAATCACGGTTGCTGTCTTTCTTTAAATAGTCCTTTGTTTTTGCGTTTATATCATCTTTGAATACAAGGTAAGCGATAGGGCTGTCGGAATCCTCGCCAACAGTAATTACCTTTGCTTCACCGGAATTTAATGATTTTACTGCTTTTGCGATATCTGCGTTACTGCTCTTTGTTGTGGAGAACATTTCAACAGTATCCTTAACAGCAGAACTCTCGGAAATATCAAAGTCTTTTACACAACCGTCAATTACTTTGTCAATAGACAGTCCGTTTGCAAGTTTGTCTGCATATGCATTTAACTTTTCTACTGTGCTGTCCATTTTCTTTTTGCCGAATGCAACGGAAGTAGATTCACCGGCGTCATTTGTTTCGGAAGTGTACATATTAACCGGAATGTAACTGTAAGCAACGTACTCGTCCAAGAAGTACTTTTCCAACTCTTTGTCGGATACAGCCTTTTCTCCGCCCTCGCTGTATAGTGCATCAAAAATTGCGTCCTGCTTTACACTTGCAACGAAAGATGACTTTTCAAAACTGTCGTAAGAAATACCCTTTGGCTCAAGTTCATCTTTTAGTGGCTGGTAGTACTGGGAGTAACCTAAAGCAGCATAATATCCCATTTCCCAAGCAGTCTTGGACTGCTGTATTGCAGAAGACATTGTAGCCTCGTCCCAAGTTGCGTCGTATTTGTTTACAAGGTAGTCGATTGCAAGAAGGCTAACGGAAATTTTTTCAGCCTCTGTTTTAATCCAATCCTTTGCAACAGCCTTGTTGCCGTCGTCATCTTTGATTTCAAGGTCAAGGAAAGATTCGCCCTCTTTATAATCCTTTGACTTTTCAGCGTAAGTTTTTGCATTATTATATGCCTGGCTCATTGAATAAATATAAACACCGATATCCAACTGTTCAGACAAAGTATCATCATTATAATCATAACTCCACTGCTTTGACATACTGATAGGAGTACATCCTACAACAGAAGTAATCAGTACTAATGCTAATACAATAGCAATAACTTTTTTAAATGGTTTCATTTTCATTACCGTCCTGTCTAAAAATGTTGTGCATAATAACATTTATGCTATCTTTGAAATTATACACGAAAACTTGCAAAATGTAAATGATTTTTAGCAAATTTGTAGAATATATATGATTTTTTGCCGATTATGTTCTGAAAATATTTTTCAAAACCTGTAGAATAGGCATATTTTTGGGAAATCTTATGGCGATATAAGGTTTGTTTCCGGCGTTGAGCATCGCCTGACCGGGCATAGATTTAATAATTTTACTTGTTCCTTCCGATTTTATATCTTTAATATAAAGAAGAACGGAAGTTTCATTTTGCCTGATTTCATAAACGCCCAGCGAGTAAGCCACGTTTCGGATTAACGCTATGTCTATAAGTCCTTCAACAGCCTCGGGTAATGCACCGAATCTGTCTTTTAACTCGTCAACAACATCTTCGCAGTCAGCCGTATTTCTGATATCTGCAATACGTCTGTAAACGTCAAGGCGGTGAGAAAGATTGGAAATATAACTTTCCGGAATATGCGCGTCAACGTTTACATCTACAAGACATTCAACATCGGCATATGGGTCTTTTTCACCTTTTTCCTCGCTGACAGCCTCCGCAAGAAGTTTAAGATACATATCGTAACCTACGTTTTCCATATGGCCGTGCTGTTGAGCACCCATAATATTTCCTGCACCTCTTAACTCAAGGTCACGCATAGCGATTTTAAATCCTGAACCGAACTCTGTAAACTCTCTTATTGCATTAAGTCTTTTTGTGGAAATTTCCGTCAGTACTTTGCGTGGTGGATAGGTAAAGTATGCATATGCACGTCTGCTTGAACGCCCCACTCTTCCTCGTATCTGATGAAGTTGTGAAAGTCCTAATCTGTCGGCATTTTCAATTATTAATGTATTTGCGTTGGGCAAATCCACCCCTGTTTCAATAATAGTGGTGCATACAAGCACGTTGATTTCCTGCTCCAACATTTGTCGCCAGATTTCCGACAGTTGTTTTTCGTCCATTTGACCGTGAGCCACAGCAATTTTCGCTTCCGGAATTTCCTCTCTTATTGCGGCGGATTTAGCCTCGATTGTATCTGTTCTGTTGTATAGGTAAAATACCTGACCGCCACGTCTGATTTCCCTGCGGATAGCTTCGTTGATTACCGCGTTATCGTGTTCAAGCACATAGGTCTGAACAGGATGTCTGTCCTGTGGGGCTTCCTCAAGAACGGACATATCCCTGATTCCGCTCATAGCCATATTCAGTGTACGGGGGATAGGAGTAGCCGACAAAGTCAGCACATCAATATTTTTTCGAAGTTCCTTAAATCTTTCTTTTTGAGCAACACCGAACCGCTGTTCCTCGTCGATTATTGCAAGTCCCAAATCTCTGAAAACTACGTCTTTTTGGACTAATCGGTGAGTACCAATTATCATATCAACGTCCCCTGACGCAAGTTTCTTGATAATTTCCTTTTGCTGTTTGGGAGTTCTGAAACGTGATAAAAGTTCAACCCTTACAGGGTAGCCTTCAAATCTTTTCAGTACCGTTTGGTAATGTTGCCATGCAAGGATTGTGGTAGGGCAGAGGAGAGCGCATTGTTTTGAATCACTTACACATCTGAATGCAGCCCTTAAAGCAACTTCGGTTTTGCCAAATCCAACGTCACCGCAGAGAAGTCTGTCCATAGGCTGAATCCGTTCCATATCGTTTTTGATTTCCTCGGCACATCTTAATTGGTCAGGAGTTTCCTCGTATTCAAACTTTAACTCAAAATCTCTCTGCCACTCGCTGTCCCCTGTAAATGCAAAGCCTTTTGACTGCATACGCTTTGCATAAAGTTCCATAAGTTCCTTTGCAATATCCTTAACAGAGCCTTTAACACGGCTCTTTGTTTTTTGCCATTCAGTACCCCCTAAACGGTTCAACTTTACTCTGCTGTCCTCACGAGGGCCTATATATTTTGCAACAAGGTCAAGTTGGGTAACAGGAACATATAACACATCGCCCTTTGCGTATTCAATCCTGATATAGTCCTTGGTAACTCCGTGTACGTCCATTTTTTGAATACCGCCGAACACACCGATTCCGTGTGTACTGTGTACCACGTAATCGCCTTTTGTAAGTTCCGAAAGACTGTATATTTCCTGTCCGTTACGGTTACGTTTTACTTTCTTTTTTGTAGGTTTATAACTGTTTGACAGTCCTTGACTTATAAGGGCAAATTTAGTTGAGGTGTATTCAAAGCCTGAGGATAATGCCCCCGGCATAACAAAGATACCTTTTTCAGGTACATTTTCAAGGCTTTTAACATACTGTGCGTTGAAGTCTGCTTTCCTAAGGTTATCCGCTGTGTTTGACGCACCTTTTTCAGTACCTGCAAGTATTACTACGGAATATCCCTGCTCTGCATAACTTTGCAAATCCTCCTCAATATATTTAATTGTGCCGTTCCACAATCCAAGTTGTTTTGCAGAGAAGGACACCAATTCATTAAGAGGAAAATCATAAGTGCTACTTGCAAATAAATCCATAAATAATTCAGGATATTCCTGTAGCCTTTCCATACAACTCTTAAAGTCCATTGAATAGGTTTCAAATCCTCTGCACAAAGTACCGTCGGCAAAGTAATCGGCAAGGTTTTCCTTAAACTGAAACTCTGTTGCTTTTGCCCTGTCACGAACAGCATTGTATTCGGAGAAAAATACCAGGGAATTGTCATCTAAGTAATCAAGCAGGGTAGAGGGCTTTTCGTAAACAAGACCTATAAATTTATCAATGGCGGAAATACTCAATCCCTCACCGATACTGTCAGCCTCTTTAATTAGAATTTCCTTTGCTTTTTGCTGGTTTTCTTTTTTCAGTAATGATGCTTTTTTAAGGATTTTATCTTTTAGCGCCTCTTTGTCATCAATTACAATTTCAGCAGATGGGGTAAGGATAACCTGTTCAACCTTATCTGTTCTCCTTTGAGTTTCAACGTCAAAGTAGTTAAGGTCGGTAATTTCATCACCCCAAAACTCCGCCCTTATGGGATAATCGCTGTCAGGCATAAAGAAGTCGAGAATACCGCCACGTAAGGAAAACTGCCCTTTGCCGTCAACCTGGTCAAACCTTTGATAGCCTAAAAGTGTAAGAGCCTTTATGCAGAAATCGGTGGATATAGCAGTGCCGACTTTAATATCAAGAACTGCGTTTTTAAGCACATCTTTAGGCATTGTATATTGAGTTGCACCGTCAATACAGGCTACTACAACGTCATAATCACCTGTAAGCATTTTATACAGTACATTAAGCCTTTGGTGTTCATATTCTCTGGATTTACCGCTGATTTCCTTGAACACAAAATCACGTGTAGGGTAGAACACAGCCTTTGTACCCATTGTGCATAAATCATTGCACAAAGTCTGCGCTTTCTGCTCATCCGGTGCAACACAAAAAGCCCTGACATTTTTTAAATGACAGAGCGAATGTATAATTGTTGCCTTGTGTATTTCCGTAAGTCCCGTTGCACAAATTTTGCTTTTGGGTTTCAAAGCCTTTTTTATTGCCTTGAAACTGTCTGTTTTTTCTAAAACATTTAGTAAAAAGTTCATTTTAACCTCAGTTAAACAGATTCATAGCACGGTCTGTTTTTCCTTGAATAATAAGTTCCACAGCCTCATAAGAATTTTCGGCAATTTTTTCAAGGGTTGCCAACTCGTCTTTTGTAAACTTTGACAGTACCCAGGAGGCAAGGTCATATTCAGGGTTTGGCTTTTTACCGATGCCGATTTTCACCCTTGGGAAATTATCCTTTCCGCTAAGGTAGATAATACTGCGCATACCTTTTTGACCGCCGTCACTGCCTTTGCTCCTTATTCTCATTTTGCCAACGTCTAAATTAATATCGTCTAATAATACTATAACATTTTCCGGTGGAATTTTGTAGAATTTCATAGCCTCAATAACAGCCTCTCCGCTGTTATTCATATATGTTGAGGGCTTCATTAAAAGAACTTTACTTCCGCCGATATTTCCTTCGCCTACTAAAGACTTGAACTTAACTCTGTTGATTTTTACACCGATTTTATCCGCAATAAAGTCAATCATTATAAAGCCTGCGTTGTGTCTTGTGTTTTCGTATTTTCTGTCAGGGTTGCCAAGTCCCACAACAATATATTCAACAGGGCCTGTTGCAAAGGTTTTCTTTCTGAACATAATCTACTTCCTTTAATAAAAAATGACAATAAGGGGTACGTTGCCGCACCCCTGAAATTTCTATGCACTGAATAGATTGAAATATTCCGATTAACTGCCGAAAGCCGCTGTGAAAGGCTTGTCGTTGTAAATACGAGCGATAGCCTCTGCAAATACAGGAGCGGTAGGAAGAACAGTGAATTTATCAATCATTTTCTCCTCGGTCAGCGGAACTGTGTCAAGTAATACAAGTTCCTTGATAACAGAGTTCTGAATTCTCTCAATAGCAGGGCCTGAAAGTACTGCGTGAGTTGCACAAGCATAAACCTCAGTAGCACCGCCGACTTCAACAATAGCCTTTGCACCGTTGCAAAGTGTACCTGCTGTGTCGATCATATCGTCAAGAATAATAATCTTTTTGCCCTTAACGTCACCGATAATGTTCATAACCTCGGAAACGTTTGCTCTCGGACGACGCTTGTCGATGATAGCAAGGGAAGTGCCGATTTGACTTGCAAAATTTCTTGCTCTTGTAACTGAGCCTAAGTCAGGAGAAACTACAACGTAATCGTCGGTATTGTTTCCTACTTTTTCTTTCATATGATTAGCAAGAATACCTGCGCCCTTTAGATGGTCAACAGGAATATTGAAAAATCCCTGAATCTGATTTGCGTGTAAATCCATTGTCAAAAGTCTGTCAGCACCGGCAGCAGTAATAAGGTCGGCACAAAGTTTTGCAGAGATTGGATCACGTGGCTTTGCTTTTCTGTCCTGACGAGCGTAGCCGAAATATGGCATAACTGCTGTGATTCTTGCAGCAGAAGCACGTTTCATAGCGTCAATCATAATCAGCATTTCCATTAGGTTGTCGTTTACAGGTGTGCAGGTTGACTGAACAATAAAGCACTCTGAACCACGAACTGATTCATTAATGGAAACGGCGATTTCACCGTCAGAAAATTTTTGACAGTCACATTTACCTAAAGGTAAACCTAAACAGCCTGCGATACCCTGTGCTACAGTAGCATTTGAACTACCTGCAAAGATTTTGATGTCTTTTCCGTGAAAATTCATTGTAAAACTCCTTACTTATATTTTTCTCAACAATTATAACCTTTAGCTATTGCTATTTCTTCCAATTCCTTTAACTGCGCAGGGTCATTTGCACCTAAAACAGTGTCAGGAGATTTTGCTGTGTACGCACCGATTGTTTCTCCTTTTTCCAAAAGAAGTTTCAATGCGTCAGGAAGATAATATTCCTTTGCGTTGTTGTCGGACTTGATTTCATCAAGAACAGACAAAAGCTTTTCCGTATCAAACCAAAAACCGCCGGAATTAACCTCGTTGATTTTTGCAGTTGTTTCGTCAGCGTCTTTTTGCTCAACGATTGATGAAACATTACCCCGGCTGTCCCTGATAATTCTGCCGTATCCTGTAGGGTCGCTTACCTTTGCGGAAATAACGGTAGCGGCATTTTTGTTGCTTTTGTGATATTCATAGGAACTTTTGATTGTTTCAAAGTCCATAAAGGGAGCGTCACCGTTTAGGATAACAACGTCGCCTTTATTTTCCTTTAAAAAATCCTTTGCCTGCATAACTGCGTGACCTGTTCCCAGACGTTCAGCCTGAAAAACAGTGCTGACAGGGAAGTTTAGAGTTTCTACGAACTCGTCAATATACTCCTTGCCAAATCCCTTTACAATACAGATGTTATCTACATCCGCCCTTTTAACAGAGTTGATAACCCACTTGAGCATCGGTTCTCCGAGAACCTCTGCAAGGGGCTTAGGCTTGTTAAGTTTCATCCTCTTGCCTTCACCGCCGGCAAGAATAACCCCGCAAATACCCACTATAGCATCCTCCATAATAGTAAAAGATACTCTAATTATCGCACATATTGATAATTTTGCAAGATAATTTTGCAAAATTTTTTTATTTTATTTGTTTTATACATAATATTTGTAAAAACATATCAACTTTTCTTGCAAATTTTTTGAAAAACCTATAGTAATTTTGAAATAAATTTGTTATAATATATGGCAGACTATTACAGTCGGCACAGAAATCACTCTGTGTCAAAATAATTACTTATTTTAGGAGGTAATTCCAATGGCAAACAAATGGGTTTATTTGTTTACAGAAGGAGACGCTTCAATGCGTGAACTACACGGCGGTAAGGGTGCAAACTTAGCTGAGATGACAAAATTAGGTCTTCCTGTACCACAGGGCTTCACAATTTCAACAGAAGCTTGTACTCAGTACTATGAAGACGGCAGACAGATCAATGACGAGATCATGGGTCAGATTATGGAACACATTGAGAAGATGGAAGAAATCACCGGCAAAAAATTCGGTGATAAGGAAAATCCTCTCCTTGTTTCTGTTCGTTCAGGTGCTCGTGCTTCAATGCCGGGTATGATGGATACAATCCTTAACCTTGGTCTAAACGAAGACGTTGTTGAAGTTATCGCTAAAAAGTCAGGCAACCCACGTTGGGCTTGGGACTGCTACAGAAGATTTATTCAGATGTTCTCTGATGTAGTTATGGAAGTTGGTAAGAAGTACTTTGAGGAACTTATCGACAAAATGAAAGCAGAAAAAGGCGTTACACAGGACGTTGATTTAACAGCAGATGATCTAAAAGAACTTGCTAACCAGTTTAAGGCTGAATATAAGTCAAAAATCGGTTCAGACTTCCCAACTGATCCTAAGGAGCAGTTACTTGAGGCTGTTAAGGCTGTATTCCGTTCTTGGGACAACCCTCGTGCAAACGTATATCGTCGTGATAACGATATTCCTTATTCATGGGGTACTGCAGTTAACGTACAGATGATGGCATTCGGTAATATGGGTGACACATCAGGTACAGGTGTTGCATTTACAAGAAACCCTGCAACAGGTGAAAAGGCTTTGATGGGTGAGTTCCTGATGAACGCACAGGGCGAAGACGTTGTTGCCGGTGTTCGTACACCTCAGCCAATCGCTCAGTTAAAGGAAGTTATGCCTGAAGTTTACGACCAGTTCGTTGGCATTTGCAATACACTTGAAAATCACTACAGAGATATGCAGGATATGGAGTTCACTATCGAAGATAAGAAACTTTATATGCTACAGACACGTAACGGTAAGAGAACAGCAAAGGCTGCTCTAAAGATTGCTTGTGATTTAGTTGATGAGGGTATGATTTCAGAGCAGGAAGCAGTTGCTATGATTGATCCTCGTAACCTTGACTCACTTCTACACCCACAGTTCGACGCTGACGCTGTTAAGAAGGCAGAGCCAATCGCAAAGGCTCTTGCTGCTGCTCCGGGTGCTGCTTGCGGTAAAATCGTATTTACTGCTGACGACGCTAAAGAGTGGGCTGACAGAGGCGAGAAAGTTGTTCTTGTAAGACTTGAAACTTCTCCTGAGGATATCGAGGGTATGAAGGCTTCACAGGGTATCCTGACAGCACGTGGCGGTATGACATCTCACGCAGCAGTTGTTGCTCGTGGTATGGGTGTTTGCTGTGTATCAGGTTGTTCTGCAATCGTTATGGACGAAGAAAATAAGAAGTTCACACTTGCAGGTAAAGAATACCACGAGGGTGACGTAATCTCCTTTGACGGTACAACAGGTAACATTTACGACGGTGCTATTCCAACTGTTGACGCTACAATCGCAGGCGAGTTCGGCAGAATTATGGAGTGGGCTGATAAGTATAGAACTCTAAAGGTTAGAACAAACGCAGATACTCCTGCTGACGCAAAGAAAGCAAGAGAACTCGGCGCAGAGGGCATCGGTCTTTGCCGTACAGAGCATATGTTCTTTGAGGGCGACAGAATCGACGCATTCCGTGAGATGATTTGTTCAGATACAGTAGAGGAGAGAGAAGCTGCTCTTGCAAAGATTCTTCCTGTTCAGCAGGGTGACTTTGAGGCTCTTTATGAGGCTTTAGAGGGCAATCCGGTTACAATTCGTTTCTTGGATCCACCTCTACACGAGTTCGTTCCAACTTCTGAAGAAGACATCAAGAAGTTAGCAGATGCACAGGGTAAGACAGTAGAGCAGATTAAGGCTATTATCGACAGCCTACACGAGTTCAACCCAATGATGGGTCACCGTGGATGCCGTCTTGCTGTAACATATCCTGAAATCGCAAAGATGCAGACAAGCGCTGTTATCCGTGCTGCTATCAACGTTAAGAATGCTCATCCTGATTGGACAGTTAAGCCTGAGATTATGATTCCGCTTGTTGGCGATATCAAAGAACTTAAGTATGTTAAGAAAGTAGTTGTTGAAACTGCTGACGCTGAAATCGCTGCTGCAGGTTCAGATTTAGAGTACGAAGTTGGTACAATGATCGAAATCCCACGTGCTGCTCTCACAGCAGACGAGATTGCAACAGAGGCTGAGTTCTTCTGCTTCGGTACTAACGACTTAACACAGATGACATTCGGCTTCAGCCGTGACGATGCAGGTAAGTTCTTGGATGCTTACTATGACGCAAAGATTTTCGAGAACGATCCATTTGCTAAACTCGACCAGAACGGCGTAGGCAAACTAATGGAAACTGCTCTTAAACTCGGTAAGGCTACTCGTCCTGAGTTACACTGCGGTATCTGCGGTGAGCACGGCGGCGACCCATCATCTGTAGAGTTCTGCCACAAGATTGGTCTTGACTATGTATCTTGCTCACCATTCCGTGTGCCAATCGCAAGACTTGCTGCTGCACAGGCTGCAATCAAGGGTTAATCTTAAACAGATAAACTTTGTTAATGGGTAAAACCATTTAACAGCCATAAGGCAAAATTAAATATCAAGTTTAGACCTTGTAGAAGTAATTCTGCAAGGTCTTTTTTTACCCGCAAAACATAGAAAAAGCCTTGTAAACACTGCGTTTGTGTCAATAAA
>JAQXSC010000074.1 GCA_029218825.1 Oscillospiraceae bacterium | reverse complement strand
CGCTCATAGTATCTAATATTTCGCTGTAGCTTTCATAGTCAAGGCTTTTAGCAAGCTGATAAGGAGTTGTGTTGTCATTTGGAAGTAAAGCGATAAACTTAGCAGGAGTCTTTTTGAAATCCTTTATAAAGCCTGTGCAGTTTTTACCGCTTATATAATACTCCGTGCTTTCCATAAAGTTTGCCTTTACATCACCGTCTGTGCCCTTGAATGTGCCTGTGGTGATGTTTTCGTTTTTATAGCCGTCCAGCCATTTGTCTTTCATAAAAGCAGTTTCTAAGGCTGTGATTTCTGATTTTGAATCAAGGGATGAAAGAAGGTTAGATGCTTTGCCTAAGGTGTTTTCTTTAATATATGAATTAATCTTATTTACGGAGTTCTTGTCTTCGTAGTCAAGCCTTATAATATTCTCATTAAAATAATCTGCATTATTAATAAGGAAGTTCTTGCTTACAACCATATTGCTGTTAAACAGCAGGCTGTTGTTAATATCTATGTAGTAGCCCTTGTCTTTATTGCTTAAAGCTTCAAGACGTGATAGAAAATATCCGCTGCACTGGCTTAACTTGTCCGTAGCAATGTTCTTGCCTACAAGCTGTTTGATTTCCTTGTGATTGTCACCGGTTGACCCAATCTCAAGCTGAGACATCTGTGTGAATAACCCTGCCGGTGAAAATGCTGTGTTGTCACCGCTTGAATAAAGAGATGCAAGAATTTTAAAGGAAAAATCGCAGGCAGCATTTTTATAGCTTGTGTATGATGTAGGGGCGGAGGTTTCTCCGTTTACAAAACTGTAGGTTTGGTTTTCATCGGGGCTTATGTCAGTCATAAGGTTTTCAGCAGAGCTGATAGTACTTGAAGAACAGCCACAAAAGATTATCAGACTGCACAGACAAACACACAATAAAGCAGAAATTCTAGCTTTCATTTTTCGCATCACCTATCCTTTCATTATTTACAACCCGACAAATCAGATTGTAAATATTCTGAGCCGGATTTATAGGACATATTTTTTTACAGCTTTCGCTCATATTTTTAAGAGCTGTTTTATTTTTAAGCAAGGTGCTGATAGTATATCCCGGATTTTTTTCCAATATAATTGCTGCGCCTTTGTTTACAAGATAATCAGCGTTGTCAGCTTCCTGACCCGGGAAAGCGCTGTAGATTGCAATTGGAAGGTGACATTGCAGACTTTCGCTGATTGTCAATCCTCCGGGCTTAGTAATTATAATGTCCGAACAGTGCATATATTCGTTTACATTATTTACATACATAAGCAGTTTCGTGTTTGAATTAATAATTTTTTCAAACTTATGGTAAAGTCTTGGGTTTTTTCCGGTAATTACAATAAACTGCAGATGAGGCTCCCGTGTAGCCACACTTTCGTAAAATTTCAGAACCTCGTTTACCCCAAAGCTTCCTGCCATAAACAATACGGTTGGAAGCTTTTCGTTAAGCTCAAGCTGTTTTCTTAATTCTTGCTTGTCAGCAGGCTGAGCAAATTTGTCAAACACAGGTATTCCGTAGGGGTGCACTGAGTCTTTTGGGATTCTGTATTTGTTAGTAAGGGTGTTCAACATTTCCTGACTGCTTACAATATAATGGTCGATCCCCTCGGCAATATATGTATAGTGTGGGGCAAAGTCAGTAATCAATGCAAATACGGGAACAGTAAGACTTCCCTTTGCCCTGAGATTTCCCAGCATTGTAGTAATGAATGCGTGACAGGAAATAATTGCATCAGGAGCAAACTCCTCTATAACAGGCATAAGGTGATTGCCCTTTGACTTGTTTACATTGTTGCAAAGCTCATTAAGCATTGATTTTTTGTCGGACCTTTTATAAATCAATCCGTAAAAATGAGGTGCTTTTTTTGCAAGTATTTTGTAACCGTCACATATGAAATTGTTATATAGATTACCGGTAAGAGCAAGACCGTCAACAACGAGAATTTCTGTATCAGGGTCAATACGCTGAACAGAGTCCTTGAATGCTGCGGCGGCTCGTTTGTGACCGCCTCCTGTAGAAGCGGTAAAAATTAAGATTTTCATTTTTTACCCCAAAAATAATTTAAATCGGAGCAAGACCCCATAAGCTGGCTTAATCAGGCTGCGACTTAGCTATACCTAATAATTATATACAATTATTACAGAAAATTCAATAATAATCATAAATATATTTTATATAATATGTATGTGTTAAAATGATATGACCCAATAAGAAAGAGAAGTAACTTCAAAATATGGTATAATGAGATTGCTACAAAACATTAACCAAGAAAGAAGTACTTCTCATGAACATTTTAACACAAGAAGCAAAGAAAAAGCAAGCGGTAGTAAAATTTGCAATAAGAAAAGGAAAAAGTGAAGCAAGTCGGAAATACGGAGTTAGCCTTTCAAGCGTAAAACGGTGGTGCAAACGCTATGATGGAACATGGAAATCCTTAGTAGAGAAATCGCATCGACCTCACAGCCACCCGAACAGACACACAGAAAGAGAAGAACGGCAAATAAAAAATTCATTTAAGAAATGCTACGGAAGATATGGCTGGGACGGCGTATACAGTGATTTGACAAGGAAAGGGTACAGCAGGAGCTTTTCGGGAATGGTGTACGCAGCAAAGAGGTTGGGATTAACAGAAGAGCCAAAGCCAAAGAAGAAAAACCGAAAAAGCAGACGGTATCCGGAGATTCTGGTTCCGGGAGAAAAAGTGCAGATAGATGTGAAAGAAGTACCGTATAATTGTCTTAGAGGCAAGGTTCTAAGGGACGGAAAACATCTGTACCAGTGGACGGCAATAGATGAATGTACAAGGATAAGATTTGTATACGGATTTGAAGAACACACACCGGAAAATACTGTGAAATTCTTAAAAATGTTACTAAAAGCATTCCCGTTTAAGATACAGACAATCCAGACAGACAACGGTACAGAATTCACATATAAATACATCAGCGAAACTGAAATAAGCCCACTGGATAAAGCTCTTAATAAACTTGGCATAAAGCACAAACTGATACCACCGAGAACACCTTGGCATAACGGCAAGGTCGAAAGAAGTCACAGAAATGACCAGAGATATTTTTATGACTGGGAAACTTTCAGAAATGTTGATGAATTGAACGAAAAGTTAGAAAAGCATTTGGAATGGAGCAATAACAAACCTATGATGACACTTGGATACAAAAGTCCCAAACAGCTATTAGCGGAGAAGCTGGTGGCATAAAATGCCGTTTTTTGCTCTCCTTTTCCGTTCCGCTACGCTCCACTCCAAAGGAGAGCAAAAAACATTATACCAATCTTTGACTTTATTTTTTACTTAAAATGGGTCACATCTATTTACAACGCAGAAAAATTGTATTAAAATCCAAAATAAGATATTTACTATTGTTTTCAATAGTAGTATAATATACTATAATTATTTTGTAAATAAAAGTCGAGATGATTTTTTATGAAAAAGGAATATGACGTTGTTATTATCGGAGCAGGTGTTGCAGGATTATATGCAGCACTCCAGTTTGATGATGATATATCTGTCCTTGTGGTTTCAAAGCGTGAATTTCAGCTGTCAAATTCTTCATTGGCACAAGGTGGAGTTGCAGCTGTTCTTGACAAAGACCACGACAACTTCAAACTGCATATTGCCGATACATTAATAGCAGGCAAATTCAAAAACAATCTTTCCGTAGTTGAAAAGCTTGTGGAGGAAGGTCCGTCAGATGTACTTGCTCTTAAGGAAATCGGTGTAGAATTTGACAAGGAAGCATCAGGAGAGCTTTCCAAAACTCTTGAAGCAGGCCATTCACGTCACAGAATTGTACATCATAAGGACTCTACCGGCAAGGCAATTGTTGATAAGCTTATTGAAGCGGTTATGAAAAAGCCAAACGTGGATATGATGAAAAACACCCTGGTTTATGAAATAGACAAGGTTGAAAACGGCTTCTATCTGGGGCTTTTGCAGGATAATAAAATTATTCAGACAGGAAGCAGATTTGTGCTTATTGCCACAGGCGGTATAGGCAGAATATATAAATACACTACAAACTCAGCTATTGCAACAGGTGACGGCATTGCTCTTGCCCATATGCTGGGAGCAGAAATCAAGCACCTTTCACGAATCCAGTTCCACCCCACAGCCTTTGCTGCGGAAAATGCACGAGAGCGTTTCCTTATTTCAGAAGCAGTAAGAGGCGAGGGTGCAGTATATCTTAACTGTGAGGGCAGACGTTTTGCATTTGATTATGACAAACGTGGAGAGCTTGCACCGAGAGATGTTGTGTCCGAGGCTGTTATTAAGGAATCAATCAAAACAAACAGCGAGGAGTTTTTCCTTGATATTACTCATAAAGACC
>JAQXSC010000073.1 GCA_029218825.1 Oscillospiraceae bacterium | reverse complement strand
CTAGAGCCCAATAAAATGGACTTTGATTATATTTTAAAAGATTTGTCGTAAAAATAATAAACACAATCATTATAGCAAATAAATGTAAATTTGTAAAAGTATAATAGAAATTTGTTGAAAAATATTAATAATAAAATGGTGCAACCCCAAAAAGAGGTTACACCATGTTTTGTTCTTTATTATTTGTGATTTGAAAGAACAAGGTAAAACTGTCAGTGTCTAAAGATTTCATAAAAAATAATGATAGCAAATTGATAGCACTTTTGATAGCAATTTAACTTAATTTTACTTGTTTTAGTTTGTTTTAACTTAACTTAGCGGAATTTTGCAAAAGTCCGAAAAACCGCATAAACAAGCCATTTAGAGCGGTTTAAGTTAATTTAGCAAAAAATAATAGGCGGTTAGAAAACCGCCTATTTTTGGTGCCGGTGACCGGACTCGAACCGGTACGGTATCGCTACCGGTGGATTTTGAGTCCACTACGTCTGCCAATTCCATCACACCGGCAAATATCTCGTTTATTATACACTATTATTTTGAAAAAATCAATATCACTTTTCACTCTTTTTCTATTTGTAATAATTTTGTAAATTTCTATGTGTAATATAATACAGAATTTCAACGCTTATACCTATATTTTATACTATAATTATAAAATAAATTATAATTCTTTTTTGCAAATTTCACTTGACTGTTTTTATATATAATATATTCTGTTGAAATATTTGTATTTATATTAATTTATGGAGGCACATTATGGAGAAAAAGGAACAAATGTATGAAGGAAAAGCAAAAAAGGTATTTGCAACAGAAAATCCTGACTATTGTATCGTATCTTACAAGGATGATGCAACTGCATTTAACGGTGAGAAAAAGGGTACTATCGTCGGCAAGGGTGTTGTAAACAACCGTATGAGCAACTTTATGTTCAAGCTTCTTGAGGCAAAGGGTGTTCCCACAGACTATGTTGAAGAATTGAACGACAGAGAAACTGTTCTTAAAAAAGTTGAGATTGTTCCTCTTGAAGTTATTATCCGTAATAAGGCAGCAGGCTCTTTCTCAAAAAGATTTGGCGTTCCTGAGGGAACAACACTAAAATGTCCTACTTTGGAATTCTGTCTAAAGGACGATGCTTTAGGCGATCCAATGATTAATGACAGCCAGATTTATGCTATCGGTGCTGCTACAAAGGAAGAAATTGCAAAAATTTCTGAATTAGCATATAAAATTAATGATGTAATGGTTGAGTTCTTTAAATCAGTAAATGTTGATTTAATTGACTTTAAAATCGAGTTTGGTCGTTTCCACGGCGAGATTTTACTTGCTGATGAAATTTCACCTGACACTTGTCGTTTTTGGGATATGGACACTCAAGAAAAACTTGATAAAGACAGATTCCGCCGTGATATGGGCGGTGTAGAGGACGCATACGCAGAAATGATGAAGCGTGTCGGTCTTAACTAATTAACTTTTTTCGGATGGTGACACCCTTGAATTTTACTTTTGATAACCTACCAAAAGAAGGCTTACACGAGGAATGTGGAGTTTTCGGTATATATGGTGACGGTACAGTTAACCCTGCTTATGCCTGTTATAACGGCCTACTTGCTTTGCAACACCGTGGACAGGAAAGTTGCGGTATTGCTGTATCTGATTGCGGCGTTATTAATTCCCACAAAAATATGGGGCTTGTTACTGAGGTTTTCAACAATTCAATCCTTGATTCTTTAGACGGACAGATGGCTGTATCTCACGTCCGTTATTCCACAGCAGGCGGCTCTGTGCTTGAAAATGCACAACCGCTTGTTATGCGTTATGTAAAAGGCACACTTGCTGTCGCACATAACGGTAACTTAACAAATGCTATGGAAATACGCAAGGAACTTGAAGAACGTGGTGCTATTTTTCAAACTACCATTGACTCCGAAGTAATATGCTATATGATTGCCCGTGAGCGCTTAAAATGTCATTCTGTTGAAATGGCAGTTGCAAACGCAGTTAAGAGAATAGAGGGCGCATATTCATTACTTGTTATGAGCCCAAGCAAAATGGTTGCGGCTCGTGACCCTCATGGTTTCAGACCGCTGTGTATGGGAAAAATCAATAACAGCATAGTTTTTGCAAGTGAATCTGCCGCACTTGACGCCTGTGGCGCAGAATTTATCAGGGATGTTGAGGCAGGAGAAATTGTTGTAGTTGATAAAACCGGTGTTCGCTCAATTAAGCCTGAAAAAGAATGTAACAAATCTCTGTGCGTTTTTGAATACATCTATTTTGCACGTTCCGACAGTTATATTGATGGTATCAGCGTTTACGAATCACGTAAACAGGCAGGTAGAATACTTGCTCGAGAGTTTCCTGTAGAGGCTGATATGGTAATCGGTGTTCCTGAATCCGGAATTGACGCGGCTATCGGTTACAGCGAAGAGTCCGGAATCCCTTACGAAAAGGGTATTGTAAAGAACAGTTATATCGGACGTACCTTTATTAAACCCTCACAGGGTGAAAGAATGAAATCGGTACGTATTAAACTGAATCCGATTTCCGATAAAATAAAAGGCAAACGTGTAGTTGTAATTGATGATAGTATAGTCCGTGGTACCACTATTGACAGAATTACAAATATGCTCAGAGATGCCGGTGCTAAAGAAGTTCATATGCGTATAAGTTCACCGCCGTTTTTGTGGCCTTGCTACTACGGAACAGACATCCCTTCACGTGGAGAACTTATTGCAGTAAACCACACAATAGATGAAATTTGTAAATTAAGCGGAGCAGATTCTTTGGGATATTTACCTGCGAAGTCCTTGGGAGAAATGCTTGGTAACAAAAATATCGGAGTATGTGACGCTTGTTTCTCTGGAAAATATCCGGCACCGATAACTAAAAATGCTTTAGAGGGCAAAGAGCGTGGCGGTATGACTTTTGATAATAATTGTACCTCAAAGGAGGAAGTCTAATGGAAAAAAATGTATATGAATCCCCATTATCCGCAAGATATTCAAGCAAGGAAATGAAGTACGTTTTCTCACCTGATATGAAATTCAGAACATGGAGAAAGTTATGGATTGCCCTTGCAGAATCTGAAAAAGAACTTGGTTTGCCAATCACACAGGAGCAGATTGACCAGTTAAAGGAACATCAGGACGACATTAATTACGAAGTTGCACAGGCACAGGAAAAACTTGTACGCCACGATGTAATGAGCCATGTTCACGCTTACGGTGTTCAATGCCCTGATGCAAAAGGTATTATCCACCTTGGCGCAACCTCTTGTTATGTTGGTGATAACACAGATATTATTATTATGACAGAGGCATTAAAACTTGTCAGAAATAAACTTATTACAGTTATCCGCAATCTTTCAAAATTTGCAGATGAATATAAGGCTTTGCCTACACTTGGTTTTACACATTTTCAACCTGCACAGCCTACAACTGTAGGTAAACGTGCTACTCTTTGGATTCAGGATTTGCTTCTTGACCTTGAAGATGTTGAATATCAACTTTCAAAGGCAAAACTTTTAGGCTCAAAGGGTACAACAGGTACACAGGCAAGTTTCCTTGAACTATTTGAGGGCGACCATGAAAAATGCAAGGAACTTGACAGAAAAATAGCCGAAAAAATGGGATATAAAGGATGCTTTGCAGTATCCGGACAAACATATTCACGTAAGGTTGACTCACAATTTTTAAATGTTCTTGCAGGTATTGCACAGAGTGCGTCAAAGTTTTCTAACGATATCAGATTGCTACAGCACTTAAAAGAGGTTGAGGAACCTTTCGAGAAAAATCAGATTGGCTCATCAGCAATGGCTTACAAACGTAACCCAATGAGAAGTGAGCGTATCGGCTCTTTGTCACGTTATGTTATGGTGGACGTTTTAAACGGATATTTCACTTCTGCTACACAGTGGTTTGAAAGAACACTTGATGACAGTGCAAATAAACGTCTGAGCATTCCTGAGGCTTTCTTGGCTATTGACGGTATTCTAAACCTTTACGCAAATGTTGCCGACGGACTTGTAGTATATCCAAAGGTTATTGAATCAAGGCTCAGAAAAGAACTTCCTTTTATGGCTACAGAAAATATTATGATGGACGCTGTGAAAAATCGCGGCGCAGACAGACAGGTACTCCACGAGAAAATCAGACAGCACTCAATGGCGGCTTCAAAGGTTATCAAAGAAGAAGGCGGCGAAAATGACCTTCTTGAGCGTATTGCAAATGATGACGCTTTTGGAGTTACATTAGAGGAACTTGAACAGATTTTACAGCCTGAAAAATACACAGGCAGAGCAAAAGAGCAGACTGTTGACTTTTTAAACGAGGAAGTTAAACCTGTTCTTGAAAGATATAAAGATTTAGAAACAGAAAAACCGGAAATTAACGTATAATTTTCAAGGAGTGATTTAATATGGTAAAGGCTATTGTTGGCGCAAACTGGGGCGACGAGGGTAAAGGTAAAATTACCGACGTACTTGCAAACGACAGCGATGTTGTAATCCGCTTTCAAGGCGGTGCAAACGCAGGACATACTATTATAAACAACTATGGTAAATTCGCACTTCATCAGTTGCCTTCAGGTGTTTTCCACCAAAACATTACAAATGTTATCGGCAACGGTGTAGCATTCAGTGTAGAAAATTTCATTAAGGAAATGAAAGAATTAGAGGACAGAGGAGTTCCAAAGCCTAATGTTCTTATTTCCGATAGGGCTCAAATTGTTATGCCATACCATGTAGCATTTGACTGTTACGAGGAAGAAAGACTTGGCAAAAACTCTTTTGGCTCAACTAAAAGCGGTATTGCTCCTTTCTATTCAGATAAGTACAGCAAAATCGGTTTCCAGATTAACGAACTGTATGATGACGTAGATAGCCTAAAAGCGAAAATCGCTCATGCTGTCGAGATTAAAAATGCTACCTTGCGTAATCTATACAACAAGCCTGAGATTACTGTTGAGGAAGTATTTGACAAACTAATGGAATATAAGGAATTACTTGCTCCATATGTTGGAGATTCCTTTGAATTTATCCACAATGCTCTTGCTGAAGGCAAAAATATTCTCCTTGAGGGTCAACTTGGCTCACTAAAGGATACAGACTTTGGTATTTATCCAATGGTTACTTCCTCAAACACAATCGCAGGTTACGGTGCAGTAGGCGCAGGTATCCCACCTTATGAAATAAAAGAGGTTGTTACAGTAGTTAAGGCTTATTCAAGCGCTGTAGGTGCAGGTGAATTCGTTTCCGAAATTTTCGGCGAAGAGGCAAACAAACTACGTAACTTCGGCGGTGACGGCGGTGAGTACGGTGCTACAACAGGACGTCCACGTCGTATGGGTTGGCTTGACCTTGTTGCATCACGTTACGGCTGTAAGGTGCAGGGTGCAACTACAGTAGCATTTACCGTAATTGACGCACTTGGTTATCTTGATGAAATTCCTGTATGTGTTGCTTATGAACTTGACGGAAAAGTAATCGACTACTTCCCAAGCACAACAAAGTTAAAAAGATGTAAGCCTGTACTAAAGGTTCTTAAGGGCTGGAAGTGTGACGTTACAGGTATTAAGAAGTACGAGGATTTACCAAAGGAATGTAGAGAATACATTGAATTTGCCGAAAAGGAAATCGGCGTACATATCGGTATGGTAAGTAACGGACCTTCAAGAGATGATATAATTTACAGATAAACTGAGGTGATATTATGAGCCTTAATATAGAGAAAATTCTCGTTTTGGATTTTGGCGGACAGTACAATCAACTTATTGCACGTCGAGTTAGAGATAATAACGTATATGCTGAAATCAAGCCATATACAGTCAGCATCGAAGAAATAAAGGCAGCAAACTATAAGGGTATTATCTTTACAGGTGGACCAAACTCTGTATATGATATGAATTCCCCTCATTATGACAAGGAAATACTTAATTTAGGTATTCCTGTTTTGGGTATTTGTTACGGTTGCCAACTTATTTCCTGGATGTGCGACGGTAAGGTTGAAAACGCAACTACAAGTGAATACGGCAAAATCGAAATGACTGTTACCAAAAAAGACAGCCTTATCTTCAAAAATGTACCGGCTGACAGCATTGTATGGATGAGCCATACAGACTATATCAGCCAAGCCCCAAAGGGTTTTGAAGTTACCGCACACAGTGCAGATTGCCCATGTGCCGCTATGGAAAATGTTGAAAAAAATATTTATGCTGTCCAATTCCACCCTGAGGTAACACATACACAGTTCGGTAAGGATATTCTAAAGAATTTCTTGTTTGAGGTGTGTAAATGTGCTGGGGATTGGCAGATGGAAGGCTTTATCGACAACACAGTTGCCGCATTAAGAGAAAAAATCGGCGATAAGAAAGTTGTTTTAGGTTTGTCCGGCGGTGTTGATTCCTCAGTTGCAGCGGCTTTGCTCAGTAAAGCAGTAGGTAAACAACTGACCTGCGTGTTTGTTGACCAAGGTCTTATGCGTAAAGATGAGGGCGATTTTGTTGAACAGACTTTCACACAACTGTTTGATATGAAATTTGTCCGTGTAAATTGCGGTGAAGAATTTATTTCAAAACTAAAAGGTGTTACCGACCCTGAGAAAAAACGTAATATTATAGGCACAGAATTTTTCAATGTGTTCTGGAATAAAATCAGGGAAGAGGCTGAGGGCGGATTTTTCGCACAAGGCACTATCTACCCTGACTGTATCGAAAGCGGTAAGGGTGATGCCGACAAGATTAAAACTCACCATAATAAGGTTAAAATGCCTGACGATATTAAATTCGATGATGTTATCGAGCCGCTGTGCGATCTGTTTAAGGACGAAGTTCGTAAGGTCGGCGAATTGCTGGGTATTCCAAAGGAACTTGTGTGGCGTCAGCCATTCCCGGGTCCGGGACTTGGAGTACGTATTATCGGCGAAATTACACAGGATAAGATTAAAGTGTTGCAGGACGCCGACGCTGTATTCCGTGATGAAATCGAAAAAAGCGGTATAGCACAGGAGTTATCCCAGTTTTTTGCTGTTTTACCTGATGTTAAAACCGTTGGCGTAATGGGTGACCACAGAACATACGACCACCTAATCGCAATCCGTGCGGTTACAACCGATGACTTTATGACAGCAGACTTTGCAAAAATCCCATATGATATTCTGTCAAGAGTTGCAAGTCGCATTATAAATGAGGTCGAAAACGTAAACAGGGTAGTTTATGACATTACCTCAAAACCACCCGGCACAATCGAGTGGGAATAAATTGAGAATCCGAAAAAGCCTAGTGTTTATGCGGGTTTGCGGCATTTCAAGAGGCCTTTTGATAACAAATTGATAACAGTCATATAAATGCGATTATTCTCACTATCAAGTGGTTTGCAGGTAGCGGAATGATTTTCAAGCGGCTTGTATGACTGGTGTTCAGAGCCATACTCTGAATAAATCCATATTATTTATAACGCCCTTAGCTGTGGGTAGTAACTCATAGCTAAGGGCGTTTTGTTGTCTTTATCTTTATTTGTCGGATTGGAGGTGGTCTTTGAAAGCGTCAACAAGAGCGTCGCTAAGTTCCTGCGAGGGAACTTTCGCCCAAAGCTGCGTGGTGTCATATTTCGGGTAGTAATAACGCCATCGGTCATATTCTTCTCTGCTGATTTCCTCGGAAGATAACTTGTCCGCCTGTTCTTTCCAAGCACAGAGCATTTTCAGTAGCTCGGCGGCGTCCTTGCCTTTGTCCTTGTTGACTTTTAAGCAGACCTCTCCGTCTGCTTCGCTGACGGTCAGACCGTAAATATCTTCAAGGGTAAATAAGGTGTGCATAAGTCCGATGTAGCTGTCAATGTCGGGAACAGAGAGAGCCTGTGGGGAAACATCAAGCACCTGCGCCAATGCCGCCGTTAAGTCTGCTTTCGGTGTGCGTGTGCCTGTTTCGTACTGAGCCAAACGCACATCAGCGGACTTTTCGGGAAAACCGACAGCTGTACCGAGATATTTCTGCGTCATACCACGCAGAAGCCTAAAAAAATGTATTCTTTCGCCAATAGCCATAGTGTTTCACTCCTTGCCTTATGTATCTGCAAGTAGTATAGCATATAAGTTTAGGAATTGTCAAGAGAAAATGAAACAAAAAAGTTTAATATTTTCTTGAAAGCCACTTGACAAAAGCAAATATGCTTAGTATAATTAAAGGGCATTAAGCAAATGCGCTTAATAAATGCAACTGAATGACCGTCTGAATGGGATATGTCTTTGCAAGGACTTTCCGAAAAGGAAACGAGCGAAGCAACGCCGCTGAAATGGGGCAGGCACAGAAAAACGACATTCGGGTAAAACGGCAACTTGAAAATTTAATGAAAGGACTGATGATATGGAAAACAAATTCATTCGTGCCGATGATGTGGCACAGGAACTAAGCGTATCAAAGCCCTATGCCTATAAGCTCATCAGAAAGCTGAACGAGGAACTGAAAGCACAGGGATTTATTACGATTGCAGGGCGTGTAAACCGCCAGTATTTTTATGAAAGGCTCTACGGAGCAGGAAAGGAGAGTAAATAATGCCAGTATTCAAAAATGAGGACAACGGCACTTGGTATGTAATGGCGAGATATGTGAACTGGAAAGGCGAACGCAAGCAGAAATGCAAGCGGGGTTTCGCCACAAAGAAAGAAGCGCAGGAATGGGAGCGAATGTTTCAGTTACAAAACTCGTCTGACCTTGATATGAGTTTTGAAGCCTTTACGGAACTGTATATTAACGATGTGAAAAACCGTCTGAAGGAAAATACTTGGCTGACAAAGGAGCATATCATTCGCACGAAGATACTGCCCTACTTTGGCAACCTGAAAATCAGCGAGATTTCCACAAAAGAGATTATCACTTGGCAGAATGAAATGCTTGCTTACCGTGACGAGAAGAAAAAACCGTATTCACAAACCTATCTGAAAACGCTGCACAATCAGTTGTCAGCCATATTCAATCACGCTGTACGCTATTATGAATTGCGGTCAAATCCTGCGGCAAAGGTGGGAAATATGGGAAGCGAGGAACACAAGGAAATGCTGTTCTGGACGAGAGAAGAATATAAGAAATTTGCCGATGAGATGATGGATAAGCCAGTTTCCTTTTACGCCTTTGAAATGCTGTATTGGTGCGGTATCCGTGAAGGCGAATTATTAGCCTTGACCGCCTCCGATTTTGATTTTGACAAGGGAACGGTAACGATTAGTAAATCCTATCAGCGTTTACACGGAGAAGATGTGATTACTACACCGAAAACAAAAAAGAGCAACCGAATAATCAAAATGCCGCAGTTTCTCTGTGAGGAAATGCAGGAATATATCGGTATGCTTTACGGTCTGAAAAAGAAAGACCGCATTTTCACGGTAACAAAAAGCTATCTTCATCACGAGATGGACAGAGGGGCGAAAGCCGCAGGCGTGAAGCGTATCCGCATTCACGACTTGAGACACAGCCATATCAGTTTACTGATTGATATGGGATTTTCGGCGGTGGCGATTGCAGACCGTGTAGGACATGAAAGTATTGAAATCACTTATCAGTACGCCCACCTGTTCCCGTCCAAACAGACGGAAATGGCAGAGCGATTAGACGATTTAGGGAAAGGAGATTTTTAATATGTCAGCGAAAAACAGGGACAACAAAAACCGTTGGAGAAATATCACGGTAGGGTTTCGGGTATCGCCCGAAGAAAGCGAGCAGATAGACAGGGCAGTACGACTTTCGGGGCTTACCAAGCAGGACTATATCACAAGACGGCTCTTATGCCAAGATGTGGTTGTGCAGGGCAATCCGAGAGTGTATAAGGCACTCCGTAATGAGCTTGCTGCCGTCCTTGCGGAATTACAGAGGATTGAAGCAGGAAACGGTATTGATGATGAATTGCTTGACACAATCGAATTGATTGCCGTTATTCTCGGCGGGCTGAAAGGAGAAGATGGGAATGGAGAATAAAAAAGAAATGACTGCCCTTGATGTATCTGCGGCAACAGATACGGAGCAGCCAATTTCAAAATGTACTGACAATAGTATATCCGAAAAAGCAGGAAAAATCAACGACCTTGAAACAATTTCTATGACAGAGCTTTACGACACCGTATATCCAAGCAAGCCGCCGCTGATTGACGGCTTGCTCTATACTGGCACTTATCTCTTTGTCGGTGCGCCGAAGCTCGGCAAAAGTTACCTGATGGCGCAGCTTGCCTATCATATCAGCACAGGCACACCGCTATGGGATTATACCGTCCGAAAAGGAACGGTGCTGTATCTTGCTCTTGAAGATGATTACCGACGCTTGCAGGAACGGCTATACCGAATGTTCGGAACAGACAGCACAGACAATCTTTTCTTCTCTGTTTCAGCCGACAGTCTCGGTAATGGATTGGACGCTCAGTTACAGCGGTTTATGCAGGAACACACCGATACAAGCCTGATTATCATTGACACGCTCCAAAAGGTCAGAGAAGTCGGCGGGGATAATTACAGCTACGCAAACGATTATGAAATCATCACACGGCTGAAACAGTTTGCCGATAAGTACGGCATTTGTATTCTGCTTGTTCATCACACGAGGAAGCAAACAGCGGATGATAAATTTAATATGATTTCGGGAACGACAGGCTTGCTCGGTGCGGCGGATGGGGCGTTTCTTCTGCAAAAAGAGAAACGCACAAGCAACGCCGCCACGCTTGAAGTATCGGGCAGAGATCAGCAAGACCAAAAGCTGTACCTCAATCGCAATACCGAAACTTTGCTGTGGGAGCTGGAACGTACAGAAACGGAGCTTTGGAAAGAACCGCCCGAACCTTTGCTTGAAAAGATAGCGCAATTGCTTTCTTCGGGCAGTAATGAATGGACGGGGACGCCTACGGAGCTTTGATCTATTCTTCAGCTTGATATTCAGCCTAACGCTCTCACACGAAAGCTGAATATCAATGCGGGGCGTTTGCTAAATGAGTATAAGATTTTCTATGAGAACAGCCGCAGTCGAAGTGAGCGAAAAGTAAAGCTATCCCGATTGGAGCAGGCGTGACGATATGTGACGGTGTGACGATGATTTTAGGGGCGGGTGCGGTATCAAAAATACCGTCACCATCGTCACACACCGTCACAAAAGTTTAGACGGGGTTGTAAGGGTGTCCTTTTCAAAGGACAGCCCTTACCTCTCGGAGAGCGCAAAACCTGCTTGCAGGTTGCATTTTTGTTGGCGAAGCTGACAAAAGTGCTTTTGCGTTACTCTTGGCAAGAGTAACAGAACCACTAACCGAAAAGAAAGGGCGTGATAAAATGCAAAGAACAATTAGTGCAATGGTCGGAAATGGCTCGATCAATCACAACAGCCGAAAGTTTACAGCAGAGAATGTTGCTCCAGAGCGCACCCACTTGAATATAGATTATTGCAATGAGAACATCGAAAAAGCATATCACAAACTATTTGATGAAGCTCTGAAACGATACAATGATAAGCAGACAAGGGCAGACCGAAAGATAGAAAACTATTATGACAAAATCCGTACAGGCAAACAGGAAAAGCCGTTTCACGAACTGATTTTACAGATTGGCGATAAAGATAATATGAGTGCAGAAAGCGAAAACGGACAGCTTGCAAAGCAGATTTTGGATGAGTATTACAAGGGTTTTCGAGAGAGAAATCCAAACTTATATGTGTTCTCTGTTCATCTGCATATGGATGAAGCAACACCGCATATTCACATTGACTTTGTACCGTTTACAACAGGTAGCAAGCGAGGTTTAGATACAAGAGTGTCGCTAAAACAGGCTCTTGTGGCGCAGGAATTTAAGGGCGGTACTCGTGGCGATACGGAATGGTCGCAATGGGTACTTTCTGAAAAAGAACAGCTTGCCTCCGTTATGGAACGGTACGGAATTGAGTGGGAGCAGAAAGGCACACACGATAAGCATTTGTCCGTTCTTGATTACAAAAAGCAGGAACGGGAAAAAGAAATATCGGCTCTTGACAGTCAGATTGCCGAGAAAACCGATGTGGTGAAATCTCTTTCAGACCGAGTGCAGAATTTTGATGACGGTATTGAGCGATTGCAGGCAATAAGCGATAGCTTAGATACTGCACCTGAATATAATCTACCCGAACCATCGGGGTTAATGACAGCCAAAACCTATAAAACAAAGTTCGCCGAGCCGCTTATCAAGAGGTTAAAATCGCTTATTAAAACCGTATTTGCCCGATGTTTTGAAGCGTGGGACAGTTATCACAGGCTGAACGCAACAAACGCAAGTCTGTATCGTGAAAACCAAGTGTTGAGCAGAAAAAACAGCAGTCTTAACGCTGAAAATGCTGAACTGAAGGAGCAAAACAGGGATTATAAACTACTCCGTAAGGTATTCGGCAGCAAGCAAATTGATGGACTTTTAGAGCAAGCCAAACAGTCTAAACAGCGTGATAAACGCTTTAGAGATAATCAAAATGAAAGGTAGGAATACACAATGACAAAGACGATTTTTGAAGAAATGGGCGGCACTTATATACGGGTTGGAGATTATTTTCTCCCCGATTTGAAACTGCCCGAAACAGAAACACAATCTATCGGCATATGGGGACAGCGGCATAAACGCTACTTGAAAGAGCATAAACGGCTGTTTTATTCTAATTTGTTGACAAGCGGAAAACTGAACAGTTACCTTGCTGATATTGATCGACAGGCAGAGGAAATGTTTTCTCGGCTGGTAAAACAGATGGCAGAATGTGAGGGCGTGACAGAACAGCTAAAGGCAGAAAATCAGCTTGAATGGGTCGGGAAAATGAATAATATTCGTAGCAGAGCAGTAGAGATTATAGATGTAGAATTGATTTGTGTTTAGGAGGACAAAGCGGCAGATATAATGTTAAAAGGTGGTTGCGTGCGCACGCATATTGTGTTATAATACTGGTGGTTAGGAGGAATATATCTATGAAACTATTAAAATGGCTTTCAGTAACAGACCGATTTTACAAAATCTATTTGGACAAGCAACTTGCCCCCTATGGAATCAACAAC
>JAQXSC010000072.1 GCA_029218825.1 Oscillospiraceae bacterium | reverse complement strand
CTTTCCGTCATATGCGGAGTATGGTGTTACTGTGCTGTTTACTACCAGAATCTGATGCTTCCAGTTTGTATCATCATATACCTGGAACTGTAGTGTCAGCATATTCTGTGATTCAGGTACTGTAATCTCTGCTGCATATACAACTGCGCCGTTGAATGTTGTACCTGTTGCTGTCATTTCGTATGGGAACCATGGGTTCTCTACATCTGCATCACTCTGTACGTTTGCAATGAATTTGTAGCCTGCTTCCACGTCACTTGCAAGTGGTGCAAAGTAGAATGTATATGTCTTTGTTGCTACTGATTCTGTTGTAGCCTCTGTGGATTCAGAAGTCTCTTCTACTGATTCAGAAGTTTCCTCTACTGACTCACTTGTTGGCTGTGTTTCCTCGGATGTTGCAGGTACATAAGACCATGGGAATACATTGAAGTGTCCCTTGTCGTCCTTTGTTCCGTCTGTGTAATAACCCTCTTCATCAGCCAATGTTACATCTACTGTCTGCTGACCGATGCCGTTAAAGATTACCTTTGTAGCACCTGCAGGGATTTCTACTGAATAAACATCCTGGCCAAAATCATTAGTGCCGTCCTTAGTCATTGCTACGCCCGGCCATTCTCCTGCCATATCCGGATATTCATCACACCAGAAATATGCATAAGCCTCGCCCCAACCCTGGTTGTCTGTAAACTTAACAACCTTTGTTGCTACTGAAGTTGGCTGAGTTTCCTGAGACTCGCTTGTTGGCTGTGGTTCTGTTGATGGGCTTGTAGATGGAGAAGTTGGATTTTCGCCAAATGTTACAAGATCACCAATTTTGTATCCGTCTGCATTTGTTGGTGCATCGCCTAAAACCATAGCGATGTACTGCTGAATTATTGTTGCGTCACGGATGTCAATCTCGCCGTCACCGGTTACATCAGCAAGATATCGCTGTTGGTCAGTTGGTGTAACTAACTTAGCAGCTATCTGCTGAATTGTAGTAGCATCCATTACGTCAACATTACCGTCTGTATTCGCATCGCCCAGCTTGTACTGTGTAGATTCAGCACTAACTGCGAAATTTGAAATACAAACCATTGACATAAGTAATGTCAATGCAAGTACTAGGCTTAAAGCCTTTTTGAATGAATTACGCATAATTAACCTCCTACGTATATATATTCAATCATATTATACAATTTTTTAATTTTTTATTCAATAGTTACAAAATATTTATAATTTAAATTTAGTAGAAAATAAAAGGGCTTATTTGGTAATTTTGCATAAAAGGAATTCGGTATGCTTTAGACGTCCATAGATACGGAAATACAAATGGTAATTAGATATAAAATTAAACAAAAAAAATCCCCGCTGAATTACTCAGCGGGGAGGATTAAGAAAAATTATTTTACTTTAACCTTAGCTTTGAAAGAAACGCCTGATGCCTTAATTGTGATTTTAGCAGTGCCTTTCTTTACGCCCTTAACAGCTTTAGCAGTAACAGTAGCAACCTTCTTGTTAGATGTTGTGTAAGTTGTCTTACCAACAGCGTTGCTTACAGCAACCTTAAGAGTTTTCTTTGCTTTTACTGAAGTATTAAGAGTTTTGCCTGCAGTAACAGTCTTGCCGCCAATCTTTACAACAGGGTTCTTAACAGTAACAGCAACCTTCTCAGAAGCGCCGTTGTTTGATACTGTGATAGTAGCCTTACCAGCCTTAACGCCTGTTACGTTACCCTTGCTGTCAACCTTAGCAATCTTTGTGTTAGAAGATTTGTAAGTTGTTGTGCCCTTGCCGTTTGCAACCTTTGCACCTAACTTAACAGACTTCTTAACGTAAACGCTCTTTGCAGCTGCAACGTCGATTGTTGTAGGTGGATCGCTAACAGTGATTACGCATTCTTTTGTTGTAACGTCTGCGCCGTCAGTGTATGAGAAAGTAACTGTTGTTTTACCAATCTTTACAGGAGTAACTGTTACAACACCTGTAACTTCGTCCTGAGTGATTGTAGCGATTGACTCGTCAGCGATTGTTGCTGTGCAGTTTGACTTGTTAGGTGTGATTGTACCTGTAGCGTTTGTATAAACAGTTAATTCTTTAGCATCAATCTGGAAGCCGTAAACAGGGAACTCACCGTTTGAGTAAACAGCATTAGCAGCCTCAGCCTCAGCTAAAGTCTTCTGAACGCCGTATTTGCCGTCGCCATAGTAGTATAACCAAGAACCCTTGTATGTAGCCTTGCCGCTATAGGCGTTGATTTCAGTAGCCTCTGGGTCGCATACATAGATCATACCATCAAAGTTCTCTGTACCCTCTGGGAAGAACTTGTATGTATCAGTAGCATCGTCCGGATCGAAATACTCTGAAGGGATGTTTGAAGACTGGATAGCAGCAGTGTACTCAGGAAGAGTATTGTCTGTACCGCCGTTAACTGTGTTATTCCAGATGATTGTAGTAACATCTGTTGGAACGTGAGCAGCGAATACGTTAGGAGCAACCTGCTCTGTTACGTTGTATCCTGGCCAACCGTTACCCTCTGCATTTGGGTTATCTTCACAGTTGCCTGTGCCTTCCCACCAGTAGATACCTGCTGAATATGAAGACTCGTCGCCTTCTACGTATGTGTCATTGTACTGATTCTTCCATGCGTCAGGCATGTAGAAATAGTATGTGTTTGTTCCTTCTGTGCTTGTGATAATGTCAGTAAGTTTGTTGTTAACATTCTGACCGCTGTTAGCAGAAGCAACAACGCAAGCCATAGAAGCAAGAACTAAAACTGCGAGAACTAAGCTTAAAGCTCTCTTAAATGTTTTTCTCATCATTATTTCCTCCTAAATGATAAATATTACTTTCCATAGAAACCTATGGTTTAAGCTTACTTGTATTATAATCTATTCTGCATATATTTTCAAGATGTTTTTCATATTATTTTTATAAAAAGTAAAAAAATCACAATTTTTTGGTGGTCTATTTACAATTTTAATTTATGTGAATTTGTAAGGGTTTTGTCTTGACATTTTATAGATTTTTTATTACTATTTATATGTATATCTTTAGTTAATTATTTTACAGAAATGGGGTAATGTTTTGGAGAACAGTAAAAAATCTATGGAAAACATCGTTGCTCTTTGCAAGGGCAGAGGTTTTGTTTATCCTGGTTCGGAAATTTACGGCGGTCTTGCAAATACCTGGGATTACGGTCCTTTAGGTATGGAACTTAAAAATAACATTAAGAAGGCTTGGCTGAAAAAATTTGTGCAGGAAAACAAGTACAACGTAGGTCTTGACTCTGCAATTTTAATGAATCCGCAAACTTGGATTGCGTCAGGTCATTTAGGCGGTTTTTCAGATCCGCTGATGGATTGTCGTGAGTGTAAAACAAGACACAGAGCGGACAACCTTATTGAGGACTTTGACGGTACAAATGTTGCAGGCTGGTCAAATGAGCAGATGATGGACTATATTAAGGAAAAGGGTATTGTTTGTCCTGAATGCGGAAAACAAAATTTTACCGATATCCGTCAGTTTAACCTTATGTTCAAGACTTTCCAGGGCGTAACCGAGGACAGCAAAAGCGAAATTTATTTAAGACCTGAAACAGCACAGGGAATTTTCGTAAACTTTGCAAATATTCAGCGTACAAGCCGTAAGAAAGTACCTTTCGGCGTTGCGCAGATTGGTAAATCATTTAGAAACGAGATTACTCCCGGTAACTTTATTTTCCGTGTAAGAGAGTTTGAGCAGATGGAACTTGAGTTCTTCTGTAAGCCCGGCACCGACCTTGAGTGGTTTGAATACTGGAGAGGTTTCTGCAGAGATTGGCTGTACTCACTGAATATCAAGGAAGAAAACTTGAGATTAAGAGATCACGACCCTGAGGAGTTGTGTTTCTACAGTAAGGCTACTACCGACTTTGAGTATCTGTTCCCATTTGGCTGGGGCGAACTTTGGGGTGTTGCTGACAGAACCGACTACGATTTAACTCAACATATTAACACAAGCGGAAAGAGTCTTGAGTACTTCGACCCTGTTACAAATGAAAAGTACATTCCATACGTTATTGAGCCGTCATTAGGCGTTGAAAGACTGTTCCTTGCACTTATGACAGAGGCTTATGACGAGGAAGTTATTAACGAAAAGGATACAAGAACTGTATTAAGACTGCACCCTGCACTTGCTCCGTTTAAGGCTGCAGTTCTTCCGCTGTCAAAGAAACTTAACGAACAGGCTGAAAAGGTCTTTGAGGAATTGAGCAAGGACTTTATGGTTGACTATGATGACGCAGGCTCTATCGGTAAAAGATACAGACGTCAGGACGAAATCGGCACACCTGTTTGTATCACATACGACTTTGATTCTGTTGAGGACGGCTGTGTGACAGTAAGAAACAGAGACACAATGGAACAGGAAAGAATTGCTATCGACAAACTAAAAGATTATATTTCCGAATTGGTAAAATTCTAAAAACTTAAAGCCCGACGTGATTGTCGGGCTTTTTTTGATACAAGAAAGCGTGCGCATCTTGTGCGTGCGCTTTCTTTAGCCATCGCTCGTGCGCACGCAGGGCGCAACTGAGCGGGCAATATAAATTGTTATTTGTTATTTGATAGGAAAATTAGATGAATTAACAGAAATGCATAATTGTTTTCCAACCACTGACAATTTTGTCAATAATTAGAAGTTTCCTATCAAATAACAAAAGGGACTGCAAAAGCAGTCCCTGATTTATTTGGTTTATTTTATTATACGCAGCCCTGAGCCTTCATAGCCTCAGCAACCTTTAGGAAGCCGGCAATGTTAGCACCGGCCATATAGTTGCCCGGCATATTGTATTCTTTAGATGCCTCGTCACAAGACTTGAAGATTTCTTTCATAATGTTCTGTAGTCTGCCGTCAACATCCTCGAATGTCCAAGAAAGTCTTTCTGAGTTCTGGCTCATTTCAAGACCTGAAACTGCAACACCGCCTGCGTTAGCAGCCTTTGCAGGGCCGTAAAGCATATTGTTAGCGAAGTAAACATCAATAGCCTCAGGAGTTGAAGGCATATTAGCACCCTCTGCTACAGCAAAGCAACCATTTGCAGCAAGAGCCTTTGCAGACTCCTCGTTAATCTCGTTCTGAGTTGCGCAAGGCAGAGCAATATCACAAGGAATTGTCCAGATACCGCTGCAGCCCTCTGTGTAAACAGCGTCAGGATGAGTGTTGACATATTCCTTAATTCTCTTTCTTTCAACTTCTTTTAACTGCTTAACGCAATCTAAATCAATACCGTTCTTGTCATAGATATAGCCGTTTGAATCTGAAAGAGCAACAACCTTTGCGCCAAGTTCTGTAGCCTTCTGTGTAGCGTAAATAGCAACGTTACCTGAACCGGAAATTACAACAGTCTTGCCCTCAAAACTCTTGCCGTTAGCCTTTAGCATTTCGTTTGTGAAGTAGCATAAACCGTAACCTGTAGCCTCTGTACGAGCAAGTGAACCGCCGAATGTAAGGCCTTTACCAGTCAGTACGCCTGAAAACTCGTTCTTTAATCTCTTGTACTGGCCGAACATATAGCCAACTTCTCTTGCACCTGTACCGATATCACCTGCAGGAACGTCTGTATCAGGGCCGATGTGTCTGTAAAGTTCTGTCATAAAACTCTGGCAGAAACGCATAACCTCTCCGTCACTTTTGCCCTTAGGGTCAAAGTCGGAACCGCCTTTACCACCGCCCATAGGAAGTGTTGTAAGGCTGTTTTTGAAAATCTGCTCAAAGCCCAAGAACTTGATAATACCGATATATACTGACGGATGAAGTCTTAAACCGCCCTTGTAAGGACCGATAGCAGAGTTAAACTGAACTCTGAAACCGCGGTTAACCTGTACTTTACCGTTGTCGTCAACCCATGGAACACGGAAGATAATCTGTCTTTCAGGCTCTACGATTCTTTCAAATACACCTGCCTCAACCAGGTCAGGTCTTTTCTCTGCAACAGGCTCCAAGGACATAAATACCTCTGTTACAGCCTGAATAAACTCAGGCTCGCCTGCGTTACGTTTTTTTACTGTTTCCAGTAAATCAATTAAATACTGATTTGTTAATGCCATATTAAATTCCTCCATTCTTTATTGCCTTTATTAGCACAAGATTAATAATACCACAACTTCTATAAAAATGCAAGATATTTTTTAAAACTTTCATAATTTAACAAAATTTGCAAGATTTATGTGGGATTTTGAATATTATTAAGAGATATAATGCAAAATTATGTTTTATTTGCTCATTTTAAGTTTAAATTCCATATAAACAGGATCGTGATCGGAGTACTTATACTGCAAATCTACGTTTTCATAACTTACACATTCCACGTTATCCGACACAATGAATCCATCTACCGTAATTACGTAGGTCTTGCCCTTTTCGTAAGGTTCATCTGCAACTCTACAGGTATCGTGGAGATTTTCCCTTTCCTCATCTGATAAGCCGTCTATACAAAAGCTAAAGCCCTTTGGCAACTCTTCTCTGGGAAAATACTGTGCCCAGTACACTTTGTTATTCTCATCCTTTGACTGCACCTTTAAATCGTGATTAAAGTCACCGCCGCATATTACGTAGTTCCCTGCTTTGTACTCTCGCTTGAAATCCTTTGTAAATTTTGCTATCTGTCCCTGTCTTACTTCCTCACTTCCGCCGTATGCAGACATATGAATATTAAAAACACTCAGGTACTTGCCGTTTTCAACAGGTATTTTTGTTATGCTGTAGCAACGGTCCAAGTCTAAAATTCTGCTTACTGTTTCCGATACAGGAAGTTTTCTACGTAACACACTTTTCATATCAACGGAGGATGCCGTTACTATGCCTGACTTATTTTTTCCGTGAGGTTGATTAAAAGGATAAAACAAAAAGGGAGAATCGTAATTCTGAACAAATGCGGAATCATAGTTTTTAAATATGCCCTTTAGGATTTTATATTGGTTTATATGGTAACTTCTTGTAGAATCAGTATCTACTTCCTGCCATAATGTGAAATCGGGCTTTAATTCATCCTTAACGTAATTGTATGCACCCTCAACACAGGCTCTGTCGCTTTCCTCACTTTTTGCCCACGAGGATTCTCCACCGTCCATAAAGAAACTAAAGTCCTGATCATAAGCGCCAAAACCTATATTATATGTAGAAATGCTGTAGGTTTTGTCAACTTCCATTTTTTCAATTTTTGCGCCGTTGTCTATATCGATATCAAGCCTGTCCGGAAGTCTGTAATAGTCAATAAATACATACGCAACATAGGAAACCGCTATTACAACAAAGGCGATTAGTATTGTAAGCAAGGCTCTTATAAAAATTTTTAATTTATTGTTTTTTACTTTTATCATTTCTGCACCACCGATTTAAGAATTACTTTTTATATTATAATACACAAATCCAATATTTTACAAGATAAAATAGATTTTTTAATAAGTATAATTTTACCTCAATCACAAAAACTATTTTTGCCAAAAATACAAATTAAGGGAGTTATATATAATGAAAGCAACAGGTATAGTAAGAAGAATTGACGACTTGGGTAGGGTTGTAATTCCAAAGGAAATCAGACGAACATTGAGAATCAGAGAGGGAGATCCCCTTGAAATTTACACAGCCACCGACGGAGAAGTGATTTTCAAAAAGTATTCTCCTGTTGGGGAAATGTCAACATTTGCATCTCAATACGCAGATGTACTGTCAAGAATCAGCAATCTGCCTACAATTATCTGCGACAAAGACCACGTTGTCGCAGCGGCAGGCGTTTCAAAACGAGAATTTCTGGAGCGCAGAATTACAAGCGTACTTGAAAACTATATGGAAAATCGCAGAAGTTTTCAGGCAGATCCAAATAACATTAATGAAATTCAGCCGGTTGAGGGTATCGAACACTTTGCGTCGGTAATTTATCCCATAATTGCCGCCGGTGATGTTACAGGGGCAGTAGTTATGCTGAAAAACGACAGCAAAAAAGCACCAACAGATACTGAAATCAAGTTGGCACAAAGCGCCGCCGCTTTTTTAGGAAAACAAATGGAAGAATAATACAAAAAACTCCCTGCGAAAAATCGCAAGGAGTTTTTTATGTAATAAAATTATTTATTAAAGATTGACATAATGTCGTAAAATGTATCATCCTCGTCATCAGTGCTGTCCT
The DNA here is from genome assembly GCA_029218825.1 of Oscillospiraceae bacterium. Classification (GTDB taxonomy): domain Bacteria; phylum Bacillota; class Clostridia; order Oscillospirales; family Acutalibacteraceae; genus Ruminococcoides. Next base: position 16,366 of record JAQXSC010000072.1, on the reverse strand, counting down.
TGTCGTCGTTTTCAACAATTACGTTGTCATCATCGGAAGCAGCAGGTTTGCCGTCAGCATTGAAGCCTGTAGCGATAACAGTTACGCTGATAGCGTCCTCGAGGGAATCGTCAATAACTGCACCCCAGATAATGTTAGCATCGTCGGATACCTTATCCTTAATCATTGTTGAAGCAGCGTCAATATCATCAAGGCTGATGTCAGGAGATGCGGTAATGTTAATGATAACACCCTTTGCGCCGTCGATTGATGTTTCAAGTAATGGACTTGAAATAGCAGCGTCAGCAGCATCGGTAGCCTTATCCTTACCTGTTGCAAAGCCCATACCCATATGAGCATAACCTGCGTCCTTCATTACGGAAGTAACGTCGGCAAAGTCAAGGTTTACCATACCCGGAACAAGGATTAAGTCGGAGATACTCTGAACACCCTGACGTAGAACATCGTCAGCAATAGCAAATGCATTCTGAAGTGTAATAGGAGTATCTGATACATATTTAAGTCTTTCGTTAGGAACGATAATTAATGAGTCAACACAAGCAGCAAGTTCCTGAATACCCTGCTCTGCCTGAGCCATACGGCGCTTACCTTCGAAAGCAAAAGGCTTTGTAACAACAGCCGCTGTTAAAATACCCATATCTTTAGCAATCTTTGCAACTACAGGAGCAGCGCCTGTACCTGTACCGCCGCCCATACCGGCTGTAACGAATACCATATCTGTATCCTTTAATAGTGCGGCAATTTCATCTTTGCTTTCCTCAGCCGCCTTTTTGCCGATTTCCGGCTGTGAGCCTGCGCCCTTACCTCTTGTTAATTTTTCACCGATTTGAATTGTCTGTGATGCTTTTGAAAGTCTTAAAACGTGGTCATCTGTATTTACAGCAATAAACTCAACATTCTTTACTTCCATAGATACCATACGATTGACAGCGTTTCCACCGCCGCCGCCTACACCAATAACTTTAATGATTGGCAGATTCTCACTTTCCATCTCTACTGCGAAAGCCATATAAACGTCCTCCTTAAAAGTCTACTCGATTTTATACTCAATACATAATTACAGCATTCTACCTATATAAAGTAACACATTTTTTCTAAAAAGTAAATATAAATTGCAAATTTTTTTCATAAATTACAGTATTTTAAGAATTTGCAACAAATTATTCGTAACTTTCCGTTGCAGTTTGGGGAGTTCCGTAGGTTACAGGCTGGGTTTCCGTGTAATATACAGGAGCCTGGGTTGTATAATAAGCCTGAGTTTCTCTGTAATAGGGGGTTGCCTGAGTGGTAGCAACGGTAGTTTCCGTTGTTTCCACAGTTACAAACATTGCACGTTGGGTTTCCGTTTCGGTTGTACTTTCCGTTGCTTGAGTAACAGGGATGTTAGTCTTTAACTCACCCTCGCTGAAATAAGACTTTTTGGTAGTGTTACACTCGGACACATTTAACACGCCCTTGATTTTCCCTGCATTGTTAGGGTCAAGTTTTTGGTTGATAATAGTAAATGCTGTACGGATTTTATAATCTAAATCCTCCGGCAATCCGAGTTTTATTTTGATTCTGTTGTCATAAGTAATGCTTATATTTGAAATCCTGCTTAAATCTATGGCAGTTACGCCCTCATATTTATGAGCAAGAAGGCTTTGAGATATTTCCTGTAATGTAGTTGTATAAATATTTTTCTTAAGGCTGATGTATTCGCCTATTTTCAAGCCTTTCAGTTTGGGAACAGACACCGTCATCAGATTTTTCTCTAATTCGTCTGTTTCTGCAAGGACTCTGCCGTCCTCACTTACCAAATATGTTTTATTATTACATTGGAGATTGTAATAAGGGGTTTCGTGGACAATGCTCACAACCAAAGTATCAGGAATCTGAAAGTCTATCTTTGCGTCCTTTACATAGGGCAAACTCTTTTTTACCTTGTCAACATCACCTGACATTGACGCCATAAAAATGTTATCACCCTCAGAGATACCTGCAAGTTGGATAATTGTGCTGTCATCGTACAATTTATTGCCCTTTACAACAATATTTTCTGTTTTAAATAGAACTGTCAGGGACAAAACAACTCCGATAACAATTACGCAGACAAAAATAGAAACATAGGCTACTATTCGTCTTATTCTCCGCTGTTTCGGTGATCTCTGCTTTGGCTGTGCTTTTCTGCGCTTTTTACGTTGCTTTTCAGCCTGTGCCTTTCTTACGGCAACCTCGTTTACATAGTAACCGTCTGAATGGTCGGTTGGGGGTAAATCGCGAACTCGCTTATCGGTTTCAGCCTTGATAATATCCGGCACTGTTTTCTTTCTCTGCTTTTTAGGCGGTTTTTTCTGACCTAAATCTGCCGGAATAGAAATCACAACATGACTGTCTCTGCCTTCTTTTCTGGCTTGTTTTCTCACTTCCTCACGGTATTTCGCCTCGGCTCTGCCTCTTTTTCTGTCCTGCTCACGTTGTTTTCTGCGTTGCTGTTCAAGAGCCTTTTGCTCCTTTGGAGAAAGTTGCCGTCTGTGTTGCGGTGGTCTGTTATCCATATTTATCCCCCTTTCTTTTAAAATTCCTTTATCTTAATTTACTAAATTTTTTTCACATTTGCTCCCAAGGAACTCAACACAACCTCAAAATCTTCGTATCCTCTTTCAAGGTATTTTATTCCGCCGATGTCGGTTGTACCCTCTGCGCCTAAAGCCGCAACAATCAATCCTGCCGCTCCACGCAAATCCTGAGCCTCAACGGATGCTCCGTATAAATGCTTAACACCCTGAACTACCGCTACTTTACCCTGGACGCTGATACTTGCTCCAAGTCTTGTAAGTTCGTCAACGTGTTTAAATCTGTTTTCAAATATACTTTCCACAAAAACCGACGTGCCTTCGCACAAGGTTGAAACCGCCATCAACGGCGCCTGTGCATCTGTGGGAAATCCCGGATAGGGCATCGTTCTCACTAAACTAACAGGCTTTAAAACCTTTGGAGATTTAAAAAACAAATCCCCTTTTGAAAATTCAAGTTGACAACCCATTTCTTCAAACACAGGCACAACGGAATTTAAGTGGCTTTGGATAATACCTTTCAGGCAAATATCAGAGTGAGTTACTGCCGCCGCTGACATTAAAGTAGCACCCACAATTCTGTCGGGAATAATTGTATGCTGTGTTGAGTAAAGTTCATCAACACCGTCAATGACAATAACTCCCTCCCCTGTGCCGTAAATATCGGCACCGCAGGAATTAAGGTAATCGCACAAGTCCGTAATTTCAGGCTCACGTGCGGCATTTGTTATTGTGGTAGTTCCCTTTGCCCTTACAGCCGCAAGGATAATATTCTCCGTTGCCCCTACGCTGGGAAAGGACAGGGTGATTTTTGCACCCTTTAAACCCTTGTCGGTGGAACATTCGAGAATACCGTGGCGCTCTGTGATTTTTGCGCCCATTTTTTTAAGCGCCTTTAGATGCAAATCTATAGGTCTTGGTCCAAGTTCGCAACCGCCGGGAAAACTCAAATACGCCTTTCCTGTTCGTGACAAAATTGCACCCAAAAAAACGATTGAACTGCGCATTTCACGCATTAGGTGGTTTGGAATATCACTTCCGCACATATTATCGGCATTTACAATCGCCGTATTTCCTGTAATATTGGCACTGCAACCTAAATACCTTAATATTTTCAAGGCAGTTGTAACATCCGAAAGCCGAGAACAGTTATGCAAAACATTCTCGCCCTTTGTGAGTATTGTTGCCGCAAGTATTGGTAACGCGCTGTTTTTTGCCCCTTGAACTTCAACTTCTCCGAAAAGCCTTTCGCCGCCGCTGACAATAAACCTTGACACCTGTAGCACCCCTTCTGAATAAATCTAACCGATTATATTCTATGAAAGGGATATTCATTTGTGATTAAATTGCCCCTAAAACCTGACGGATAACCGAGTAAATTCTTTCGTTGGCGTCAATAATAGCCATCTTTTTAGAATTTTGTGAATATTCTGCCAACTTTTCTTTATTCTGCAAAAGTCCGTCAACTTTTTCAATCAACAGTTCCTCTGTTAAATCTTTTTCTTCAATTATCTCTGCCGCCTTGTTATTTACCAAAGCCATAGCATTGTGGTACTGATGATTTTCCGCTACATTTGGCGATGGAATTAAGATAGCAGGTTTTCCCAAAGCCTGTATCTCTGACAACGTAATCGCACCTGCTCTTGAAATTACCAAATCTGCCGCAGCCATACAGGTCGCCATATTATCAATATACTCTCTTATATCCAAATTGGGGCATTTCTTGATATCTGCTCCCTTTGATTTCACCAAATCAGGGAACCACAGGCCATATTTTCCGTAGCCGTGTATATGCTGATATCTGCCGTCTTTTCCGCTTCGTGCAATTAAGGAAGCCACACCCTCGTTGATTTTTCTTGCTCCCAACGAACCGCCGAATGACAGCACAACAGGGCGACTGTCAAGACCTAACTGCTGTCTTGCCTTTTCCTTATCAGCAACAATAATCTCCCTGCGAACAGGGTTTCCTGTTACAACGCTGTTGCATTTCTTATCAAAATGATTTTCAGCGTCTTTTACGGCAAGCATAACCTTTTTTGCCGTCTTTGAAAGCATTTTATTGGTAACACCGGGATATGCGTTCTGTTCGTGAATAATGGTAGGTATTCCCATTTTTGCCGCAGTTCTCAACACAGGGCCGCTTACATAACCACCTGTGCCTACGCAGATATCCGGCTTAAATTCCTCGATTATAACCTTTGCCTCCCTTGATGAAGTAAAGGTTCTTTTCACGGTTTTTATATTTTCTTTTAAAGCATTAAAACTAATTTGCCTTTTAAAACCGCTTATTGTGATACTCTTTATTTTAAAACCGCAATTAGGTACAAGCCGTTCCTCCATACCGCCGCGGTTGCCCACAAACAATATTTTAGCATTGGGCTCTCTTTCTCTTATATAACCTGCAATAGCGAGGGCAGGATTAATGTGTCCTGCTGTACCGCCGCCTGCGAATAATATTCTCATAAATATTCCTCACTGTTTTTCAATATTTGCTGTTCGTGAAATAGACAGGACTATTCCCATTTGCAACAGCAACATTACAAGGGAACTTCCTCCGTAACTGAAGAAAGGCAAACTGATACCGGTATTAGGCAACCAGTCCGTAATAACAAGGATATTCAGTATAACCTGAATACCGATTTGTGATGAAAGACCTATGCCGAGCAATTTGCCGAATCTGTCCTTTGCACGAAGGCTTAAGGTAATTCCTCTCCAAACCAAAAGTGCAAAAATAATCAGAATAATCAATGCGCCGAAGAAACCTATCTCCTCGCAAACAATAGCGAAAATAAAGTCGTTTTGAGGTTCAGGCAACCACAGATATTTTTGTCTTGACTGTCCAAGTCCAAGTCCGAACAATCCGCCTGAACCTATGGCGTAAAGTGAATTACGAGTTTGCCAAGTTGTTTGCCACATTTCCGGAGTGGTGTATTCAAGAGCCTGACCCCAACCGTCAAAACGTTGCATGGCGTATGTCAGCGAATTTGTTACCCACAATCCAAATATAACAAGCAGAAGAAATCCGCCGCCGGCTACCAAATATCTTACACGCATACCTGAAATATACAGCATCAAAATAGTCAGTATTGTCATAATTACAATACCGGAAAAGTGAGGCTCCATAAACAGTAAAGCCGCAGTTGTACCTAAAATAATAACTCCCGGCCAAACGCTGTATTTTGCGGATTGCATCTTTTCGTAATACTTACTGCCCCAATGGGCGAAAAACAAAATCAATGCAAACTTTGTCAACTCCGACGCCTGAAACCTGAAAAATCCAAGTTCAAACCACCTGCGGACTCCTGTCTTTGACGGCATAAACAGAACAAGTATCAGCGCAATATAGGATATTGCAAGGAAAATCGGAGCAAGTTTATGTAACTTATTATAGTTGAAAAAGGACACGAAAATCATACCGGCTACACCTATAACAGCAAACAAAAGTTGGCGCTTTAGGTAGTAAAAACTGTCGCCGATTTCATAGTACGCAACCGGATAACTTGCAGAAAACATCATAATAAGTCCGATTACAACCAAAACAATTACAAGGAATAAAAAGGGTAAATCAAGACCCATTCCCCTCATCATAGTTTTTATTTTCTTTTTTCGTGAGTGACTGCCCTTGGAAGGGGTTTTACGCCTGTTTTGTGCAGATTTTGATTGTCTTAATTTTTCGTCGTAAAGTTTATTAACATCGGCTTTTTGCATAACCTCTGCAAACGGCAACATACTATCCCCTCCTTAAATTAAAATTAATATCAATTATACTGCCGGATTTACCGGTACTAAATATTCAAAAGGCACACCGAAAATTACAAGCAACAATGCCACAAGTCCGAACAAACCTGCCACAGCGCTGAATACTGCAACAATTTTAACCTCAGACCAACCTGACATTTCAAAGTGGTGATGAATAGGGCTCATTTTGAAAAGACGTTTTCCGTGGGTTAGTTTGAAGTATGATACCTGCATCATAACAGAGAACATTTCACAAAGATAAATTATACCTAAAGGCAACAGTAATATTGGCATTTCCATACCGAAAGCAAGGGCGCAGATAATACCGCCCAAGAAAAGTGAGCCTGTATCACCCATAAACACCTTTGCAGGGTGGAAATTCCAAACCAAAAATCCAAGGCAACCGCCTGCAATAGCCGCTGACAGGAAAGTGAAACTCATATTGCCCACAACGTTTGCGATAAACATTGTAAACATAGTTACGAAAAATGTTATTGAGCCGTCAAGTCCGTCTATACCGTCGGTGAGATTTACCGCATTAACAACGCCTACAATAACAACAGCGGCAATAACATAGTAGAACCAACCCAAGTCAACTCTGCCGATAAAGGGAATAATAGTTGCAGTGCTGAAACCAAACAGAGAAAGTACAATAAGATAAATTATTGCTATTGCAAATTGGAAAACAAGTTTTTGAACAGCAGTCAAGCCAAGGTTACGTTTTTTAACAACCTTAATATAATCATCTAAAAATCCAACAGCCCCATAACAGAGAGCCATACCAAGACCTACAAATGCGCCGGTTGTGAACTTTCCGATATCAAGTTGGAAAACGCTGACAAGACTTTCGCCCAACACATTGTAAAGCAACAGACTTGCGGTTGCCGTTACAACAATGCCAACAATAAACATAATACCGCCCATTGTAGGAGTGCCCTGTTTATTTTTGTGCCAAGATGGGCCGATATCAAGAATAGTCTGACCGAAGTTCAGTTTGTGCAAAGCAGGAATCAAAAATCTTCCCAACAATGCAGTAATTCCAAAGGATAAAAGTGCTGTTAAAAATGTCCAAATACCGAAAATCATACTATCATACTTCCCCTTTATAATTCTTAATCGTGAACAGTTGTTGACCCACCGAATCTAACGGACACAACAGTTCCCTCGGAAACCTGTGTTCCTGCCGCAATACTTTGGGTAATTGATACGGAACTTGAACTTGTGGTAATACCGGAAATACTAACGTTCAATCCGTATGCGGATGCAACTGCGTTTACGTCTGATACAGAATAACCTACCAAATTTGGGACTGTAACTAACTCTGACTCGGAAGTTTCGTCTGTGTAGAGAACTACGTTTCCGTCAGCAGGGATTTTAGCGGCGGCATGAGGAATTTGTGAAATAACCTTGTCGCCCTCGCCCTTAATAGTTACCGTAAATCCGTCCTTTTCTGCGGCAATCTTTGCTTTCTCTGTAGAAAGTCCGATATACGAACCTGCCGCAGTATCAACATATTTCATTTCATCATCTGTATATTCAGCCTGAATTTCAAGGTAAGGCATAACCTCGCTCATAATGTTTACGAATACAGGAGCAGAAACCTGACTTCCGTAGTAAACACCGCCCTTTGGTGTATCAAAGAATACAAGACAGGCTACCTGTGCTTTATCTGCCGGAGCAAATCCGCAGAAAGAAGCGATATAGTCCTCCGAGCCGTCGGTTGACTTCAGTTTCTCGGAAGTACCTGTTTTACCGCCTACACGATAACCGGGAACATAGCCGTTGTTTGTACCGCCCTGAGCTGTGTTTCTTTCAAGGTAGTCGCACATTTTTTTGGAAGTTTCCTCGGAAATTACCTGTCGCTTAACTACAGGCTCCATATTTTTAATTACGTTGCCCTCTGCATCGGAAATGGACTGTACCAAGTACGGCTGCATAAGCTTTCCGCCATTTGCGATAGACGCACAGGCTGTAATCATCTGTATAGGTGTAATTGCAAAGTTCTGTCCGAATGATGCTGTAGCAAGGTTAAGGTCTGTCATTGTACCATCATTACTAAAGAAAATATCTTCCGATTCACCGGGCAGGTCTATGCCTGTTTTTTCCGAAAATCCGAATGCCTGATAGTAATTCCAAAAACGCTCTCTGCCTATCATTTCACCGATTTTAATAAAAGCAGGGTTACAGGAATTACAAATTGCCTGGAAAAAGTTTTGAGTTCCGTGTCCTGTTCTCAAGTGACAACCGATGTTGTACTCATACATACGAACGGAACCGCTGCAATAGAAAGTGCTGTTATCATTTACAAGTCCTTCGTTAAGTGCCATTGAACTTGTGCAGATTTTAAATACAGAACCGGGGTAGTAAGTGTCGGAAACTGCTTTGTTTCTCCACATAGCAGATAAAGCGGCACTTTCAGCCTCTGCACGTTCGTCCTCAGGCAAAAGCCTGATTGCATCAAGGTCAGCCTGGGGCAAATCGTAAGGGTTGTTTAAGTCGTAACCGTCCACAGTTACCATAGCAAGGATTGCGCCTGTGTTTACGTCCATAATGATACAGACACCACGGTTGATTACGTTATTATTTATAATGCCCTGTTTCATATATTTTTCTGCAATAGATTGGATTGTTTCGTCTATTGTCAGGGTAATACTGTTGCCGTCTTTCGGATCGTCATTTTGCTCATATTGGAAAGGCATATCCGTCTGGTTTGCATTTTTTGCTGTAATTCTTCGACCGGGCGTGCCTTTCAGATATTCGTCATACTGATACTCAATTCCCTCAAGGCCTTGGTCGTCTGAACCTGTAAAGCCGATTACAGATGACGCCAAATCCTCATAGGGGTAATATCTTCTGTAGTCATCTACAAGTTCGATTACTCTTGAAAGTTTGCTGTTCTTCTTTGAAATCTTTTTAGAAAACTTTAAGATTTTATCTCGTGTATCGCTTTCAATCTTGCTCTTGATAATTACGTAGTAGGATTTTTGCTTCGTCTTTTCATATACATCCTTGTAGTCAAGTTCAAGTATATCGGAAAGTCCTCGAGCCACTTCTTTACGCTGGGAATTGTTTTCAAAGTAAGCAGGGGCAAGGACAACTTTCCAAACCGAGGCGCTTTGGGCAAGGACCTTTCCCTTTGCGTCATATATCGTTCCACGCTTTGCGCTTATGGTTGTATCTCTCAGCTGTTGTTCAACAGCCTTTTCCTGTAAATAGGAGCTTTCTATAGTCTGCAAATATGCAAGTCTGCTGGTGATTGCTCCGAATCCGATTACAAGAATAATTATAATCAAATATGTTGTTCTTGACCTGAGCATCTGCATAACGCCCTTTGAGGACTTCTTTTTATCTTTTTTCGCCATATTCTGCTCCTTTCGTAGATTTTGCCTGTCAATCTAAAAAAGAGTTAAGATTACACATCTCAACTCTTATTTATCCATAACATATTTATTAAGTTCAGGTGAATGTTATGACCAAAGTCCTGTGATTGCATTTATAATTTTTTGAAAAAAGTTTAGGTTTGCCTCACCTGAGATTTCAGCCTTGTCCCCTTGAGATAGAGAAACAAACTCTTTCTGAGCATTTTCTGTTTTAGACATACCAAGTTTGGTTTCCGCATATTTTTCAATCTCTGTGGTTGAAAGTTTTGACTGGATTCCCATTTGAAGTTGTGTGTATGTACTTTGGGCATTCTCCAAGGTTTCCTGTGCAGTAATAATCTGCTGGTTTAGTTCGGTAAGTTGTGCCTGACCAACAATAATCGCCGCAATAATAACCGTAGCCACAGCAGCGGAAACGCTGCCCACAAAAATCTTAAATGGGTTGTGTTTTCTTCTGCGGATTCTATATGTATCTTCTTCAGGGATTTTTACTACCTTGTTTTCTTTATCTTTTGTATTCTGTTTTTCGGGAATTTTTTTGGCGGCATTGTCTTTGAATAAATCCAAATCGTATGCCACACTGTGTTCGTTATATGCCATCTATATTACCTCTAAGGATTCTATATAAAACTTATTATTTTTCGTATATGGAAATAAGTTACAAATCGTTAACTTTTTATCAATTTGTAATAAATTCGACTTAATTTTCTAATAGGGAAATATACACTATATTGTGTCGATTTTTAATATACAACACTATTTCTTGTGTTTAACGAATTATTTACAAACCTGTTATATTTTACTACAAATTGTTACGATTGTCTATAGCAAATAAGAATTTTTTTAAATTTTTTCGCAAATTCTTAATTTTGCACTTCTACTGCGTATATTTATATCTAATTCTTGTTGATTTGCTACAATAGGCTTTCGCGTGATCAGTTTTGCCTTTGGTTTATTACCGCATACACACACCGGAAAATCTTTCGGACAGGTACAGCCCTGTGCCCAATATGCCATTTTCTGCTTTACAATTCTGTCCTCTAAAGAGTGGAATGTGATAATTGCAAGTCGCCCACCAGGAGTCAGAAGTTCAAAGGCTTCATCCATACCTTTTTCCAATGCTTCCAACTCATGGTTAACGGCTATTCTCAAAGCCTGAAAGGTTTTGCGAGCAGGATGTCCGTTTCGCCTTACTCTCTCCGGCACCGAGTTTCTGATTATTTCTGCAAGTTCAAAAGTAGTATTTACAGGAGAATTTTCCCTTGCCTTTACTATTGCTCTTGCTATTGAGTCGGCAAATTTTTCCTCACCGTATGTAAAGATAATTCTTGAAAGTTCCCTTTGGGGCAGAGTGTTTACAAGTTCGGCGGCTGTTGTACCGCTTTGGGACATACGCATATCCAGCGGTGCGTCCTCGTGAAAGGAAAATCCACGCTCAGGTGTATCAAGTTGGTGAGAGGATACCCCTATATCTAACATTACACCGTCAACCTGATTTATACATCTGTCATTAAGTAATTCCTTAATATTAGAAAAATTGCCTTTTATTATTATTGAATTTTGATTGTCCTTAAATCGCTCTGTAACAGTTTTAATTGCGTCGGGGTCTTGGTCAATGGAGATTAACTTTCCCCCATCCAACCTGCTCAAAATTTCTGCGGAATGACCGCCGCCACCGGCTGTGCCGTCCACATAAATTCCGTTGGGATTAATGTTAAGCCCCTCAACTGTTTCTGACAGAAGCACAGGAATATGAGAAAACTCCATATTAACCTCTTATAAACTTAACATTTCCAAAGCAGAAATTACCGCCGGCTGATTTGCCTTCATAAATTCATCGAATTTATCTTTGTCCCAAATTTCAATACGCTTGTCCATACCCACAACAACGGCGTCCTTGGAAAGTTGCGCCATCTCGCGGAGGTTTTGAGGTATGGGAACACGTCCCTGTGAATTGGGCGTTACCTCAACCGCAGTGGAAATAATTGCGTATTGCAGGGCAAGTGCCGATTGGGCAGGAAGTGACTTAATATTACTCCTAAGGTTTTCAAATTCCTCAAGGGATAAAACCTGAACACAATCAAAGAAACCCTTTGCAACGTAAAAACTTTCTCCGAGTTCCTCTCTATAACGAGCCGGCAAAACAATTCTGCCTTTTGAATCAATGCTGTGTGTTGATGTACCTGAAAACATTTTGCCACCTCCTGTTAAAATTGTGCTAATTTTGTAATTATCAGTCACTTTGTGACACTATTTGCCACCTGTGTAACTATTATAATCCATCTGTATCAAAAATGCAAGATAAAAGTTACGTCTTTTTTACCAAAGAATACTGTTCTTTTTATTGTATTTTAGACAAAAAAGTCGAGAGGCTCGACACCCATTTCAAGACGAAAAGTTTATATATTCAAATTTTTTGCCCCACCGTTTTCCGGCAATTAACTTGCAAAAAAATACACAATGTTCTGTAAAAGAACATTGTGCAAATTTTGGATTAATTTGTATTATTTAGCAGAGGCTTTAAATTCCTTGCGCATACGTTTAATCTCGTTAGCCTGTGTAGAAAGAGCCTCGTCAACTTTGCCTAATAAACCGTCAACATATTCATTTGCGGCTCTATGCATTTCGCCTGACTTTTTCTTTGCGTCATTCAGGATAACCTTTGCCTGAGCCTCGGCAGCCTTAACGATTTCGCTCTGGCTTACCATAACCTTTCTGCGCTCCTCAGCCTGCTTAATCATATCGTCATACTTTTCGTTGGCTGCTGCAATAATTTTCTCACGGTCTGCAACAATTCCCTTTGCCTGACGAATTTCTGAAGGCAGATTGTCCTCAAGTTGTTCAAGGATATCAAAAATACGGTCACCTGAAACAAGAACCTTATTATCCCTTGAAAACGGCAACTGCTTTGCGTCGTTTACCATATCCTGTAATTCTAAAATCAACTCATCAATTTTCATTTTAGTTCCCCCAATATCTAAAATTATTTAAGTCTTTTTATAATAATATCATGCACACACTCCGGCACAAAAGAACTTATATCTCCCCCAAGGGAGGCAACCTGTTTTACCATACTTGAACTGAGATACATATACTCTGCATTAGAAGTCAGAAAAACAGTTTCAAGTTCAGGGTTAAGTTTTTTGTTTGTAAGCGCCTGCTGAAATTCATATTCAAAATCCGAAACAGCCCTTAAACCTTTTACGATAACATTTACTCCACGTTCCTTTGCATAGTCCGCAAGTAAACCGTCAAAGCCTACGATTTCAACATTATCAAAATCCCTTGTGGCTTCTTTGAGCAACGCTATACGTTCGTCGGTTGTAAAACTGGGATTTTTAACAAGGTTATTCAGTACCGCAACAATGACATGGTCAAACATTTTGGAAGCACGGCTGATAATATCAATGTGTCCGATAGTAACCGGGTCAAAACTGCCGGGACAAATTACTTTTGTTTTCATTAGTTTACCTATACAAAATCCTTATGTCTGAAAATACTTATCTTTATTTTACCATAGCAACGTTGTCTGTCAAGCGTAAATTCGCCATAATTCTGCAAAATTTCCTCATTTTCCTGATTTTCTGCAATAATTATGCCTGTTTTTCTAATTTTTTCTGCCACAACAGGCAAAGCCTCCTGTAACAAACCTACTCCGTAAGGCGGGTCAAGATACACAATATCGAAAGGCTTGGTAATCATATTCAGATAGCCTATGCTGTCGGTATGCAAAACCTTTGCCCTGTCATAAAAGCCTACGGAATTCAGGTTTTTTCTGACGATATTTACCGCCTTTATGGAAGAGTCCACAAATACAGCGGATTTTGCCCCACGGCTTAAAGCCTCGATTCCCATTTGACCGGAACCTGCAAACAAATCGAGGAATGTTCTGCCCTGTATATCAAATTGTATTGACGAGAATATCGCCTCTTTTACTTTGTCGGTAGTAGGACGTACATCGTCACCCTGTAGGGTTTCAAGCCTTCTGCCCCTTGCTTCTCCTGTAATAACTCTCATAAGTCAACGCACCTTTTAATTTATGTTGTTAGTATAACACATAATATAAAATTTTACAAATTTTCATTGTGAAAGTAATTATAAACGGCTACTGCGCTGTCGTGGGTCATTTTGGGACAGTTTTCAAGTTCCTTTAAATCTGCGTTTCTGATATTCGTTATTGTGCGGAAATATTTAAGCAGTGCCTTTGCTCTGACTTCGCCGATAGTATCAATATCCGTCAGTGAACTTTTAAAGGTTGCGTTTTTTCTCCGCTGGTGGTGATAGCCTATCGCAAAGCGGTGAACTTCGTCCTGCATTTTGCTGATAAAGGTGAACACGCTTCGCCTTGAATTAATTGAAATTTCACCGCCTGAGCCTGTAATCGCCCTTGTTCTGTGACTGCCGTCCTTTACCATACCGAACAGGGGTACGTTGACACCGTGCTTTTCAAGTATCGGCTTAACCGCCGCCACCTGACCTTTACCGCCGTCAAGAAGTATTAAATCAGGCAATCTGCCGAACCCTTCGTTTGTATCTTTTAAGTTTTCGTATTCACTGAATCTGCGTTCCATAACCTCTGCCATGGAGCCGTAATCGTCCTGTCCCTCAAAAGTTTTGATTTTAAATTTTTTATAGGCGGATTTTAAGGGTCTGCCGTTTTCATAGACTATCATTCCTGCAACGTTTTCCGTACCTGATAGGTTTGAAATATCGTAGGATTCAATGTATTGAGGTATTTTATCAAGCCCCAATATGTTCTTTAACTCCTCAAGAACGGAATATTCCCTTGAAGTTCTGCCCTTAATCTGCGCAATAACCTCTGCGGCATTTTTACGACACATCTGCACAAGTTGAGCCTGATTTCCACGTTGAGGACAGGTAATATACACTCTGTTTCCACGTTTTTCCGACAGCCATTTTTCAAGTATTTCATAATCCTCAGGCAAGGAATCAAGAGTTATGTTTTTGGGAACGTCCTGCCTGATTGAATAGTAACTTGTTATGAACTGTGACATTGACTCCTCACGTTCAACATCTTCCACAACAAAATTTTCGTGGTCGCAAAGTTTACCGCCGATAAATCTAAACACCTGGAAACAACCTTTGTCACCATCTGTAAAGTATGCGATTACATCCTGGTCGAGAACATCAACCGCAACTACCTTTTGCTTGTCAGCCATCTTTTTAATGGCTGCAATTTTATCTCTTATCTTTGCGGCACGTTCAAATTCCAGATTTTCCGCCGCCTGTTCCATTTCCAAAGTCAGTTGCTTTACGGACTCACCGCTGCCGCCTTTCAGGAAACTAATCGCCTGTTCAACATTTTCATTATATTCGCTGAATTTCACCTTTCCTGTGCAGGGTGCAAGGCATTGTTTTATGTGAAAATTCAGACAGGGTCTGCCCTTTCCGAAATCCCTGGGAAAACTCTTGTGGCAATTTGGAAGTTTAAAAATCCTGTTTGCTTCCTCAACCGACTGCTTTACATAAAAACTGCTTTTGTAAGGGCCGATATAGGTTGCGCCGTCGTCTTTTTTCTGAAGTTCATAGGTGATTTTTCGCCATTTTTCATTACTGATACGGATATAACTGTAGCCCTTATCATCTTTGAGCAAAATATTATATTTTGGGGTGTGCTGTTTAATAAGACTGCACTCAAGGATAAGCGCCTCAAACTCGCTGTCACAGATTATATATTCAAAGTCGTCAACGTTTTCTACCATTCTGCGGACTTTTTCGCTGTGGTTAGTCTGTGAGCCGAAGTACTGGGAAACACGATTTTTCAGTGCCTTTGCTTTTCCGATATATATAATTTTACCGCCCTTGTTGTGCATTATATACACTCCGGGGGACAATGGCAGAGCCATGGCTTTTTTTCTTAATTCTTTAATCTTACTGTTCATATTATTAATAATTCTTTGTAAAGCAAAAAAGGGCGGAATAACCGCCCATTATAATCAAGTATTCTTAATTAACCTACAAAACCTGACTCAACAAGAGCAACAAGGCCCTCAACTGCTTCCTCTTCGTCAGAACCGTCAGCAATAATCTTGATTGTTGTACCGCCGATTACACCCAGAGAAAGAACACCAAGAAGGCTCTTTGCATTTACTCTTCTTTCCTCTTTTTCTACCCAAACAGTAGCCTTGTATTCGTTTGCTTTTTGAATGAAGAAAGTAGCAGGACGTGCGTGTAATCCGGCTTTATTTTTTACTAAAACATCCTTAACATACATTTTAAAAACCCTCTCTTTAACCTAAACAATTTTTAAGACATTAATTATACTTTTTGTCAAGTGCTAAAATACCTTAAGTACTATTATATCATTTTTATTTGCAACGTCAACACTAAAATTTAAATTTGGATTTAATAATAATTTACCGCTTTTTTATCTATTCCTGTTTGTGCAACATTAATAAAATCCAAAAAAGAAATTGTTTATTCCGCTTTATCCCTATTGAAATATCGGTCAAGTATCTCTCTGTCCCTTTGGGATAAATCTTTTTTTTCAAGCATATCCGGACGTTTAACCGCTGTGTTTATAAGGCTGTGTTCATATCGCCATTGGTCAACCTTTCCGTGGTCACCGCTGTAAAGCACAGGGGGTACTTTTATTCCGCGCCAATCCTGGGGTTTTGTGTATTGGGGATATTCCAACAGTCCGTTAAAATGGCTTTCCTCGGTGAAACATTC
>JAQXSC010000071.1 GCA_029218825.1 Oscillospiraceae bacterium | reverse complement strand
AATATCGGAGCCTCCCATAGAAGCTGCGTGTGCAGAGGCAGAGAGTGTATCACTGAGCTTTAATTTATTATCTTCAACGGCTTCCATTGTAAGCAACAATGTCATAACTTTGGTGATAGATGCACAGGGCCGTTTTTCGTGAGCATTTTTCTCAAAAAGAATTTTATTTGTTGAGCTTTCCATTAACACCGCTGTGGGTGCCGATATTTCCTCTTCACTTAAAGCAACTGTGCTGATACTAAAAACGGGCAAAGCCAATATAAAGCACAGAATAGCCGAAATTACTTTTTTACACATAAAAAAACACCTCGTTCAAAAATATGAACAAGGCGCTGTTTTTATGCTTTTATTTTTCATCAATTATACAAACTGCGTGGGCGGAAATACCCTCACCGCTGCCTGTAAAACCGAGTTTTTCCTCGGTAGTTGCCTTAACGCTGATTTGAGCAACATCAACACCGCAGGCCTCGGCAATATTACTCCGCATCAGGTCAATATAGTCCTTTAGTTTTGGACGTTGAGCAATTACCGTTGAGTCAATATTTACGATTTTATAATTGTTTTTATCCAAAACCTCACAGACTTTTTTCAAAAGCAGAATACTGTCTGCTCCTAAAAATTCATCGTCGGTATCAGGAAACAACTTGCCGATATCTCCGAGAGCCGCCGCCCCTAAAAGTGCGTCCATAACTGCGTGTAACAGCACGTCTGCGTCACTATGACCAAGCAGACCCTTTTCAAAGGGAATATCAACGCCCCCTAAAATCAGTTTCCTGTTTTCCACAAGTTTATGAACGTCATATCCGTGACCTATTCTCATACTAAACCTGCTTTCTCTTTAGGATATTTTCCGCTAATGTAATATCGTTTTGAGTTGTCAGTTTAATATTATCCTGACTGCCGATAACCACTCTCACCTTTTCTCCCAAAGTTTCAAGGAGTTGACAGTCATCTGTAAAGTCAAGGTTGTTTTCCTCCGCATATTTCATAGCCTTTAGGTAAATTTCCTTTTCAAAAACCTGCGGAGTTTGAACTGCTCTCAATTTACTGCGGACAGGAGTTGACTCGATATCGCCCTCATTGTTTACGGTTTTAATTGTGTCTGTAACAAAAGTGCCTAAGGTTGCCGCCTTTGTTTCAAAAGCCGCCTTTACAACCTTTTCAATATCAACGTATTCAATCAGAGGTCTTGCACCGTCGTGGATAGCAAAGTGTGTTGTAGCCTCATTTGCGCTGTTGATTCCGTTTGCAACACTTTCGCCTCTAACCTTTCCCCCATAAACTACCGATTCAACCTTATCAAAGGAATTATCCGCAACAATTTTCCTTATGGCAATTTCGTCCTGTGGACGGCAAACTACCACTATTGAATCAATGATGTATGACCTTTGGAATGCGTCTAATGTATATTTCAGAGCAGGTTCTCCCAAAAGTGGAATAAACTGTTTGCTCATTCCAAGTCCCATACGTGAGGAATTACCTGCCGCAACAATAATTGCAGTAACAAAATTTTTCATATTACACCTTATCTATTGCCTGTTTCAGGTCGGCAATAATGTCCTCTACATTTTCAATACCTACGGAAAATCTAATCATATTCGGTGAAATGCCCGCAGCCTCAAGTTGTTGGTCATTCATCTGACGGTGAGTAGCACTTGCAGGGTGCAGACAACAGGTACGAGCGTCTGCCACGTGAGTTACAATGGCCGCAAGTTTTAATCCTGCCATAAGTTTTTCAGCGGCCTTTCTGCCACCTTTAACACCAAAGGAAACTACACCGCAAGTGCCGTTTGGCATATACTTCTTGGCAAGGTCATAATACTTACTGCTTTCAAGTCCCGGATAATTCACCCATTCGATTTTATCGTTAGCCTCAAGGAACTTTGCAACTGCTAAAGCGTTTTCACAATGACGAGGCATACGCAGGAACAATGTTTCCAAACCGATATTAAGTAAAAACGCATTCATAGGTGACTGCTGTGGACCCATATCACGCATAATGTGAACTCTTGCCTTTGCGATAAAGGCAGACTTACCGAAATGCTCTGTATAAACAACACCATGGTAGGTTTCGTCAGGAGTGCTGAGCATTGGGAACTTGCCGTTAGTCCAGTCAAAATTACCGCTGTCAACAATTACACCGCCTAAGGCTACTGCATGTCCGTCCATATATTTTGATGTTGAGTGAAGCACAATATCTGCACCCCATTCAATAGGACGGAAGTTAATTGGAGTTGGAAAAGTGTTGTCCACAAACAATGGAACGTTGTGACTGTGAGCGCATTTTGCAAACATTTCAATATCAGCAACGTCCAAAGATGGGTTTGTAACAGACTCTGTAAATACAAGTTTTGTATTTTCTTTAAAAGAATTATTTAATTCTTCCTCTGACACCATAGCAGGTACAAAAGTGCAGTCAATTCCCAAGTCTTTAAGTGTTTTCATAAACAGGTTAAATGTACCGCCGTAAACTGCGCTTGAACAGATTACGTGATCCCCTGCTTTACAGATATTTGTAACAGCCGCTGTAGTAGCCGCCTGTCCTGAGGAAGTAAGCATTGCTCCAACGCCACCCTCTAAATCCGCTATTTTCTTTTCAACTGCGTCAAGTGTAGGATTTGCAAGACGAGTGTAGAAAAATCCATCTGCCTCTAAATCGAACAACTTGCCCATTTCGTCTGAAGTTTCGTACTTATATGTTGTGCTTTGAATAATCGGTAAAACTCTCGGCTCTCCGTTTTTTGGAGTATAGCCTGACTGAATACATTTTGTTTCTATTTTCATTTTAATCTCTCCTATATCTTACATAAACAATGATTTAATAAACGCCATAATAAAATCCACACCGAAAATTATTCCGGCGGCAACAAGTATAAAAAGTAATGCAGATACAATTCTTACAAAAGTTCTTTTTGATGAGGACATTTGCTCAAACTCCTCTATGCCGTCGTCATAAACTTCATCGTTAATTATTTCAGCGCCCTCAAGTTTTATTGCGCCGATACCAACGGCTGTATCAAAAGCCTTTTCGTACTGATTATAAGGAACAAGGATATCGAACTCATCAAAATCCATTCCTGTCAAAAGTTGTGAATTTGCAGAAACCATTTTTCTGCGAAAATCACTTGTAATACCATTGTCCTTCAAAGCCGCCTGAACTCTGTCACGTTCCATAACGTCACCGCTGCACAACAGAACAGGAGTGCTTTCATCTGTAATTGTTTCAAGGTGTCCTTTCTTACAATCCTTGCACACAAGGTCTTCGTCATTATATAGTTTTCTACATTTAGTGCAGTATTTCATTTCACATCTCTCCGCATATACTCATACTTGTTTTATTATATCAAATGAATTTTTTATTTTCAAGTAAAATAATAAAACAGAGAGCAAAATTAAATTTACTCTCTGCTTTAAAATTTTTCATCCAAAAACCGGTTGAGGTTGAATGCCCTTTAAAACCTCCTCCACACATTTTGGAATTAACTCGAAATGCGCCACAAGAGAATTAGGCTTGTTCACATAATCGTCTTGGCTCATAGGTACAAAGTATATATTTTTTGTGTTGATTAACCGCCCTATATTTTGTGCAGTTGCTCCCAGTCCGTCGTTTGTAGCCGCACACAAAAGCACAGGACGTTTAATTCTAAGGTGAGATTTCACCGCCATTGTAACCGAACTGTCGGTAACACCCTGACAGAGTTTTGCCAAAGTATTTCCTGTGCAGGGTGCAACCACCAATAAATCGCACATTTTCTTGGGACCGATAGGCTCGGTATCGGTGATAGTATGCAACACCTTTTTATCTGTAATGTTCTCTATTCTATCTATAAATTCCTGTGCTGTTCCAAAACGTGTATCTGTTGAGTAAGCATTTTGGGACATTATAGGAATTACGTTATAGTCCTCTTTTACAAGTTTTTCCATTTGCGCTATTGCTTTTGAAAAAGTACAAAAAGAACCGCACAATGCAAACCCTATATTTGCTTTTGCCACCCATATTCCTCCTTG
This sequence comes from Oscillospiraceae bacterium, assembly GCA_029218825.1. Taxonomy (GTDB): domain Bacteria; phylum Bacillota; class Clostridia; order Oscillospirales; family Acutalibacteraceae; genus Ruminococcoides. Next base: position 15,057 of record JAQXSC010000071.1, on the reverse strand, counting down.
AGTATATTAAGTATCGTGTGGGCTGTTATTTCTCCTGCGGATTTCGGAGAGCATTTTCCCGGTAGGGACAGAGCGTGAACAGCGGTTATGTTCATACTTTTTGCAGTATTAAAATCCACTCCGCCGGGAATAGAAGCAAGGTCGATAATCAGCGGGTCTGTATCTGTATTTTCCAGAACTTTTTTATCTATTACAAGACTTGGAACAGTATTAAAAACAAGGTCGTAATTATTGAGAGTATTAATTTCCTTTGTATTCAAAGGTTTATTTCCATCAGCAATAATATATTCAAAATGCTCCGCCCTGCGAGCAGATACACAAACATTTGAATCCATGGCTTTTAAAAGTCTTGAAAGAATTTTACCGATTCTGCCATAGCCAATTACCAGGGAATTGGAACCGCTTATCAGCCCCTCGTATTTTTCCATAGCAACCTGTACTGCACCCTCCGCTGTAGGCAGGGCGTTTGCTACGGCAAATTGCTCACAGGCTAAATAGTCATATACACAAATATCTTTACACAGACTTTTTATTGTGTCTGATTTACCGCAGAAAACTATCTTGTCTTTTAATGCGTTTATTTCCTTTTTACCGAGTTTTAATTCTATATCAGAAAAATAAACAGGTACGGTATTTCCTTTTATGCCTGTTACCGGAAATACTGCAACCGATGAATTATTCAAAGCAGTATATATATCTGTACTTATTAAATCTCCGTAGTTTACAAGTCTGTCAAAACCTGAAATATAAACCCTAAACCCTTCCCTTGCAAAGGATTTTGCACAGAAAAGTTGACGTTTATCTCCACCCAAAACAGCGATACTTTTTTCTATCATATAAAACACCTTTTTGTGTTAAGTTTATTTGAAAACAGTGATATATGATATATTATGTAACCTAAATGCATATGTGAAAACAAAGGACGGACAACATAAAGCCGTCCGTCCCTTTCGCTGTTATTTACAGCAACTTGCTTTCACTTCAAAATTTTCGCAGTCGGTACACTGAATTTTAGTAGGATTTGCTTCGTGAGTACCTACAGTGATTGAATTTAGTGAACAATAGTTTTTGCTTTCGTTGTGGTTTTTACAGTTTGTTACAGTGCAACGAATTGACTGGTTTGCATAAGAATTGTCTGTCATTTTCTTCACCTCATAAATAATTGCTTTTGCTGAAAAGCAATATTATTATTCCCTTATTTTATTAAATATTCCGCACAAAAGATTTTTTGAAAAATAAAATAAAATGAGGTGTCTTACTATGATTTACTTATACATTTGTCTTGTTGCATTTTTTGCAGTTGTGGGAGTGTGTGAATTTTGCAGAGGAATAGTAAAACTATTCACAAAGTCAAAGGACGAAAAGGAAATTGTACTTATTGAGCCTATTTGCAACAAACAGGAGGACGCGGAATACTTGTTGAGAAGTGCGGCTCAACGAGTAAAATGGATGGGCAAAAACGGCCCTAACAGAGTTATTTGTCTTGACTGTAATATGGACGAGGAAACAAAACGGCTTTGCAGTATGGTGTGCAGTGAATATCCTTTTATGGAAATGTACTCAAAGGAAGAGGCTTTTGACAGGCTCAACGAAATATGCAAAAAGTAAAAACAGTCCCCCGAGAAATCGGGGGATTTATATTGTATATTAATACAAATTATTGTATAATTAAATTAGATTATTTATTATCAGGGAGCATATATGCAAGACAAGGAATTATTGGAATTAAGCGGTACTGTAGAAACAATAATATTTAGGAACGATGATAACGGTTATACTGTAATTGAGATAAGCGGTGAAGATGAATACGTGGCTGTAGGTATTATGCCTGACTTATGCCCCGGAGAGGAAGTTCGGCTAATCGGAACATTCACCCATCACCCAAACTACGGTCAGCAGTTTTCCGTATCAACCTACGAAAAAAGTATTCCCTCTGATGTTGCAGGGATTTTGAAGTACTTGAGTTCAGGCGCTATTAAAGGAGTAGGTCCTGCCACAAGCGCAACTTTGGTAAAGGAATTCGGCTCTGCTACATTGGAAGTTTTGGAACACGAGCCTGAAAGAGTTGCAAGAATCAGAGGAATTTCAAAAGACAAAGCAAACTCCATAAGTCAGCAGTTAAAGCAGAATATGGGCATAAAGGAGATTATGCTGTACCTTGCAACCTACGAAATCTCCCCAACAAACGCAGTCAAAATTTACAAAGCCTTCGGCAATCACGCAATAAGCGAAATCAAGCGCAATCCCTTTATATTGGTAGGCGGAGAGTTTGGAATAAGTTTTGAAACTGCGGACAAAATCGCAAAAAGTCAGGGACGTGCCGACGATGAAGTTATACGCATAAGGGCAGGTCTTACATATGTACTGAACCACAACAAGAGTAACGGCCACACCTGTCTGCCTACAGACAGCCTTGTAAAAACTACCGCAAAGTTTCTTGAAATAAGTGAGGAATTAACAGGCAACGCATTAAGAGGTCTTGTTGAGGATAACACTCTGATATGTTGCAATTTAGGAGATAAGGAATTTATTTTCCTAAAGGAGATGTATAACACAGAGCAATATATTTCCTCAATGCTGAAAATGATGATGAGGTTTCCTGCCGTTCAAATTCCTGACATAGAAAATCAGATTGAGGCAATCGAAAAAAGTAATAATATTGAATATGCAAAACTCCAAAAGGAAGCAATTATCCAAGCATTAACAAAGGGTTTGCTTGTATTAACAGGCGGTCCGGGAACAGGCAAAACTACGACCCTTAACGCAATAATCAGAATACTGAAAAACAAGGGGCAAAAGGTAATCCTTTGCGCTCCCACAGGCAGAGCCGCCCAGCGAATGAGCGACGTTACAGGTGACGAGGCAAAGACAATTCACAGGCTTTTAGAGGTTGCTTGGGATAAAAACGACCGCCCTGAATTTAAGAAAAATGAGAGGAATATGCTTAACTGCGACGCATTAATAGTTGACGAAGTCAGTATGGTTGACGTACAGTTATTTGAAAGCGTAATGCGTGCTTTACCTATGGGCTGCCGACTTATTCTTGTAGGCGACAGCCATCAACTGCCCTCTGTAGGAGCAGGAAATATTCTTGAGGACCTTATAAGTTCAGAGCAAATCCCCTTTGTTGCATTGACGGAAATTTTCAGACAGTCAATGGAAAGTCTGATAGTAACAAATGCTCACAAAATTGTAAAAGGCGAATCTCCTGAACTGAACATAAAGGACAACGACTTTTTCTTTTTACCTACAACAAACAGGGATGCCGTAGAGCAAACGGTTATAGATTTATGCAACCGCCGTTTACCGAACACCTACGGATACGATATCTACAAGGATATTCAAATTCTTGCACCGGGACGTAAAGGTGATTTAGGCGTTACAAATCTGAATACAAAACTTCAGAAAATTATAAATCCCCCCTCAAAGGACAAGGCGGAAATCACAGTAGGCGGCAGAATTTTAAGGGAAAACGATAAGGTTATGCAAACGAAAAACAACTATAACCTTTTATGGCAGAAAGATAATGGTGAAAACGGCGAGGGAATTTTTAACGGCGAAATCGGAATCATTGAAAGTATCAGCAAAAAATCACGGATTTTCAAAGTAAGGTTTGACGATAAAGTCGCTGCCTATGACTTTGACTATGCTCCCGACCTTGACTTGGCCTATGCAACAACCGTACACAAAAGTCAGGGCAACGAATTTGACGCTGTAATTATTCCTCTATACGGCGGCGCTCGTCAACTGCACTACAGAAATCTTTTATACACAGCAGTTACTCGTGCCAAAAAACTGCTGATAATTGTTGGGGATATTAACGTGATAAATGAAATGGTAAGCAACAATCAGAAAACCAAGCGCTACAGCGGTTTAAAATATTTTTTGCAGGAACAGATAAATGAGTAAGATTATAAGCAAAGTTATAGCCGCAGTTTTGCCTGAACGTTGCCCCTACTGTAACAAAATCGTAAGGCAAGGTGATATTGCCTGCAAAAAGTGCAAATCCAAATTCCCTGAAATCAACCTTGAAAGTTACGCAAGTGGTTGCTATATTTGTTATTCCTGTTTCTTTTATGAGGATATTTTCGCAAACGCCATAAAGCGGTTTAAATTCTACAACTACCCTCAAAGTGCAAAGAAACTTGCAATCCCACTTGCAGATACAATTAAAAAGTATGACGTAAACTTTGACTGCATAACCTATGTGCCAATGTTTCCGAAAAGAGAAAGACAGCGTGGGTACAACCAGTCGCAGTTACTTGCAAAAGAGGTTTCAAAAATTCTTGATATTCCTTTAGAGGATTTTCTGATAAAAATCAAAGACAATCCTCCGCAACACACTATGGATACCAAAGACAAGAAAAAGAATGTTAAAGGCGTTTTCGCAGTACAGAAAAAGGATAAACTAAAAGGGAAAAACATACTTATAATTGACGACGTTATTACAAGCGGTTACACTTTGGGAGAATGTTGCAAACTTCTCTCCAAAGGCAAAGCCAGAGTATTCTGCGCAACTGTTTGTAATGCAACAAAAGTAATTTAATCTTGAAAAAGCCAAAACTATAGAATATAATAAAACTGATATACCGAAAGGAAGTGGCAGAATGGATATTGCTATTGATTTAGGGAGTTGCAGAACAAGAATTTTTGCAGAAAAGAAAGGTAAAGTTCTTGACGAGGCGTCTGTTGCCGCATACAACGTAATTACAAATGAGATTATCGCTGTAGGTGACCGGGCATATGCAATGATCGGCAAAACTCCTGACAGCATAAACGCAGTTTGCCCTATTGAAAACAGCGTTATTTCTCAGTCAAATTTAATTGAAGATACCATTAACATAATGCTAAAGCACGTATATACAAGCAAATTTGTTATGCCCAGAGTTGTAGCCGCAATTCCGGGCGATATTACGGAAGTTGAAAAACGTGCGGTAGTAAACGCAATCAGCAGTTTCGGTGTAAGGCGAGTGTATCTGATTGAAAACACAAAGGCGGCGGCTATGGGAAGCGGTGCTGATATAATCAGCCCTCACGGTACTATGGTGGCAAATATCGGCGGCGGTACTACAAATATTGCCGTGCTTTCTTTAGGCGGTGTTTCCGTAAGCAAAACCATTAAGGTGGGCGGAAACAGAATGGACAACGAAATTATTAAGTACTTAAAAAACAAATACTCCCTGATTATCGGCAACCCTATGGCTGAAAAATGTAAACGTGCTATTGGCTGTGTTTTCCCTCAAGAGGAAGAAGAATTTTTCAGAGCAAAGGGCAGAGATGCCGTAGGCGGTTTGCCAAGATACGTTGATATTTCCTCAAACGAACTTTTAAGAGTGCTTATCGAACCTGCCATGGAAATTGTTGCCGCAATTAAAGATGTGCTTGAATCCGCACCCCCTGAACTTGTGGGAGATATTTACACCGACGGAATGACGCTGACAGGCGGACTTGCAAATCTAAAAGGATTTCCTGAGTTGATTTCAAAAAACACAGGACTAAAAGTATTTGTTGCCAATGAGCCTGAGGATTGCGTAATCAACGGATGCGGAATGGCAATTCAATATATAAGTGATGTTGAGAAAAAAATCAGTAACGATATTAACCCATTAATGGCGGCGTATTAGAATAATTGAAAATGGAAAATGGAAAATTACGGTCTGTGACGAATATGTCACAGACCGTTTGTTTTATTTGATAGGAATTTTCTAATTAATGACAAAATTGTCGGTAATTGGAAGAATTTTGCGAAACTGTAAATTCATCTTATTTACCTATCAAATAAAAAAATTTATATTGCCCGCTCAGTTGCGCCCTGCGTGCGCACGAGCGATGGCTAAAGAAAGCGCACGCATATGGTGCGCACGCTTTCTTAACTCTGTCTTTTATGTTGAACATTATATGAAATTTTAGTAAGCATTTTTTCGCTTGGAAACCTTTGAATGAACTTCGTAAACTTCATCAACATACCCGGTGTAATCACCATTTTACCCTTGATTGTTTTATCTACGGCATATTTCGCAACATCTTCGCTTTCAAGTCCGCTTATTGCAAAGCCTACATTTGCAACCTTATTAAACTCGGTTTTTACAGGACCCGGGCATAGTGCAGAAATTTTTACATTGATTTTATCCCTGCGAAGTTCCTCGTAAATTGCCTGTGTAAGCCTTACCACATAACTCTTTGACGCATAGTAACTGCTGAAAGTAGGACCGGGCAAAAATGCCGCCGCAGAGCCTACGTTCAAAATATAACCGCTGTTTCTTTTTATCATATCCTTTAGATACAGTTTTGTGAGAATATGAAGTGCAACGATATTTGTATCAATAAGTTGTAATTCTTTTTCAAGAGGTACGGTATCAAATTTTCCGTATGCGCCGAAACCTGCGTTATTCACAAGGAAGTCAATATTCCTGTCCTTTGTTTTTTCGTAAAGGTCAAAGCAGTTCTCCCTCACCGATAAATCAGCAGAAATTATATCCACCTTAACGTTTTTTATATCCTCTTGCAGTTCTTTAAGCCTATCCTCTCTCCGAGCAACAAGTATTAAATCATAATTCAGAGATGCAAGATACCGTGCAATATCTCTGCCGATTCCGCTGCTTGCTCCTGTAATCAACGCTGTCATAATATCAACCTTTCTCTGCTACTGCGGTAAGCCAGGAATTTTCAGGCACTACGTCTGTCTTTATATTAACATAACCTGCCTCACCTAAAATATCTATTATTTCCTGTTCCGTAACAGATTTAATATTTATTAAATCCTCAACCTCTTGCCACTTATCAGGGTCATCATCTACCCTACACATTTCAAAAACCATCAAAAGTTTTCCCCCTGACTTTAATACACGGAGAATTTCTTTTAGGTCGTTAAGTTTATCAGGCCAGAAGTAATAGGTTTCCACAGCAGTTACAACGTCAAACATATTATCGTCAAAAGGTAAATGGGAAACATTTCCTCGGCAAATTTCAACCTTGCCTGACTTAATCTGCTTTTTATTCAACTTTTCAGCCTTGCTGACGGCAAGTTCGGAATAATCTATACCGTAAGCCTTTTTAACCATTTTGCTTATTCGGTTTACAGTCATTCCGCCGCCGCATCCAACGTCAAGGGTAATGTCCGTAGCCTTAAAATCACAGTGGGATAATCCCCAACCTGTAACCTCAAAATGATTTTTATTCATATTCCGTATCATCATTTTGCCCCAAAACCCTTTGGGATTTCGTGCATTCAAAACAAGTTTGTAGTATTTCATTATTACCTCGACTGCTGAAATTTATCTCTTTTTATACATTATTAATTCAGGATTTGAACCGTTTACTCCATATTCGCTGACAAGGAGAAAATCCGCACCGGCAACTAACCCATAGCATCTTTCTATATTACATTCGTCGGCAAACATTGACACAGCCTGTGTACCCAGATAAACCTGTTTATCGTCAAGTAGTTTTACGGTTTTGCCGTTTGGCAAAGGATATTCCAAATTTACAAAAAATCCGCACAGACAATACAGGCTGTCTATCTTCGGCATACCCTCAATATTCAAAGCGTTAAATTCTGCAATAATCTGCTTTTTGAACATTTCAAAGGCTTTCATACCGCCTATCTTTATGTACTCTGCGGCAATACATTTGCCCCCAAAAGGTTTGCCCTTTGTGGCTAAACAGCCTTTGCAATCATTTCTGAAATTACACTCTTTACAATTTGCTCCGCATAAATTTTCCATACTAATCTCCATATATTTCAGTTATCTTATGAAAAGGATTCAATCATTTTTGCTATATACATCTGAACAAGTGTCGCGTCTCTGACATTCACAACACCGTCATTATTTACATCGGCTACGTCAATATTTTCTTCAGTTAGAGTAATTATCTTTACACAATACTTTTGAACATTTGTTACATCGTTTACATTAATCTCGCCGTTTTTATCTGCGTCACCCTGCTGAACATTTGCAAGAACTCTTATTGAGAAATTTCCGCCTAAGTCATCGTCAAGGTAATTGTAGTATTCTGTAAGCCCAAGGCTTTCATTTCCGCTTTTTATAAATGAACGATTGTCTTGTGTTCTTGGTAAAAACTGATAATTACCGGAGTCTCCAAGCCACTCGCAACATCCGATTGAAGCAAGATTATCATCATTAGAGATAATTCTTACGCCTATTGCGCCTTGTGAATCAGGAACAATATAAGGGTCAAAGGAAATATTATGAGTACCGTTATATGGGATTTGTCCCTGTGCAAGTTTTACCCATCGGGTTTCATCATCTGTAGGCACTCCGTTGTCTGTTTGAATATAATAAATATCATAGTCAGCCCCTACATTATCCGTTGTAAACTGCACGTTGCTGATTGAAGGCATCTCCTTTGAAAAGTCAAAAGTATTAATGAAAGTAACGTCATAAGGGTCTATAACAGTACCCTCAAAGTTCATACTATATATAGTACCATATGTATCAATGTTCAAAAGCTCGTTGCAGGAATGATTTTTTATTACGTCAGTTACTGCAAAATTACCTCCAAATAAATCAGACCCTAAATATTTATCCTCATAGGAAATCCAGATATAGTCATAAAAAGTTCCCCATGAATTTTTAATCAGCCAAGCGCCGTTGTTGTTTGGTTGAGAACTTTCAAGGAAATTTTCTTTAGAATAGTTATCGTCCCAACCTATAACATAAACCGAGTGGCCTAATGATGCTAACTCATCATCTCCAAGAGCGTCACCGCAAAAAAATGCGTTATTATTTTTTTCCATATACTTGCCTGAAAATGCAAATGAAGATACAACCCCACCGTAACGCATAATGGATTCTTTCATATTTTCAACAGTAATATCATCTTCGCAAATAACCTTGATTCCTCCGGCATAAAACAGCGGTTCAATATCCCCAAAATTCTCAAAATATTCCTCGGTACGGCTCATATAAGGAAACAGACTTTCCTCAACTACTCCCCCTGATGTAAGATAACCGTAACCGGTATAAGGAAATGCTCCCATATTGACGCGATCTCTCTGCCAGCCGGTACCGTCTTTTCTGGTGGAGGACCAATAATTTCCGTATTCCTCAGACAAGTCATACTCTCCGTATCCGTTAATAAGCAGAGCAGTCTCCATAGCCGCCGTTGAGGAAAACAAGATACAGGTATTTTGTTCATCTTGATCTTTGACAGAGGTTACATAACCCTCATCTAAACTGCTGTAATACTCAGGCAGAGCAGAATCTGATTCAAGAGTTTTCGGCAAATTACTCTTTAGGGAAGTTCCCTGTTGAATAAGCACTCCGCCTGTTCTACCTGACTTAACGGTATTATCCTTTAAAGCAAAAGCGGTATTAGCCGAGCAAAGAACTAATACAAGGGACATCACTAATGCAAATATCTTTTTCATAATAACCGCTCCTTTGTTTAATTAATCACTTCATAAAAATATTATCATTTCATTTAAAATAAGTCAATCATCGTTATAATTTTCTGTTAATTTTCTCCTTATTCACATATTCCAAAAACTCTTTTGTTTGCGACCAGTATTTTATTCCCCAATTTTCAAAATTCCACTCCTCCATATAATCGTTACACTCATAATCAATATAGTACAACTTATCCTCCTGCACTACAAAATTAGTGGGGAAATAGTCGATATTGGTGTTAGCGGCATATAAAGCAACGCACATTTCTTTCACCTGCTCTGCGAAAGTCGGCTTTACCTCATTTCGTAAAACATAGTCAAATACAGTATCGCCCTTTATGTACTCTTTCAGGATTCTTTCGTTTTCAACATCAACCTCATACATTTCAGGCATAGGGATTCCGATTTCTTTCAAACGCTTATAATCTCTCATTTCCGATTCAATTTTGTTTCCGAACTTATAATAGTCACAGGGTTCGTGGTGAATCTGTTTCAGCACATATTCCTTCTCACCGTCTGTTACCAGATAAGAATATCCACCTTTTCCGTGACCTAACAATTTTACAACTTCGTATGACTTTTCATTTACAGATATCTTTTTCATTTATTCCCTCCGTCTGTAAAATTCTGTCGTCTTAAAATTTTTCTCTATTTCTTTTTCAAAATTGTTTACATACATTACAATATTTTATACACACATTTTTATATTAACCTGTCGGAAAATTCAGGACGATTTGCATGAAGAATATTAAGCAAATCGCAAAAAGACTCCCTGCGAAGCGGTAATTCACTGCAAACTACTTCAAAGCGAATTTCACCAAGTAACGTGTAAAAACCTGTTTCATAAAAACCATTTTTGAGATAAAAGTTCTTTCTGCGAATTCTTTGATTATTATTTTCTGCATTTGCATCAATTTCTTCAAAATCTAAAATAATCTGTAAGTCAGGATAGGACGCAATTATTTTCTTCAAGGCTGCCCCTCCGTAGCCTTTTGAACGAAAACTTTTATCTATTGCGAGATAATAAAGATAACCGCATTTTTCATTTTTTAAGATAACGGCAAAGCCTATGGGTAAACTGTTATCATATATTCCCGGCACATCTGTATCGGTATCCGAGGCAAAAGCAAAAATATCCTCCATACTCATACGCTCATAAATCGGAAAAGAACCAATGTAACAAATCCAATAAATCCGGCAATACATTAGCAAATTTTTCACTTAACATACATAGTCTTACTATACTTCCTATAATCAGACAAACACTGAATATACATATAATTAGACCTACTATCCCATCTGGTTTCTGAAATATAATCCCAGGTACAAATACCAGCAGTCCTGAAATCAATAATAAAACGTACAAAATTAATTTGTTTTTTCTTTTCATAATGCGACCTCCGTCAAATTCCGATTAATCTTCCTTTTAGACAAATTTAATTATATCAAAAACAAATAGGAAGTCAATTAGTATGAACCGTGTTGTGAATAGTATCAAGAATTTTCTCCTGCTCCTTTTCATCAACACCTATGCTTTCTAAAGCCTCTCGTGTTAAGCAGTCAAGGTAAATAAGGGTATCAGTATCAGCCCTTGAAATTGTAAATAAGTTTTGCAATCGTATAAAATGAAAATACAGCCTCAAAATTGAGACTGCGACGTTCTACACTTCGATTATCAGAGATTGATAAAAAATACATTATGGAAAACTGTTAGTGTCTAAAGAATTTTAAACATTGATAGCAATTTAATAAGGGATTTTGACAGCAAATGTGATAGCAATCGTAATTATATACAAAAAATTGATAGCACTTTTGATAGCAATTTATCTTAATTTTACTTGTTTTAGTTTGTTTTAACTTAACTTAGCAGAATTTTACAAAAGTCCGAAAAACCGCATAAACAAGCCATTTAGAGCGGTTTAAGTTAATTTAGCAAAAAATAAATGGCGGTATAAAAACCACCATTTTTGGTCCGAGTGACTGGAGTCGAACCAGCGGCCTCTTGAACCCCATTCAAGCGCGCTACCAAACTGCGCCACACCCGGAAATTATATCAGCAGAAAATGTGTGTTATTTTTCTCAAACAACACATCTCCATATGCTACCAAAGTACTGACCTATTATATCAGTTATCGTTCAATATGTCAATAATCTAAACTTCAATTAACACCATAAAGATCACAAACTTTTTTTCACAAGGTCAGTTGCTCTCGGACACAGTTTCACCCTGCCAATCTATAATACCGCCGAACTCATATATATTGGTATAACCGAAACTCGCCAACTTAGCCGACGCCTGTTTACTTCGATTTCCACTTCGACAATAAACAAGAATACACTGTTCTTTGTCAGGCAGTTCTGATATATTATCCTCAACTATTGTTTCATTGGGTATGCAGATAGCATTCGGTATATGCCCTGCGTTGTACTCCGCTTCAGTACGCACGTCAAGAATGATATTGTTACTTTCCTTTTCCATCATTTGTACTGCCTCATCCATAGTTATCTGAACATAAGTCCCTTCTTTAGTTTGTTCAGATACAGAACATCCCGATACAACCAACATAATTAATACAACTACTCCTATAAAGCATTTTATTTTACTCATGACTGCCACTCCGTAGTTTTATTATATTCTATATTCCCCATTCAATTCTACCATATTAGCATTTGTTTTATATACCGCAAAACATAAAACTAAAATATTTCTTACGCTGTTTCAAAAACCGAAATACCACAATCGATACAACCAACGCAACAAAGCGTTAATTCAATCGTTCCTTTTGCGTTTTATTTATCAATACTCCAACTTTACAGGAGTACCATTAATTATTACATCAAGTTCATCAGCAAAACTCTCTGATTTTACAGTTGCATAAACTCCATATGCACCCTTACTATAATAGAGATTATCTAATTTTTTCCCATTCAATTCTACTTTATAAGTATTTGTTTCATCTTTTGGTAGCCAATATTCAACAAAGTAGCAAGTTTCATCAGCCAATTTGTTATATACAGAATGGCAGGTAACTAAATTATTCTCCCCTGTGCCATTTTCTATAACAGTTTGCTTATAATTATGAGAATCACAATTAAAATCCAACATAGAATAGGTATTGTCTGTATTTTTATATACGCTGTGATAACCAACATTATTTGAATTAGTTTGTTTGCTATACATAAATGAGCAACGGTCACCTTTTACTTCATAATTCTCCCATCTGCCACCCAAAAATACACTGTAATTAAATGACTCTTCGACACTATTGAATTTTAAGAAGTAACCCTCATACGGATAAATGGAAATTACAATGATAACTATAGAGATTACTACTGCTGCTAAAGAGCCTAACTTATTAAAAATATGAAACTTTTTCTTGCCATTAATCTGATTTGTAACAAGACCAAACAATTTTAGTTTTTTATTAATCAAACATAATGCTATTATAACAGCAAGTATAATTATAAATCTTATTCCTTGATAAATCATACATTATCCTTTCTTGATAAACATAAATAACCGGAGAACCGGTATACATTATAGTTCAAACAGTTACCCCTACAACAAGAAGGTTAGTTTCTTCAACACAGCCATTTACTGAATAGTAGTTATTTTCCCAAGCATTGTCTTTGTAATGCCTATGTAGAAAAAAGCGATATTTACAGAGCAAGAAAGACGACTATTTCTTACGCCGCTTGAAAAACTGAAATACTACAATAAATACAAGCAATGCAACAAATAAAATAACACCAATAACTTTTATAATAAATTCTATTGTATATGCAACGCTGTTATCATAAATAATTTCTACGTTTCCCTCAGTATCTGTCTTAATAAGTTTCGAATATGAGGAAGAGAAAAAATACAATAATCCATTATTCCTCATAGTGTACTTATTTCCATTGATTGTTCGTTGTCTGGAAAAGACAGAATAATTCCAATAAGAATCATTATCCATTGTATCTTGAATTGTCTGCATCTCCAAATTGTTTCCCAACTCATCAAATAAAGCAGCCACATCACTTCTGACGAAATAAATGATAATGTTGTTATCATCCCATTCTATGCCAAAATCTCCATCGCACTCAAATGTGTATCCATACTTAAATTTACCGTCAGGTGCATATACGGACACTATTCTTTTTGATAGATTTTTCGACCCCACAGCAACTAATTCATTATCATTTACATCAAAACATTTTTACAGTTTTGTAAAGTAAAAAGCACAATAATAATTACCGATTATATGCACCTTTGTATTTTTTAAATCTGTCAGTAAAAGTGATTTTAAGTATATTTATTTTCTGTTAACGACCGCTGGATTTTAGTTGCATAAGCGATTGTCACGGATCCGTTAAAGTCTGTATTTGCAAAAATGAGTTGCTCTGCATTGAATGATGTAAGACTCACAAGGTATCTTTGTATTTCTGTTGGCTACTTTACTATTAACTTTTAATGTGCATCAAAAACAAAATTTTACTGTGTAACAGTATCTCATTTCACGTCAGTTGAAATACCCACTAAATCTCTACTTTCCCAACTATATAATTCTATTAGTTCTTTTTGTTCAGTATTATAAGAATAAAGTATGCATGGATCCTGCCAATTAACATTCAACTTCACAAAAACAAAATATTTACCTTTGCTGCACCATACAGAAAATTCATACATATCGTGGTCAATGGTATTTGTAGCTACCTCCATAATTTCCGCAGTAGTTTCATCTGCCTTAATAGAGTTTCCTTGTTCATCATTACCTTTTGTCCCTGTTAGTGTATTTATAACTTTACCATTTTCAATATCGCAATTAAAGTCTGTGTATATATCAGCGTAAAAGACCGTTACATTTTCATCCGGAGTAAAAGTATCTATCTTTTCTGCATGCCCTTTATCATCAACAATATAGAAAAATTGCTTATCATTCTTCTCATCAGACTCTTTTAATATAACCTTCAACATTGGAGTTCCGACAATACGGTCTTCTTGAGCAGCACATGAACACAACGAAAAAATCACTATAGCAAGAGATACAAAAAACAACAATGTTTTTCTCATATTTACATACCTCAATACATTCTAACTTCATATAATTATTAACCGATGAACTTTGTAAGTCCAATATACCATATTAATTAATGAAAAGCAAGGCACATGGATTATCTTATTATTAGCAAGTACAATCGAGAAGAATAAAAAAATGAATAATTTAGAAAACAAAAAACGAGTAGCTTTTGCTACTCGCTTTCTTTTGGCTCCCCCAACTTATGAATAATAAAGGATAACACACCTACCTCGAACCTTGTGGCGTGTTGCCTTGTGTACACTTTCTGCAATCCCATCGCCCTAAAAACGCTCCACCAGAGCGTTTTCTATACGGGCTTTTCGAGCCCGGTTGTGCTGAAAATATTGAACACAAAAGAAAAACGAGTAGCCTTTGCTACTCGCTTTCTTTTGGCTCCCCCAACTGGGCTCGAACCAGTGACATCATGATTAACAGTCATGCGCTCTACCGACTGAGCTATGGAGGAATATAAATGTTGGCATCTTCCTATTTTCACAGGCCGTCACCAGCCAACTATCGTCGGCACTACCGGGCTTAACTTCTGTGTTCGGTATGGGAACAGGTGGACCCCCGGCGTCATCGACA
>JAQXSC010000070.1 GCA_029218825.1 Oscillospiraceae bacterium | reverse complement strand
TGTAGTAATAATATCTGAATTATACCTACTTTATATGAAATAATTTAGATTTTTTTATTTCATTACTCACCAAACGAACTTCTTTATATATCAATATTTTTATATTATCCTTTTACCCTGCAACCAATTATCAACACTTTTCACACATCAAATCCTTACTTCCCGATATTTACTCGATATGTTAATTTCACCACCCGCTCAGTTAAAATCATTGGCTAAATAGTTAACAAACATTACTATGCTGTTTATGCATCGTAAACAGCATACTTAGCATGTCTAAATAGCATGTTTACGACCCCTAAACAACGTGTTTATAAATCGCAAGTAACATATATAGATTATTATTCTCCATCTTTACCATTTGTCTCTATAAACGAAGCATAGTGAAAAGTCCTTTTCAATCATCTTCACGTGTGTCAGGACGATTAGATAACCCTTTATGCTGCGTTCTTCCTTTTCGCCTTTTGAATGAGAAAATATTTTACATAGAAAGTGTAGTTTTGTAGATAAAAATCATAGTTTTCGAGTTAACGACGGTTAAAACATTCGTTTTTTAAATTAAACATCCTTAAAATACCCCCCCGTTTCTTATTTTTATGTAAAGGCTTTATCTTTGCTGAGGCTAATAATTGTCTGAGACCTTCTCTGTACATCTATTTGTAAGGTTTTAGTCAGATGTATAGCCTATAAAGAAACGGTCATTAAGAATGATATTTTAAATAAACTATAAATTACTAATAACAAACCAAAATGAAAAAACTACTACTCTATTCGCTGACATTAGTCGGCATGCTTGTCTCAAGCACACAATCTGCAGTTGCGCAGTTGGAGAATCCAGATTTTAAGGAGATAAAATCATCTACAGGAAGTTTTTTTCTAACAACTTCTCAAACTGAATTAAGCAAAGCTTATACTGATAATTGGGCTGCCGATGGCACAGGATCAGGAACCTTTTCTGCTGGTGGTGGTAAGAGCGGAGCTTATAACCCTGAGACAGGAGCAAATGATTATAAAATAGAAAAAACAGCATCTGTTACAGTAAAAACAACAGGTTCCGTTAAAGAGATATATCTTTATGTAAAAGGAATTACCGGTTTGAAAGTCTATTTCTTTAATGGTAGTACTTCCGGAGCACGTGAAGCAAAGGTTGATATTAAGGACAATACAAATAATATTGCTAAGACAACTCAAACAGTTTCAATAGGAGGTTCAACTAGTGAGCAAATTACTGACCTTGAATTAAAAGCCTCTAACGAATACACAATTAATATAAATGGTGGTGGTGCTGATGTTATTCTTTATGGAATTCACTTCTATTGCCCTGTTTCCGATGTGGTAGAAGCTCCGAGAATCGATTCAGACGGTTTAGGAAATGTAACAATCTCTCATGCTGCAGGTACAACTGTAAAGTACACAACAGATGGTACCGAGCCTACCGCTACATTAGGAACAGACTATAATGATGCAACCGGAATCGTATTAGCAGAAGATGCTACAGTCAAAGCGGTTGCAATAAGAACAGAAGACAGTCAACTGTCTGAAGTTACGATGTTAAATGTAAGTGTTCTTAAAACTATTGGCGGAATGCAAATCTGTAATTTTAATGAAGGAAAAGTGTCTAATACAGATTATTTCCTTGGAACGATATCTTCTGCAAGTATTGATTATACTGTTGATGGCGTAAATTACACTAAGGCATGGAAAGTTCAGTCTGCAGATAATTTGATATTCAAAACGCAGAATAATGCTTTGTTGAAAGTAGTTTTGGCTAAGAGAACAGATAAGGATACATATAATTATAAAATTAAAGTGGATGAAGAGGGTTTGACATTATCGAAGGAAGGTGTAATTTATAAAGAGATAGCAGCCGGAACTCACACTCTTTCACAAAACGGAAGTGAATCAGCCGTTGCCTACATCGGTGTTTTTGAGAATTATTCTACAATAAGTAACGAGATAAGCACAATGTATTATGAATATCCTGTGTCTTTGGCTGACGGATTGACAGCTTATACAGGTACTGTAAATGGAAATTCTGTGTCTCTTACGGCTATTCAAGGCAATGTAGTAAAAGCAAATACTCCGGTGATAGTAAAGGCTGCAGCTGCCGGAACCTATTATATTAATGAGTCAAATGTGGTAGGTGCCGGAGAAGCAAGCGATCTTAGCGGTACGGCAACAGCGCTTACAGTAGGTTCAAACACCTATTATACATTAGGTCACAAGGATGGTGACGCAAGCGCAGAAATAGGTTTCTATAGGTTCACAGGCACAGAAATACCTGCAAACAAAGCATATATTGACGGTGCAACAGTAAATGGCGCTCCCATATTCTTAAGCATTGACGGTGATGGGAACACTACCGGTATTCACGACACGATGATTGATAATGCAGATGTTGA
>JAQXSC010000069.1 GCA_029218825.1 Oscillospiraceae bacterium | reverse complement strand
CGGCAAAACTTCCTGTGCCTGTTCAAATATATTATTAGGCTCAATTTCGTTGTTGGTGCTGTTGTCTGTTTCTGCAAAAGCATTGAAAGAAGCAAAAGCAAAGATGTTTACAGTAATTAATAAAACAAGTAAAAATGAAGTAAACTTTTTCATAATTATTTCTCCTTGCGGTAAAGTATTGTTTCTGTTTATATTATATCAAAATCACTTCCGAATAGTTAAAAATGTTACAGATGGTAGTTATTTTGTTATAGTTGGTATTGTTTTATAGTAAACTTGGGATATTTATGAATTTTTCTGCGTGAATATCGCCTCCCTTGTGTAAAGGGAGGTGTCAAAAATCTTTGATTTTTGACGGAGGGATTGTGGACGGTGAATAAAACTTTTCTGCTATAATAACAGTTCAGTTTACAATCCCTCAGTCGGCTTGTCCGACAGCTCCCTTTACACAAGGGAGCCTATAGTTTACCCCGAATTTTGATAAAGAAACACAAAAACTCTGCAACAAAAACTGTTGCAGAGCCTTTAGAATAATTATGCCTTTATTAATAATTTTCAGCCTTAATCTCAAAGTAAGCCTGTGGGTGACTGCATACAGGGCAAACCTCAGGAGCTTTTTTGCCGATAACAATATGACCGCAGTTTTTGCACTGCCAGATTACGTCGTTATCTCTGCTGAATACTATTCCGTCGGTAACATTTCCAAGGAGTTTTTTGTATCTGTCCTCGTGTACCTTTTCAATAGCGGCAACTTTCTCAAAGAGTTTTGCGATTTCGTCAAAGCCCTCTTCCTTTGCAACCTTTGCAAATTCAGGATACATTTCTACCCACTCGTAGTTTTCGCCCTCTGCGGCAGATGCAAGATTCTTTTCTGTTGAATCAATACCGCCGTTTAAGAGCTTAAACCAAATTTTTGCGTGTTCTTTTTCCTGATTTGCAGTTTCCTCAAAGAGTTGTGCAATCTGAACATATCCGTCCTTTTTAGCCTTTGATGCGTAATATGTGTACTTATTTCTTGCCATTGACTCTCCGGCAAAAGCTGCTTCTAAATTTTTCTCTGTTTTTGAACCTTTTAGTTCCATAATTTTTTCTCCTTTTTCTTCTTCAATTTTTTCAAAATCTTCAACGCCGTGTTTACACCATGGGCAAATAAAATCACTTGGGATTTCTTCTCCCTCGTAAACATAACCACAGATTTTGCAAACCCATTTTGTACTGCCCTGAGATTTCTCTACCTTTGGCTTTGGCTTAATGTTCTTTTGGTAGTAGTCATAGGTCAGGCTATCCTTTTCGGACAGTTCCACAGCGTCTGTAACATCTGCGATAAACATTGTGTGAGTACCTAAGTCGATACTGTCAACAACCTTTCCGCTTATGTATGAATTTGCGTACTTTGGAAGATAGCGCAGCCCGTTGGCAGAATAGCAGGGGTCAGCCTCACAGTTAGCGAACTTGTCAACATCTCTTCCGCTTTGGAAACCAAAGTTTTCAAAAACCTTGAAAGGAGTTTCAACAGTAAGACAGTTTACGTTGAAAACTTTAGTTTCAGCCACTAAATCGTGGGTATAATTAGTTTTGTCAATGGTAACGGTTATACGTTTTGGCTGAGTTGTTACAAGTTGGGCGGTGTTTATAATACATCCGGTGTCCTTGCCGTCCTTTGCAACGGTGATAACGTACAAGCCGTAACTGATATTAAACAAAGGATTGCTCATATTTACCTCCTAAATGATAATGATTACTGTTTTATTAATTATGCCATATTTTTAAAGGGAAGTCAATTAAAAATATTATTCCTTATTTTGTGCAGATTATACAAAGACTAAAACATTTTTCCTTTGTATGACTTTGCAGGCATCATATTGAAGTCGTAATTTTCAAGGTCGTTTAAGGTAATATTGCTGTGACAACCCTCGTGTACCATAAGGTTGGAATCCTCGCCCAAATGAACAACAATCACCGGTGTGTTTGTGCCGTAAGCGTAGCCACATTCCCAAGCAGTACCGCTGTCGCTGTAACCGCCGTAATAGAGCATAACCACAACGTCTGCCCAGTCAATGAATTTTTTGTCATTCATAAAAGTTTCCTTTGACCACCAAGACTGTTTGGTGTTTTCGTCGGTACGAACTTCGTTAAGACGTGGACTGAAAACATCAAAGCCACGTGACATCAATATTTTTTCTGCTGTTTCTACGTTTTTAAGTTCCTCATCATTGAAGAAAGGACTTGCAAGATATATTTTCATTTTTCCATCCTTGTTAATTATTTTGCAAGTATTTTTTGCAGGAAAGTTGCGTCTGTAATATCTACTTTACCGTCAGTATTTATGTCTGCGGCTTTCTTCTGATTTTCGCTGTATGTATATCCTAAAACGATTCTCTGAATTTCCGTAACGTCCTTAATATCAACCACGCCGCTGTCGTCAACGTCACCCACCTTATATTCAGGCTCAACATAATCTGCTCTGAATTGGCTTGAAAGCCACGCGGTACGAGAATTCATCCAGTCATTCATATAATCATACTCGCCCTTGAAAGTTGCAGGGTAATTAAAGATTGTTTTTATTGTCGTTAGTTCATCTTTTTCGTAGTCGTACACACACTTAACCAGTCTTGAATGGTCGCTTATCCAAGCCCCTGTATCAAGATACCAACCGCGAGTGTAGTTCATATCTGCAGAGCCTTTAAGGTAATTATAGTAAACGTCCTGTGAATAGAGTGGACCCTCTGTTACATTTGTGGAATTATAATTTCTTAATGCCGGAATGAAATCATCAAACCAAACCTGCGCCGCATATTTCTGAATAGCCGTACAGTTTGCGATTTTGTTCATAATATTTGTAGAGGACTTTTCTGAGGCACGTTTACCCTTGTATTTACACCACCAGCCTGTGGGGGATTCATAGTCAGCAACACCTATATCTGAAAGTTCTGAGGAAATACCTACAGCATTTCCAAGGGAGTTATCATAGTCCCAAACAGGAGATGCAAAAAATTTCCACTTTCCGTTTTCGTCCTGCTTATATACCATATATAAACTACTTACGCCGCTGTCCCAGTTTTTGCCAAGTTCATTTATTAAAAATACCTTTGCAAATGAGTCAATATCCATTACTTCCTCAAGTTGCTCTATTGTTGCGGATTTTGACGAAACAGTAGTTGAAAGTTTTGTAAACTTATCTGCAACGTACTTTTTAACCTCGTCATAATAGTCCATACCCTCTTCAAGTTCAGGGCCTTTGATAGTCAACTTGTTTGATGCGGCTGTTGTAAAGTAATCCTCACCATAAGTTGCTCCTGCGTCAACTTCCATAAGGAATGGGAAGTTCTCTGCAAGAGTACCGTCCTCATTTAAGTATGCGCCGTCGTCAATATCGTAAACAACATCTTTTGAGCCAACCTCGATTTTCTGTGCGCACTGGTAAGAGCCGTAGTAAATGCCGTCCATATACAAATCAACAAAACGTGACTTTGAGGCATAGGGGATACCTACTGCACTTGACAAATCATATAAGAAGCGGTTTCTGTGGAGGGAAGCGTCCTGATAGTTAGCAAGTAGAGAGAATTTCTTGCTCTTTGGCATACCGGCGATTGATACGTTATCGCTGTAGGTTACGTTAAAGGGCTTTTTTGCCTTCCACCAAGTTGTGTTACCTCTGCCTTTGATTTTCTTAACTGTTGTATTGTCAACGTTACCCTGACTGTCAACGATTGCGCCTGTTGCTGTGGCGGTTTTAGACTTGTCATCATTATTATAAGCCAGGTAATTGTACAGACCTGTGCCGTTGCCGTCAGCATTAGGGTTGTTAATATAAATTGCCCCCTCGGCTGTTGACTTCATAAAAATAACTGTTTTTAACTTGTTCTTGCTGCCTGCATCATACAAGTCGTACTTTATGCCTGTTTCATATGGCACCTGTGCAACCTGCTTTGAGGGAATTGTAACGCCGTTTACAGTAACAGGAAATGCAAATCCGTTGAATATATCCACCATTTTCTCACTTGTTCCGCTTGACAGGAAGAAGTACTCCAAATCCTGGTTTATCGTTCCTCTTTCCTCATCCCACTGCGGCTGAGATGTAACCCAAGCCTCTGTATCTGTAGCGGAATTACCGCTGTGAATATACAGTCCCTTTGGATTTTCAGACACAAAGGATGGCACTGCAACCGCTCCATCTGCTGCGTTTGCCACTACGGAAACGGCAAAAGCAGAGCAAATTAAAGTTACTGCAAGTAATATTGAAATAAACCTTTTCATATTCATAGTCCTTTCTTACTTAATATATACACTACAATTTTAACACTTAACAAATCATATTTCTATTAGCATAATTTACATATTAGTAAGTAAATTTTTGTATGTTAGTACTAACCGCGTATAATGTTTTTCTCATTGTGATATTGCGAAAGTACGTATATCGTGTTATACTTTTAATAAGATTTAGAATGAAATGGGGAATTATTTTGAAAAAAATACGATTCAGCACTACAGAAAAGGTATTGCTCTCTGTACTTATTGTGTTAATGGCAGCAGTTTTGGCTGTAGGTGCTTTTATAATTGTAGGAAATGTAAACAGGGCAAATTATGAGGCTGAAAATCCCACTATTGCTACTGTTACTACAGACGAGGATTTTTCCTTTGACACCTCTGAAAGCACAAAATCTCAGGATAAACCGGAAAATACAAAGGCTACAAAAAAGCAAGAGCCTGAGGAAACGGCTACAGATGTTACCGTTAAAAGCGATACAAAAACACATAAGAACACTACCGCCACCGAGCCAAAGGCAACACAGAAACCTACAAAGCCGAATAATAAGCCAAACAATCCAACCGCTACAACTTCAGAGGCTATTCCTGTAGTTGAGCCGACTACAAATTCCAATCACAACAGCACAGAGGTCTGCAAAATCAACGGCACAAAATGTTACGTAGGGGATACAATCACAGTTGCGTTAAACGTGAAAACTCCAAAAGTTCTTATAAACTTCCAAGGCTACACAGAGTACGATTCCTCTTACCTGAAATTTGTCAGTGCAAAGGCTAACGTAAACGGACTTGTGAATAATCACGAAAGTGCAATTTACTACAACGGCTCGGATATTTCAAGGGGCTTTGACTTTACAAATACAGGCACACTCTACACCGCAACATTTAAGGTGCAAAAGTCAGGCAGTACAACAGTTAAGAATATTATGCAAATAATGACAGATATGAAAGATACTCCCGTAAAAGAAAGCGACTGCACAATTTCAGTTAAGGTTTACGGTTAATCAAGATTCCCTTGATTAATGGATAATGGATAATGAATGACGTGCAGAAAAATTCATATATAAATAAACTCCTATTCCCGACCGAATTAATAGTCCGCCTACGGCGGAGAATGTTTAGATTTAGCCTTTTAAGAGGATAAATTTGCCTCCCTTTACACAAGGGAGCCTATAATAAAACCCAACTTTTGCTAAAAACACAACAAACAAAAATCCCACAGGGCAAAAGCCTTGTGGGATAATTTTTGTAGAAATAATATACGTTTGTGTGATTATCTCTTTGAGAACTGTGGTGCGCGACGAGCAGCCTTGAGACCGTATTTCTTTCTTTCCTTCATACGTGGGTCACGAGTTAGGAAGCCTGCTTTCTTAAGTACAGGACGAAGAGCCTCGCTGTCATACTGTAAAAGCGCTCTTGAAACACCGTGACGGATAGCACCGGCCTGACCTGTAACGCCGCCGCCGTTTACACGGCAAACAATGTCGAACTTATCCTGTGTATCTGTCAAAGCAAGAGGCTGACGAACGATTAATTTCAGAGTTTCAAGACCAAAATAATCGTCGATATCTCTGTCGTTGATTGTAACCTTACCGGTTCCCTGATATAGTCTTACACGAGCAACAGAAGATTTTCTTCTGCCTGTTCCGTAAAAATAAGGTGTCTTATCGTACATAATTAATTGCCTCCTTCTTATGCTTCTACAGCCTCAGGCTTTTGAGCCTGGTGGTTGTGTTCTGCACCCTCAAACAGACGTAGTCTTAACAGAGCGCTTCTGCCGATAGTATTTGATGGAAGCATACCCTTAACAGCAAGTTCCATAGCCTTTGTTGGGCGAGTAGCCATAAGAGTATCGTAACGAGTTTCCTTTAAGTGGCCGATATAGCCTGTGTGGCGCTGCCACTTTTTCTGGGTTAACTTGTTACCTGTTAAAACAGCATCCTTACAGTTGATGATAATTACGTGGTCACCGCAATCTACGTGTGGTGTAAAGATAGCCTTGTGCTTACCTCTTAAAAGAGTAGCAGCCTGAGCAGCAACTCTGCCTAAAGGTTTGCCGGCAGCGTCGATTACATACCACTTGCGGTCGATTTCGCTTTTCTTTGCCATAAATGTTGACATAGCTAAATCCTCCTTGTTTTTTCTTAATGCCTGATTATTATAGTACGTTTAGGCACGTCTGTCAACACTTTTTTGCAAAAATTTTAATTTACTAACGTAGGTACTCTTAAATTCTCTTTTTTGCTCTTTTTTACTATATTTTACTCTTAAACAAATTTAAAAAATTTTTACAGAAATGTTACGTTTATATATAGACTTTTCTACACAAAGTAGTTATAATTAACTTATATTAGGAGGTTTTGTTATGGCAAAAAACAACGAATACAGAGTAGGTATAGATTTAGGCGGTACTAATATTGTAGCCGGTGTTGTAAACAGCGACTATGAGATTATCGCCAAAGCAGAATGTAAAACAGCAATTCCACGTCCTGAGGCTGACGTTTGCGACAGTATGGCTGACGTAGTTAAAAAGGCTGTTAAAAAAGCAAAGTTAACTATGGACGATATTTCATCCATTGGTATCGGCGTTCCCGGTGCGGTAAATCCAACAACAGGCATTATTGAAACTTCTCCAAACCTGTTGTTTAAAAATTGGGACGTTCGCACAATGATGATGGAGCGTCTTAACAACAAGTTTGTTAAGATTGAAAATGACGCAAATGCCGCTGCATTAGGGGAATTTTTAGCAGGTTCTGCAAAGGGCTGCACAAACGCAGTTTGCGTTACGCTTGGCACAGGCGTAGGCGGCGGAATTATCATTGACGGAAAAATCTACAGCGGTTCAAACTTTGCCGGTGCGGAACTTGGCCATATGGTTATTGTTAAGGACGGCAAGGAATGTGGATGCGGACGTAAAGGCTGTTGGGAGGCATACGCTTCTGCAACTGCGCTTATCAATATGACAAAGGACGCTATCAGAAACGAAAAAGCGGAGTTTTCATATATGCTTAACTCCGTTGAGGGCGACATTAATCAGGTAAACGGAAAAACACCTTTTGACGCAATGCTTGCCGGTGACTTTACAGGTAAGGCAGTTATTGACGATTATGTAAGTTACCTTGCTTGCGGTATCGTTAATGTTATCAACATTTTCCAGCCTGACGTACTTTGTATCGGCGGCGGCGTCAGCAAACAGGGTGAAACTTTACTTGGTCCTGTAAGAGCCATTGTTGAGCAGGAAAGAATCACAAAGCACAACGATAAGCAGACAGTTATCTGCGCCGCAACTTTAGGTAATGACGCAGGTATTATCGGCGCGGCTTGTCTGTAACATTTTAAGATTAGGGGCAAAAGGTAAAAATTTTGCCCCTTTAGAAATTTTTTTGCGTTTTCTATTGACAAAATAGGATTAATGTAATATAATTGTTTTTGCTGACTTTAAGTAGTCGTCGCAATATGGCGGAATAGCTCAGCTGGCTAGAGCATTCGGTTCATACCCGAAGTGTCGTAGGTTCAAGTCCTATTTCCGCTACCAATATGGCCCGGTGGTCAAGCGGTTAAGACACCGCCCTTTCACGGCGGTAACACGGGTTCGATTCCCGTCCGGGTCACCAACTTTGCTGGTGTGGTGGAATAGGCAGACACAAGGGACTTAAAATCCCTCGGACTAATACTCCGTACCGGTTCAAGTCCGGTCACCAGCACCAAGGATACCTAAACAGGTATCCTTTTTTTATTGTGAAATTTTACAGAATACTACATACATAGGACTTGAAGCCGAGGGTTAAGAAAACAGTCCGGTGGACTGTTTTTACCGAGGTGCGTTGATGAAACCTATCTCCTTTACGTGAACACAGGCGACGAGGTAGGGCATTTCTCACAGATACAGGTAGGTCACCAGCACCAAGGATACCTAAACAGGTATCCTTTTTTTATTATGCTACTTCACTATTTTGTATAGACATAGGACTTGAGGTGACGAGAACGACCGCCGCCGGTGGCGGAAACAGGGAGTTCGAGGAAGAGCCGCAACAAGGAGTTTGAGGAAGTGCATTTATGCACGACGCTAAACGACTATGTTGCAATCGGTGGGTTAAGAAAATGCTCCGGTGGACTGTTTTTACCGAGGTGCGTTGATGAAACCTATCTCCTTTACGTGAACACAGGCGACGAGGCAGGGCATTTCTCACAGATACAGGTAGGTCACCAGCACCAAGGATACCTAAACAGGTATCCTTTTTTTATTGCTCAACTTATAATATTTTTTTAACACAAAACGGCTGTCACATCAATATGATGCGACAGCCGATTTTTTTATTTATTCAGTTTGTTCTGAAAATCAAGTTGCATCGTCGAAACTTGCTAACTTCTCCAAGTGAGCGTACTTCTTCTCAGCAACGTCCTCAGCCTTATTGAACAGTTCTTCTGCTCTTTCAGGGAACTTACGTGACAGAGCGTTGTAACGAACTTCGCCCATAATGAAGTCACGATAAGATGCTGTAGGAGCCTTGCAATCAAGCATAAATGGATTTTTGCCTTCGTCAGCAAGACGTGGGTCATAACGGAAGATATTCCAGTAACCTGCGTCAACAGCCTTCTTCTCTTCTAACTGAGCAATACCCATACCGCCCTTAATACCGTGGTTGATACATGGAGCGTAGCAGATGATTAGAGATGGGCCGTTGTAACTTTCAGCCTCTATCATAGCCTTAAGCACCTGATTGTTGTCAGCACCCATAGCGCACTGTGCAACATATACATAGCCGTAACTCATAGCGATAGCAGCAAGGTCTTTCTTCTTAACTGACTTACCGGCAGCAGCAAACTGTGCGATAGAGCCAACAGGTGTAGCCTTTGAAGCCTGTCCGCCTGTGTTGGAGTAAACCTCTGTATCGAATACAAGGATGTTTACGTTCTCACCGGAAGCGATAACGTGGTCAAGACCGCCGAAACCGATATCGTAAGCCCAACCGTCACCACCGAAGATCCACATTGACTTTTTAGCAAGTTCGTCTTTGTCGATAAGTGTCTTTTTAGCAAGTTCTGCAACAGCCTCGTCAGCAGCCTCTAATTCAGGAATAAGTGCGTCTGTAGCCTTTCTTGAAGCGGCAGAATCTGTTAATGTATCTAAATAATTCTGACAAGCAGTTTTTAGAGAATCCTTTGTTGTCTTTTCAGCGATTTCTGTTACGTACTCTGCAAGTCTTCCGCGAATAGCGTTCTGACCGAGAGCCATACCTAAACCGAACTCTGCGTTGTCCTCGAACAGAGAGTTCTGCCAAGCAGGACCTCTGCCTTCCTTATTAACTGTATAAGGTGTAGCAGGAGCAGAACCACCCCAGATTGAAGAACAACCTGTTGCGTTAGCGATGAACATTCTGTCACCGAACAACTGTGTAACAAGTTTTGCGTATGGTGTTTCACCACAACCTGCACAAGCGCCGGAGAACTCAAGTAACGGCTGTTTGAACTGGCTGCCCTTAACTGTTGAAGCCTTGAATTTCTCCTCAACCTCAGGCTTTGGATCGATAGTTCTACCGTAATCAAATACAGCCTGGAACTTTCTCTGGCTGTCGATTGGCTTCATAACAAGAGCCTTTTCGCCCTTCTTGCCGGGACATACCTGTGCACAAGCACCGCAACCTGTACAGTCAAGAGTTGAAACAGTCATAACGAATTTTAATTCTTTCAGACCAATCATTGGGATAGCCTTTGTATCAACAGGAGCAGCGTCAACCTCTGTATCTGTCATTGGAACAGGACGGATTACAGCGTGTGGACATACCATTGAACACTTACCGCACTGGATACAGTTGTCAGGCTGCCACTCAGGAACGTCAACAGCAATACCGCGCTTCTCAAATGCAGCAGAACCCTGTGGGCAAGTACCGTCAACATAATCCATAAATGTTGAAACAGGCAGCTGATTACCCTTGTATGCGTTTACAGGCTTTAATACCTTGTTTACGTACTCAACTAATACGCCGTCGCCATCAGCCTTATCAACTGCAGCATCTTCAACAGCATTTGACCACTCAGCAGGAATTTCAACTTTCTTTAAGTTCTCCATACCTGCGTCAATAGCCGCATAGTTCATATCAACAATAGCCTGACCTTTCTTTAGGTAAGACTTTTTAGCCGCTGCTTTCATAAGTTCTTTAGCCTTTTCAGCAGGGATAATGTCGGCAATCTTAAAGAATGCAGACTGTAATATTGTATTAACTCTTGTGCCGAGACCGATTTCCTTACCGATTGCAATAGCGTCGATTGTGTAGAAGTTAATCTTTCTGTCAGCAAGAATCTTTCTCATCTTACCCGGCAGACGCTTTGTGAGTTCATCGACGTCCCAAGGGCAGTTGAGTAGGAATGAACCGCCCTCTTTTAAGTCCTCAACGATTTCGTACTTGTCAACATATGATGGGTTGTGACAAGCAACGAAGTCAGCCTTGCTGATGTAATATGTTGACTTGATAGGTGTATCACCGAAACGTAGGTGAGAAACTGTCAAACCGCCTGATTTCTTTGAGTCATAAGCAAAGTAACCCTGTGCATACATATCAGTGTTATCGCCGATAATTTTGATAGAGTTCTTGTTAGCACCAACAGTACCGTCAGCACCAAGACCCCAGAATTTACAGGAAGTTGTACCTGCAGGAGTTGTATCAGGATTTTCAACTCTCGGAAGTGACAGGTTAGTAACGTCATCAACGATACCGATTGTAAATCTCTTCTTTGGAGTTGCAGACTCAGCGTTGCGATATACAGCAACGATATCAGCAGGAGTTGTATCCTTTGAACCTAAACCGTAACGGCCTGTGAATACTTTAACGTCAGCAAAGTCAGAGCCGTTAATTGCTGCAAGTACGTCAAGGTACAGAGGCTCACCGATTGAACCGGGCTCTTTAGTTCTGTCAAGAACAGAGATAGTCTTAACAGTCTTTGGAAGTTCTGAAAGCATATAGTCAGCAACGAAAGGTCTGTAAAGTCTAACCTTTAAAAGACCTACCTTTTCGCCGCCTGCGTTTAGATAGTCAACAACTTCCTCGATACAGTCACAAGCAGAACCCATAGCTACGATAACGTGCTCTGCGTCCTCTGCGCCGTAGTAGTTAAATGGCTTGTAGTTAGTGCCGATTTTAGCATTAACTTTGTTCATATACTCTGTAACAACCTCAGGAACTGCGTCGTAATATTTGTTACAAGCCTCTCTTGCCTGGAAGAAAATATCGTCGTTCTGTGCTGTACCGCGAGTAACAGGATGCTCAGGGTTAAGACTTCTTCTGCGATAAGCCTCAACAGCGTCCTTGTCAAGCATATCGTCTAAATCTTCGTAATCCCATACTTCAATCTTCTGAATTTCGTGAGAAGTTCTGAAGCCGTCAAAGAAGTGCATAAAAGGAACTCTGCC
>JAQXSC010000068.1 GCA_029218825.1 Oscillospiraceae bacterium | reverse complement strand
CGTTCCTGCATTTTCCCTGACAGAAAAGGACGGCAGGTTATTCGGCAGAGGAATTATTGACGACAAAGGCGCATCAATTATCAACCTTTACTGTTTAAAAGCATTAAAGGACAGCGGTGTTGAGGGCGTGAATACACTTCGCTGTATTTACGGTACTGACGAGGAAGTGGGTATGACCGATATGGAAACCTACTTCCAAAATGAACAGTTACCGGAAATTTCCTTTACCCCTGACAGCAACTACGGAATATGCTATGCAGAAAAGGGAATTCTGCAGATTAAAGTTTATGCCGACAGAAATGACGGAAAGATATTAAATGGATTTGAGGCAGGAGACGCATTAAATGCTGTGCCTGATACTGCCGAAGTGCTGTTATACAGTTCCGATTCCGAGGAAAATCAAATGCTTAATAATCGCAAGAACATTGATGGGCAATTTGATTTTTCACAAACTATTGATGGTCTTGTAATTAAGTGTCAGGGCAAGGCGGCTCACGCCTGTGAGCCTTACAAGGGTCGTAATGCTGCATCTGACCTTGTTGAACTTTTAAGCAGTTTTTATAACGAAGAAGAACTCGGCAGTATTTGTACCTTTATTAAAAACTCTATAAACAATCAAACTGACGGCACTTCCCTTGGATTAAAGGTGCGTGACGCCGCTTCAGGGGATTTAACCTGTAATTTAGGTACGGTGAGAATTGACGATGAACAGGCTTACTGTACTTTAGATATACGATACCCTGTTTCCGTAAACGGAAAAGATATTGTTAAGCACATTAAGAGATGTGTAAAACGAAAAGGACTTAACGCAAAGACTATTCACCACTCTCTGCCACTATACTTGCCAAAAGACAGCAAAACTATCAAGGTGCTTTCAGAGGCTTACAGTGAAGTTATGGGAGAAAATCCTGAACTTTACGTTACAGGCGGCGGCACATATGCACGTATGTTAGGTGGCAAGGGCGTAGCCTTTGGCCCTGCATTTATTGACGATAATGTAAATATGCACAACGCAGATGAAAGCGTTGACAAGGAGAAATTCTTTAAACACGCAGAAATCTGCCTACAGGCATTTTACAAACTTTACACAGAAAAACTATAAATATGGGAATTGAAAGACAAATCAAAAAACAGGCAAGAGAATCTCTGAAAAACAACTTTGTATCGGCTGTAACTTCCGTATTTGTTTTAGGTGGAATAATACTTGTCCTATATCTGCTGTTCCAATTAACCTTACTTGCGTTTAATGTTTATGACGAAAATTTGGAACTAAACTCCGATTTACTTTATGTAAACCTTATTTATTATGCAGATGTATCCGTTGTAATTTTATTGGCGGTATTTCTTTCACCTGTGATTAACGGATTTTATAAGTTGTACTATGAGTTGGCAAAAAACAATAATACTGAATTGAGATACCTATTATATTTCTTTTTGGGAACTAAAAGATATTTCAAGGCTGTTGTTTTCAACATATTTACCGCACTTCTCTTGATTGTAAACTTTACAATATGGCTTATCCCCTACTTTGCTGTGGACACGATAATTAACCTTGAAATAATACAGGGAAATTTCATCTCGATTATTTCCGTAGTTTTATATTCCGCAGGTGTGGTTGGTGCTGTACTTACATCGGTAAAATACATCATAAGTGAATTTACTTTTGTTGATGATGAAACAAAAAGTTTTTCTCACTTTTTCTTTAAATTCGGAAGTAAAATCGGACGAAAGCATTTCAGAGATTTAGTGTTGCTGATTTTTACATTTATTCCCTGGTTTGCACTATGTTTCTTTGTATTACCGGGAATTTATGTTATTCCTTATTTTACGGAATCTATTGCTACTTCTGCTATGTGGCTGATTAAATTACACAAGGACGGACAGGAATTATGATAATTACTGTAGGAATTATTGCTTACAATGAGAAAGCAAAATTAGGTTTGCTGTTAAAAGATATTTGCGCTCAAACCTATGACCACAAAAAAATTGAAATTCTTTTGGTTGACAGTAACTCAACAGATAACACTAAAAAAATTATGGAAACCTTTATGAAAAACAACAAGGAGGATTTCTATGATGTAAAGGTGCTGTCCAATCCAAAGAAAACTCAGCCCTGCGGTTGGAATGTTGTTTTAAATAATTACAGCGGTGACGCTGTTGTGAGAATTGACGCTCACGCATCTATTCCCTCAAACTTTATTGCAAAGAATGTTGAAACTTTGGAAAGCGGAGAATATATCTGCGGTGGTGTGCGACCGAATATTATCGACCAAACAACCCCTTGGAAAGAAACTCTGCTGTTGCTTGAAACTTCATTATTCGGCAGTTCTATTGCCCCTTACAGACGTCAACAGGGCAAAAGTTATGTAAACTCCCTGTTCCACGGCGCATACAGACGTGAGGTTTTTGACAAGATTGGATTTTTTAACGAAAACTTAACAAGAACCGAGGACAACGAAATTCACTACAGAATGCAAAAGGCAGGTTTTAAACTGTGCTTTAACCCTGAAATTGTATCATATCAGCACACAAGAAACAGCCTGAAAAGTATGATAAAACAAAAATACGGCAACGGTAAATGGATAGGTCTTACTTTGTCTGTTGAGCCGAGATGTTTTTCCTACTATCATTTTGTACCTTTCGTATTTGTTATGGGGATAATTTTCTGCTCTGTTTTCGCAATATTAGGCTATCCCCTTTTGCTTGAAATACTGTTCTTGCTGTATTCTATGTTTGACTTTGTAAATACTGTCAGTTGCTTTACAATGAGAGATATTCACCCACATTTCTTTTTGTTACCGTTATTATTCCCACTTATTCATATTGCGTACGGCTTTGGAACTCTTGTGGGACTTTTGCAAATTCCATTTTGGAAAAAGAGCATCAAAAACAAGGGGTAATTTATGCCGAGTAATTTAGAACTTACCCCTGAACAATTAAGGGGATTACAATTAAAAGAACTTGATATTTTAATACATTTTGATAAATTTTGCAGAGATAACGGTATTACATATTATCTCTGCGGCGGTTGTTTAATCGGCGCTTTAAGGGATAAGAAATTTATTCCCTGGGACGATGACGCAGACGTATTTATGCCAAGGGCTGATTATGAGGTTTTCATAAAGAAATACATTGATAAAAAGCCAAGTGAGCGTTTTGTACTGTTAAACGAAAGCGACGAAACATTTACAAGAAACTGTTTTGCCACACTTGTAGATACAAGCGCAACACTTGTTAAAACATATCAAAAGGATTTAAACATTCCCCACGGAGTTGCCTTTGATATTTTCCCTATTGACCCAAAGCCTGACAAGACTATTCAAAGGTATTTTCAATATTTTTGGTGTATTATCTATTCTTTGTTCAGAGCCCAGACTGTGCCTGAAAATCACGGCGGAGTGTTGGCATTGGGAAGTAAAATGCTGTTAGGCATTTTCAGAAAGTACAAAACACGAAAGAAAATATGGAAATATGCCGAAAAACGTATGACCTCCTACCCTATTGAAAATTGCAGTTGTATCGGAGAACTTTGCGCAGGTCCTCGTATTATGAAAAACGCCTATCCAAAGGAACTTTTTGAAAGTACTGTAGAGGTTGAATTTGAGGGACATAAGTTTTTGGCTATGAATGGATATGACAAATATTTAAGACTTGCCTTTAAGGGTGACTATATGACACCGCCTCCAAAGGAGGAGCAGGTTGTTTCCCACGATTTATACTATATCGACTTAAACAAACCCTGCCCTACCAAAGGTGTTGAATAATGGACTACAAAAACATTGTTTGGAATAAAGAGAATTATATTTCCTTTATTGACAACCTGAAAGCAGAGGCTGATTTAGAATACAAAAATTTTCATTCAAGGCTTGTGCCTGATTATGACAGCGAAAGAATAATCGGCATACGACTTCCTGTTATGAGAAAGATTTGCAAGGAAATTTCCAAAGGGGATATTTACGGATACCTTAACTGTTGCGATACCTACTATTATGAGGAAGTGACGATGCGAGGTATTTTAATCGGACTTGTAAAGGTTAAGGACTATCAGGAGTTTTTATCTTTAATTGAAAGTCAGATTAAATACATAAACAACTGGGCTTTGTGCGACAGTTTTTGCAGTGGCTTAAAGAAAACTTTAAAATACAGAGATGTATTTTTAAAGGATATAGAAAAGTATCTACAGGATACAAATCCTTGGAAAATCAGGGTAGGTTTGGTGCTGTTGCTGGACTATTTCCTTGATGAAAAATACCTTGAAAAGTCTTTGAAACTCTGCGACAGTATTACAAACAAGCATTATTATGTGAGTATGGCACAAGCGTGGCTGGTGGCTACTGCTTTTGCTAAAAATGAGGTAGTTGCTATGGAATACTTCAAAAACTGTAATTTAGATGATATTACTGTAAACCGCACTATTCAAAAGGCAAGGGATAGTTTCAGGGTAAGCAAAGAAACTAAAGAAACTCTGAAAAATATGAAACGAACTATTGACAAATGAAAATAGTGGAATATAATATATATGAAGTTGTCTTCGGGGCGGGGTGAAATTCCCCACCGGTGGTAAAGCCCACGACCGAGAGTAATCTCGCTGAACCTGTGAAATTCAGGTGCCGACGGTATAGTCCGGATGAAAGAGGATTAACATATACATTGTGTAATGTTTTAACAACCCCCACAGGTAACTGTGGGGGTTTTTGTTGCTTTTTGGGGACAACTAAAAATTTTAGGGAGGTCATTTTATGACGAAATCACAGAAAAGAACAGAAAACATTAAAAAACTTTGCTGTATGGCTATGCTGGTTGCAATCGCAATAGTTGCCGATTTTTTTATCAGAGTGCCTGTACAGTTCCTGACCTACGAGCCAAGCGACGTAGTTGTTACAATCGGCGCATTTATCTTTGGCCCTGTTGCAGGAATAATAATGGCGCTTGTAGTATGCCTTGTTGAATTGTTGACAATCAGCGACACAGGTATTATCGGATTTCTGATGAACTTTTTGGCTTCAGGAGTATTTGTAGGGGTATCCTCACTGTTCTACTTTAAAAAGAAAAATCTTTCAAGAGCGATTATCGGACTTGTTGCAGGCTCACTTTCGATGGTTATTATAATGCTTTTATGGAATTATATTCTAACTCCAATTTACACAGGTATGCCCAGAGAGGCTGTGTTGGAGTTGTTTATTCCGCTGTTGATTCCCTTTAACTTCTTAAAGGTTGCATTAAACTCTGCCCTTGTGCTTATGCTCTACAAAGGTATTGTAACAGCCTTGAGAAAATCACGATTAATTCCCACAAGGGAAAGTGCAGACAATCACAACTTTAAGATGAATACAATTATTCTTATATCTGTATCTGCGCTTATTGTTGCTACACTAATCTTGGTACTGTTGATTTTTGCAGGAATTATTTAAAATCATTTTACATACATAAAATTTATGGGGCGGACAAATTGTCCGCCCCTTTGTTATGCTGTAGTTTATCCGATTACTTTAAATTTGAGATTGTGCTTTTTTGCGTATTTGTATGCAGCTGAGCCTTTAGTTGAATAAATTGTAAAAAATCTTTTATAATGGACTCTTGCCGTTTCATCGGTATAACAACCGAAAGAGGCTTTGCCAATAGTTTTTACACTTGCGGGAATTGTAACGGAATTCATCAAATAGGTATCACAAAATGCATAGGGCTCTATTGTTTTAACCGTACTCGGGATATTAATTTCTTTAAGTTTATCGCACCCGCAAAATGCACCCTCTTTGATTGTTTCCAATCCAACAGGCAACTGCACAGATGTTACAAAAGAATAACCGGAAAATGCGTTCTTTTCGATTGTTTTTACTGTTTTAGGTACAATTAATGTTCCCGCTTTATATTCCGGATATAACAGCAGCTTTGTTACGTTCTTGTCGTATAAAACGCCGTCAACCGAGGAAAAGTATTTATTATCCTTATGGACTTTTATGTTTTTTACACGTCCTAAAAAATAAGTATGAACATTGTTGATTTTTTTAACTGTCTTTGGAATAGTAATTTTTTTGGCAAATTTATCGTAAAAATCGTCAAAGCTTTCAATTACTGTGACGTCCTTGCCGTTGATTTTTTCCGGAACATTAATGACCTTTTCGGAGCCTTCATACTCCAGAATTTTGATTGTGCCGTTCTTTAATTCTTTATAGTCAAACCTGCCGGTCATTTTTTTACATTCAATGTTGCAAACGGCTTTTACATCCGGATTTGATTTTAAAGAAACTGTAATCTTTGCTTTTCCGTAATCCTTTATAAGTAACTTGGCGCTGATATTCCCACCTACAACCTTTGCAACTTTTTTATTACTTGAGGTCCATACCAAATCATTGTCCGTTGCATTTTCAGGGAACGTAAAAACACGCAAACTCATAGGTGTTCCCTTGTCTTCAATAATTCTCATTTTGTCAAGGGTAATTTTTGTAACCGGTATGTCCTCTGTGGCTGAAACGGAAACAAGTGAAACTGCCGACAGCGTTATTATCAGCGCCATAATAACTGATAATAGTTTTTTCATAATTCAAACCTCCTAAAAAATTAATAGACAGATACTTTTGTATCTGTCTATATAATAGCATAATCTACTGAAAAAAAGGTAAAAATGTTACAGATGGTAGTTATTTTGTTACAGATGGTTGTTCAAACATCACATTTGCCACAAAAAAGTTATTTTCTTCGCAAATATCCACACTGCCTTTGTACTTTCGTGCGATACTTTTTACTATTTTTATTCCGTGTCCGTGAAGCACTTTTTCTTTCTTGTGGGTCTTTAGTGCAGGATTTTCCGACAGTACAGAACTGTCTAAATTATTCTTTACGGATATAAAATAATATCTGCCTTTTTGTGATAATTTCACGTTAATTGTACGTTCACCGTTAATAGATGTCAGATACTCAACAGCGTTGTCGCAAAGGTTTCCGATAACCGATACTAAATCTGAGGAGGCAATACCCTCAAAAGAACAGTTAGCCACTATTTTAATATCAATATTATTTTCCTTTGCTTTTTTATAGGATATATTCAATATTGAATTAAGATAAATATTGTCGGTATGAAACAGCACGGTAGCCTTGGAAATTTCACTTTGGACACTATTGCACATTTCCTGCGCTTCCCCATAATTTTTGCTGTTGATTAGTTCCCCTATACAAAGGATTTTGTTCTTCATATCGTGACGGATTACGGCGATTTCCTCAATGCTTTTATTCGCCTCTGCGATTTTTTCGCGGTAAAGTTCCTGCTCCCTTTTCATCATCAGGTTTTCCATATCTATCTCATTATTTCGTGCCGCCCTTACCATAAGGCTCATAACAAGAACCGACACAAACACCATAGCAGAAGAAGTTGCCCCTAAAGCCACCATTGCCGAATCAGAGGTTTTTAAATCTGTAGTGACTATAAATGAAATAAACAGCGTTCCTGTTGTGATTACAGGGAAAATCACAAAGAATATATAGTCGAAAATATTATTCAGTTTAATTCTGTAATTGCAATATTTGTAAACAACGTAAAGGAAAAAAGCAAAGGTTAAGCCTACTATTACTCTGATAACAATGCTGTAGAGGAAATTATTGTTTATCATATAATTCCACTTAACATGCAATACAAATTCTGCGAACATTTTATACAGGACTAATACGCTTGTGTATAATGAGTAAGCAAAAACAGGTACGGATATTTTTAGAAAATAGTTATTTTCAAAAAACAATATTGAATACGTCCACATTATTACAAGAAAACTGATTATCTCAATATATCCGATTGTGTGTTCAAAATAATTTAACAGGGCAAAAGAAGTAAACAGCAACAATACAACCAGGAAATAGGATACCTGATTGACTTTTGAATCATATTTAGGGTCAAGCACTCTGCTTGTAAAAGAGGTAATTGCAACTGCAATAAATAAATAGAATATGTAATCTATTATCAGAGGAATTTCAACCATATTATGCTCCGTTCAGTCTTAAAAATTTCTCCTTTACCAACTTTATTCTCTTTCGGCTGAGAGGAATCATCTCACCGTTGCTCAAGGTAATATCCTTCTCACCGATATAGTCAATGTGATTGAGATTTACAATAAATCCAATATGACACCTTATAAAGTTAAAGTCGGCAAGTTCTCTTTCTACATCTGAAATTTTGTATCTTTTTGTGTAGTTATTGTGGTTGGTATGTATAATAATATCATTGGACTGATTTTCTATAAAAAGAATATCTTTGTAGGGAATTTTAATAATATTCTTTTCCTTTTTTATTACCATTACGTTATTGCCCATGCTACTGTCATTTAACTTATCCATAATAACCGCCAAATCTTTTTGCAGGTTATCCTTTCGTATAAAGCCCAGAGCATTTGTTGTATTATATGCCTCAAAAACCAAAGACTCCTTGCTTGTGACAAACACTATATTTGCACCCTCAAGAATATGATTTTTTGAAAGTTCAATACCGCTTATCCGGGGCATTTCAATATCAAGAAAAAGTACGTCAAAGGCAAGGTCTGAACTCAAGAAAAGTCCGGGACTGTTAAATTCGTCAATAGACTCAACAATTTCACCGTAACTATCAATCAGCACATTACTTAAATTTCTGATAGAATTTTTATCATCATCTACTATGGCAATTTTCATAATAATATTCCCTTTCAAAAGTTAAGTATATTATGTTATGCTGTTTAGATACATTAATTATACCCTTTTTGAAAATATAAATCAACAAATACCTAAACTACAGCCTGTAGATTATAACAGATTATGAGCAATAATTGTTAAAAATGTTACAGTTGGTATGTATTTTGTTATACTTGGTAATTG
Organism: Oscillospiraceae bacterium; assembly: GCA_029218825.1. GTDB lineage: Bacteria > Bacillota > Clostridia > Oscillospirales > Acutalibacteraceae > Ruminococcoides. The sequence continues at coordinate 5,778 of JAQXSC010000068.1, read as the reverse complement.
ACAACGGAATATAAAGCAAAAAATATCCCGCTATGGAAATCCATAGCGGGAAAATATCAGTAATTATCCTTGATAAATTGGCTGTGCAGACTCGTTTTTAAGTGGATCAACATCATAGAACAGAAGTGATACACCTGAAGCAGAATGGTCATCAATTAATACCCATAATTCAAGCTGTGTAAAGCCCTTGCAGTCAGCAGACTGTGCTGAAACAGAACCGCCTGTTGCGTTGGAAACAATTACGTTGTAGGAGTTATCGTTGCTTGAACACTCAAATGATGTTGAGTACCAGTTATTCTCGTCAAGTTCAAGAGTATCGCCCGGCCAAGTCTTGTTTTTACAGTAGTTTGTATCGCTGTCAACACCGTTCTTGCTACCCCACAGCCATACGTTAGGAGCCCAAGTTTTGTCACCGTTGTGCTGTACGTGGAGTTTAACCTCTGCACCAACATACTGATAGTAGTAGTTAATCTGTGTATCTACACCGTAAGCAACCGTTACTTTTTCATTATCCGGCAGACAAGTTTCGTCCAGTACATATCCAAGAGCAGAAACAGGAGCAGCAGTATATTCTGAACCAACTAAGCCTGTGTACTCAACAGATTCAGCAATCTTCTCATCTGTGTCTATTTTGTAGAAGTTAACAGTTACGTTACCCAAACCTACAGACATACCTGTGAGATATTTCTGGATCATTGTAACGTCGTTAATATCAATATTGCCGTCATAGTTTACGTCAGCAACAGCAGTCTGTTCATCGGTTAATTCAACCATATTAACAGCAGCTCTCTGGATTAGAGTAGCATCGTTGATATTCAGCTTACCGTTACCGTCGATATCGTTCTTCAAAGATTCGGGAACATAGTAACCGAATGAATATGTTACTGTCTTCTCGTCAGCTGTAAATACGCCTGTTTCTGCACCCTGAACATCTGTCTGAACATACTCAGCACCCAGTGATGTTGCAGGAGTTGCTTTGTATTTAGAACCGATTGTACCCTTGATAACACGAGTATCAATTATCTCTTTTGTATTTTCGTTAATAGAATTAATAACAACCTTACCTAATTTGCTTGGTAATTTTACTGACTCGTAGCTTGCCTTGTCAACAGCGATAATCATACCGCGAGCAGGAATTGTGAATTTACCGTCTGTTACTGTGCCAAGATTTGTTACGCCTGCTTCTGCATCATTAGCAATAATTACCCAATTCTTGTTTGTATCAGGAAGTTTATACTCTACAGGAGCGCCTGTATTGTTAGCAAGAACTGCTAATTTATTCCACTGGCCCTCTGTTGTATTGCTTATTACATAAGCAAGAGTTGTAGAAGTTGTGCTGCCGGAATATACAAGATAATTAGCAGCGCTGTCATTTGTGTTATCTGTCAAAGGAGCAAAGTTATTGCGGATTTCAAGCAGTCCCTTATAGTAGGAAATCATATCTGCATTTGTTTCTACCAATGACCAGTCAATCATATTTAATGTTGCAGCAGATTTGTAACTGTTTTCGTCGCCGTCCTTTGTGCGGCACATTTCTTCACCGGCAAGCATAAATGTGATACCCTGTGACATTGTTAAAATACCTGCGGCTAATTTGTTTTCTGCAATTAATTTATCGTTTCTGCCACGGTAGTACTGTGTCATATAGTTGGAAGCACACAATCTATCCCATAGAGTTGCGTTATCGTGACAGGATACATAAGTAACGCACTGCTGTGGAGATTTTGCTGACCAGTTACCGCCCTGAGTATTAGCTAAAATACCTTGACGCAGGTTGCTGTAGGAAGACTTTGCACCCTGAACCCAGCCCTGACCGTCAGCCTGGAATACAGAACCCTTTAGACCGTCACGGATACCGTCGTTAAAGAATGCAACTCTCTCGTCTAACTGTGCAGCATTTGCCTGAACACCGCCGTAAAGTGTTTCGCCTGTCCAAGTTTTTGTAGGATATGTGCAGTTGCCGCCTGTCCAGCCTTCGCCCCAGATAGTTAGTCTTGGGTCGATTTTGTCCATCTCTGCACGAAGAAGATTCATTGTTTCGCAATCCATAATACCCATAAGGTCAAAACGGAAACCGTCAATGTGATATTCGTTAATCCAATACAGACAAGACTGAATTACATAGTTTCTATACATTCTACGTTCTGTAGCAGTTTCATTACCGCAACCTGAACCGTTGGAATATGTACCGGATGCTGTCATTCTGTAATAGTAGTTTGGAACTACTGCTTCAAAGCAGGAATCATAAGAGAAAGTGTGGTTGTAAACAACGTCCATTACTACTGAAATACCTGCGTCGTGTAATGCCTTAATCATTGCCTTACACTCTCTAATTCTTACGTTACCGTCATATGGGTTTGAAGAATATGAACCCTCAGGAACATTGTAGTTAACAGGGTCATAACCCCAGTTAAACTGAGAATCAGCACCCATTTCATCTACTGAACCGAAGTCATAGAATGGGTTAATCTGTACTGTTGTGATACCTAATTCCTTTAGGTAATCAATACAAGTAGCTGTGTCACCCTTGCCGTTTAATGTAGTACCTGTTTCTGTAAAGCCTAAGTACTTACCGCGATTTGCTTTAGAAACACCAGAATTCTCGTTATATGTAAAGTCCTTTACGTGGATTTCCCATACTGAAGATTCAGTTGACTTGTCAAGTACAACGTGCTTGTCATTTTCCCAACCCTCAGGGTTAGTGTCAGCAAGGTCACAAACCATTGAACGCTTACCGTTTACGCCTGTTGCGATTGAGTAAATGTCCTGTGTTTCCTTTGTTGTTGTCTTTTTACCTGTTACGTTTGCAGCTGTAACTGTGTAGGTGTAATACACATTCTTCTGGTCACCCTCAACAAATGTTGACCAAACGCCTGTGAATTTCTCGCCGTCCATAACCTTTTCAAGGTCATAGCTGCCGAGCTTGTCTGCACCTTCCTCATTGTCACTACCTCTTGTATAAAGGTTTAATGTGACAGATGTTGCTGTTGGCGCCCATACCTTAAAGGTAGTAGCTTCCGGTGTATAAGTAGCACCAAGGTCATTTCCGTCATAACCGTATTCTTCATCAAGCTGTTGTGAAGCAAATGAATACGGTGTATCTGCTGATGTTGATGATGCGTCAGTAGTAGCTGCGCCTGCAACTACTATTGATGAAACTACAAGCAGAACACACAACAATGCTGACAAAATCTTTTTTGTCATAAAATATTCCTCCTTAAAAAATATACATTATAATAATTCCGCTGAAAAAACTGTACGCTTTTCTTGGGAAATAATTACCTTAAACAAATTCAAGATTTTTAATTAATCTTTCCTTTTTTCTTTTGTTCACAACTAATATTGTAATAATTACAATTATCAGTAATGCAAATATGCTTACTATTAAGATTATCTTAGGGATAATTGAAACAGGCTCGTAAATATACAGTACATTCTGTTCCGTAGGAGCAAATACACCGTCATAGTTGTCGGTTACAGAGAGGTATTCATAGTTTTCAAATTCTATTTGAGTTGTTGAATACTCCGTGTTCAACTCACCGTTTAAGGTGTCTGTTCCTATTATCTCTCCGGTAGTTGACATATAGATAATATTAACTCTATAGGTCTTGTCCTTTGGATTGATTTTGTTATAGTAATACTTAACCTTTTTGTCCTTTTCGGTAAACTCACCGCATCCGTTTTTGGGAAGTCTTTCCATATCGAGAGCATATCCCTCAACTGACGGGATATTCATAGTTTGATACTTCTGACCCTGTCGGTTTGTCATTACGGTAAAATCAGCCACCGCTGTTCCCTTTTCACCATCAAGGAATTGGAAAGTTACGCTGGATTGGTCACCGCTGAAAGGTTTACAGGTGATGTCACAATATTTTACTGTGTTGCCAAACTTTCCGCTTTTACCGGTAGTTTTGGTAACATCGTAATCCATAAGCACAGAAGGTAAATAGGAAATTTCGTAGTTTTCCCCTATTTTCCCGTTAATTGCATAGGATTTGATAATATCGTCACCGCTGAAATATCTAACAATAACCTTTCCTGTATCGGAAGTAATGTTAAGACTGTTGTAGTTTGCTCTGTCAACAAGAATTGCCGCAGAATGTGGCGGAAGTTTTAACTTTCCTCCCACATTACCAAGGCTCGTCATTCCTGCTGTATTTTCATCGGCAAGTTGCACCCAATCGCCTTGAACATTAACGGTTTCCTCACTATCTCCGCCGTTAAAGGCAACAAACACTCTGCCGAATTTGTAATCGCTTATCTCATATGCCAATACATTCATTGGACAATCTTCAAGATACTTAATGCTGTTGGCTGTAGCAGGAGTTGAATCCCTAAAGGCTGAAATGTTATTTCTTATTTCAATAAGTCCTTTATAATAGTCGGAAACATCACCATAGGTTTCAACAAAATTCCAATCAATCTGATTTACCTTAAAGCCTGATTTGTAACTGTTTTCGTCACCTTGCTTTGTTCTGCAAAACTCCTCGCCTGCAAGTAAAAAACTTGTGCCTTGTGAGGTGAGAGTTATTGCACCGGCAAGTTTATTCATAGCCACTAAATCCCTGTAACGTGTGTTGTAATCGGCATCATCGCCTTTTACTGACTTAATAAGTTTATCCCACATTGTGAGGTTATCGTGGCAGGAGCCGTAGGTTACGCATTGGTTAGGGGATTTTGCCCAACCGATAACGGAATCGGACTGTCCTGCTATGCCTGTTCTCAAATTAGGTTTATTCTTTCCTGACTGGATAAAGCCTTTATCTGTACCGGAAGTACTGCCCTTTAATGCGTCCCTGTAGGTATCGTCAAAAGCGCCGATTCGGTCGCTTAACTTATCCATATTGTTTGCGTTTGCCAATACTACATCCTTGTCGGTAGTTGTTGACATAACCCAAGGTTCACCATACATAAGCAGTTTTGTACCGTCAGGCAACTTATCAAGGGAGGCTCTTACGGTATTCATAGTATCAACGTCAATCAGTCCCATTAAGTCAAACCTAAAGCCGTCTATGTGGTACTCCTCTGCCCAATAGGTTACGGAATCCACGATAAACTTACTTGCCATTTTACGCTCGGTTGCAATATCATTTCCGCAACCTGAACCATTTGACCAACTGCCGTCGCTGTTAATTCGGTAGTAGTAATTGGGAACGGTCATATTAAAACTTGAAGTTTTATCCTTTAGGGTATGATTGTAAACTACGTCCATAATTACGCCTATACCTGCCTTATGCAAGGCTTGTATCATTTGTTTACATTCTTTAATTCTTACTGCGCCTTTTTGGGGGTTTGAACTGTAAGAACCCTCAGGACAATTATAATTAACAGGGTCATATCCCCAATTATAATTTTTATCATTGTCAGAGGTATCCGCCTCATTTACAGAGCCGAAATCATAAAAAGGATTGATTTGAACATAATTTACACCAAGCTCTTTTAAATAGTCAACACAGGTTGACCTTGAGCCTGAAATGCTGTTAACGGTAGTGCCTGTTTCGGTAAAAGCAAGGTACTTGCCTCGGTTATCCTTAGAAACACCGCTTGTTTCCGATGATGAAAAATCGGCAATCTGAATTTCCCATATCTTTGCATCTGTGGGGTTATCAACAGTAATATGTCGGTCCTGTTCCCAATTGTCAGGATCGGTGCCGTCTAAATCAACAACCATACTTCTCTTACCGTTTAATCCGCAGGCTTTGGCATAAATATCCGCAGTTTCATAGGATTTTTTACCATGCTTTACTACGTATGTATAATATGTATTTTTCAAATTAC
>JAQXSC010000067.1 GCA_029218825.1 Oscillospiraceae bacterium | reverse complement strand
CGGTGGTAAAGGTCAGTACGGCCACGTTAAGATTAATGTATATCCAAATCCGGGCAAAGGCTATGTATTTGAAAACAAGGTTGTGGGCGGTGCTATTCCTAAGGAATACATCCCTGCTGTTGACCAGGGTATCCAGGGCGCTATGCAGAGCGGTGTAGTTGCCGGTTATAACGTAGTTGACTGTCGCGTAGAACTGTATGACGGTTCTTACCACGAAGTTGACTCATCTGAAATGGCATTTAAGATCGCCGGTTCTATGGCATTCAAAGACGCTATGAAGAAAGCAGATCCTGTACTTCTTGAGCCTTTAATGAAGGTTTCAGTTATCGTACCTGACGAATACATGGGCGGTGTTATCGGTGACCTTAACAGCCGTCGTGGTATGGTTCAGGGTACTGAGTCAGAAAACGGTACAGACAGAATTACTGCTCAGGTTCCGCTTTCAGAAATGTTCGGTTATGCTACTGATATGCGTTCTATTACACAGGGACGTGGCCAGTACGTAATGGAGCCTGACACATATGCAGAGGTTCCAAGAAGCATTGCTGAAAAGATTATGGAATCAAAGTCCAAGAATAACTAATTATTTCTAAAAATCTATTGCATTTTTATTGATTAGTTGTTAAAATAATTGTAAATTAATTTTTTATCCAAAAGGAGGATATTTCCAATGGCAAGAGAGAAATTTAACAGAAGTAAACCACACGTAAACATTGGTACTATCGGTCACGTTGACCATGGTAAAACAACATTGACAGCTGCTATCACAAAGGTATTAAGCCTTACTGATTCTTCTTCAGCTGATTTCGTTGATTATGCTAACATCGATAAGGCTCCTGAAGAGAGAGAGCGTGGTATCACAATCAACACAGCACACGTTGAGTATCAGACAGCTAACCGTCACTATGCACACGTTGACTGCCCAGGACACGCAGACTATGTAAAGAACATGATCACCGGTGCTGCTCAGATGGACGGCGCTATCCTTGTTGTATCTGCTGCTGACGGTCCTATGCCTCAGACAAGAGAGCACATCCTGCTTTCTCGTCAGGTTGGCGTACCTTACATCGTAGTATTTATGAACAAAACTGACCAGGTTGACGATCCTGAGCTTCTTGAGTTAGTTGAGATGGAAATCCGTGACATTCTTAACGAGTACGAGTTCCCAGGCGACGATACACCAATCATCCCTGGTTCTGCTTATCTTGCACTAACAAGCACATCTACAGATCCTAACGCTCCTGAGTATGAGTGCATCAACAAGCTAATGGCTGCTGTTGACGAGTACATTCCTACTCCTGAGAGAAAGTCAGACCTTCCTTTCCTAATGCCTGTTGAGGACGTATTCACAATCACAGGTCGTGGTACTGTTGCTACAGGTAGAGTTGAAAGAGGTAAGATCAACACTAACGAAGAAGTTGAAATCGTTGGTCTAACAGAAGAGATGAGAAAAGTTGTTGTTACAGGTCTTGAAATGTTCAGAAAGACTCTTGACTATGCTGAGGCTGGTGACAACGTAGGTGCTCTTCTACGTGGTGTTCAGAGAACAGAAATCGAAAGAGGTCAGATCCTTGCTAAGCCTGGTTCAATCAAACCTCATACAAAGTTCCGTGGCCAGGTTTACGTTCTGACAAAGGACGAGGGTGGCCGTCATACTCCATTCTTCAACAACTACCGTCCACAGTTCTATTTCAGAACAACTGACGTAACAGGTACAATTTCTCTACCAGAGGGTACAGAGATGTGTATGCCTGGTGATAACGTTGAAATGGACGTTGAACTTATCACACCAATCGCTATCGAAGTTGGTCTTCGTTTCTCAATTCGTGAGGGCGGTCGTACAGTAGGTTCAGGCGCAGTTATCGCTATTAACGAATAATTATTATTCAATTTTTTGAGCACAGCATTTGCTGTGCTCATTTTTTGTTAATAGTTGGGAAAATTATAGGCTCCCTTAATTTTCCGTTTACTAAAATTCTATAATTTACCTAACTGTTAAAATCTGACTATTGATTTTTTTGAATAAATGTTGTAAACTTTTATAAACTGTATAAAAAGGAGTGTGTCGTATGCTTAATAACGAAGATTTCGTAAATGAACTTGACGATAACGAGGCAATAATCATTGAACTCACCGACGAGGACGGCGTAACAACTGAGTTTGAATATCTTGATACAATTCAGCTTGATGGCGAGGAGTACATTGTCCTGATTGAAAATTCAGAGGACGCAGACGGTGTAATCATTTTAAAGATTGAATCTATTGATGATGAAACCGAAAATTACGTTGGCGTTGAGGATGAGGATATAGTTGAAAAAGTTTACACTATATTCAAAAAGAATCACGCTGACGAGTTTGATTTCACAGACTAAAGAAATAAAAGTCTTGATGCTTGAGGGTGTCAAGACTTTTTGTGTATTATGCTCAAATTGAGGGTGTAATTATTGTGCAAATAGACAGCCGATTTTATTGGAAAAGTTATTGCGAAATTGTAACCAATATAGTATAATAATGGTAAGATTAAATGTCTTAATTTATGATTTTATTGGAGGAGATTTTTATGTTAAAAAGAATTTTAGCAGTTGCTATCGCTGTGGTACTTGTTATGTCTATGGCTGTAGTAGCAGTTTCTGCTGCTGACACAGACAGCGCAAGCGCAGGTGCAGAGGTTAGCAATTCTGCAGGTGCTGATACTTCAAATTCAGGCACAGGTGCAGGCAAATTAATTTATTTTGATGCAAGCAAATGGAACAATGTTAATTTAGTATATTGCCACATTTGGGAAAGAGGCGGAGATCCTTTCTATTCTTGGCAGTCAAAAGCAGAAGGCTGTACAAAAGATAAGAGCAACCCAAATCTATGGGCTTACGATTTATCAAAGCTTGACGCTTCAACAACAGTTTCAGGCGGCCTACAGTCCGGCAAAGACTACTGTGTAATCTTTAGTGCAAACACAGGTGTACAGACATTTGACCAGACCTTCGGCACAGCTTGTATCGGCGATACAGCAAGAGTTACAGGCAAAATGATCGAGAACGCAGTTGACTCTGAGAAAGAAGCTTACGAGTCAGTTTGGAAGACAAACAGCGCTAAATACGGTCCACACCTTGCTCTTTCTTCAACAGGTAAAATCATCGGTTCTGTTCTATGTCCAAATGAAAAGGGCGAAGAAGTAATCGGCGACTGGCTACCTAACTACTGCAACCACGATCTTACTTACGGCGTTGACGTTGTTAAGTGCCTAAAGGATGCTTTATTAAAGTTCAATGTTAAGGATATCGAAGCAGTATATGCTTACATCCTTTCAAAAGAAACACAGCCATCTGCTGCTGACAAGAAGAAAATGTTAGGTCAGTTACAGGATGCTTATAAGTTAGCATATCCTCAGGATAAAGAAGGCGCAAAGATTGATACCGAAAAAGCAGAAAAAGACGCTAACACTATCAAGAATAGCGGCGGTTCTGTAACTGCTGTTACAGGCGGTTCAACAACTTCTACAGGCAGCACAAACAGTTCAGGCTCAGGTTCTGACGGTCAGGCTGATACATTATTCATCATCCTCGGCGCAGTTATGGTACTTGCAGCAGGCACAATGATTTTCGCTCGTAAAAAGAGAGAAGAATAATTTATAATTACATTACAAAAAATTAAGACATAACTTTGCCCCACACGTGAGTGTGGGGCATTTCATTTTTAAATAAAAATGAAAAATTCTCAAAAATTATTGTTTTAGAAAAAATATTACACAAAAACAAGGCAAAATCTTTGTGCAATGTACAGGTTGTTTTTATTGCGGAAATTATTGCTAAATTGTAACCAAAGTAGTAGAATAAGGGTGGTAAATACACCAACTTAAAAAATAGGAGGAGATTTTTATGTTAAAAAGAATTTTAGCAGTTGCTATCGCTGTAGTACTTGTTATGTCTATGGCTGTAGTAGCAGTTTCTGCTGCTGATACAGACAGCGCAAGCGCAGGCGCAGAGGTTAGCAATTCTGCAGGTGCTGATACTTCAAATTCAGGCACAGGTGCAGGCAAATTAATTTATTTTGATGCAAGCAAATGGAACAACTATAGTTTAATTTACTGCCACATTTGGGAGAGAGGCGGAGACGCTTTCTATTCTTGGCAGTCAAAAGCAGAAGGCTGTACAAAAGATAAGAGCAACCCAAATCTATGGGCTTACGATTTATCAAAGCTTGACGCTTCAACAACAGTTTCAGGCGGCCTACAGTCCGGCAAAGACTACTGCATTATCTTTAGTGCAAATACAGGCGTACAGACATTTGACCAGACTTTCGGCACAGCTTGTATCGGCGATACTGCAAGAGTTACAGGCAAAATGATTGAAAATGCTGTTGACTCCGAAAAAGAGGCTTACGAGTCAGTTTGGAAAACAAACAGCGCTAAATACGGCCCACACCTTGCTTTGTCATCAACAGGTAAGTTAATCGGTTCTGTTCTTTGCCCTAACGAGAGAGGCGAGGAAGTTATCGGTGACTGGTTGCCTAACTACTGCAACCACGATATTACTTATGGTATTGACGTTGTTAAGTGCTTAAAGGACGCATTATTAAAGTTCAATGTAAAGGATATCGAGGGTATTTATGCTTATATCCTTTCAAAAGAAACTCCACCGTCAGCTGATGATCAGAAGAAAATTTTAGGTCAGTTGCAGGATGCTTACAAGTTAGCATATCCTAATGAAAAGGGTGTGGAAATTGATCCGGAGAGAGCTAAAACTAGAATACCCGAAATTCAAAGAAATCCCGGCGCACCTATCTCCGGTGGCCCTTCAGGCAGTGGCAGCACAAACAGTTCAGGCTCAGGTTCTGACGGTCAGGCTGATACATTATTCATCATCCTCGGCGCAGTTATGGTACTTGCAGCAGGCACAATGATTTTCGCTCGTAAAAAGAGAGAAGAATAATTTAATTACATTACTAAAAAATTAAGACATAACTTTGCCCCACACGTTAGTGTGGGGCAGTTTTTTTAGTTATTTGTCAGGGTGGCTGAATTATAGGCTCCCTTTACACAAGGGAGGCATTGCTGACACTTTAAAATTTATAAATACCTAAACACTATTATTACGGATTTACTACGTGCTCTAAAATTCCTGTAATGTGGGCGATAGCAACACCGTAGTTCGTCATAGGCACATTTTGATTTTTAGCCTTGTCGATTCTGCTGAGAATATACTTGCGGTTGAACATACAACCACCGCACTGAATAACCAAATCGTAATCGCTCAAATCATCAGGAAAATCAGTGCCGGAAACAATATCTATGGTAATATTTTCTCCTGCTCGTTTCCTTAATAGCCTTGGAATTTTCACCCTGCCGATATCCTCGGTCATAGGAGCGTGAGTACAACACTCCGCAATAAGTACCTTGCTGTTTTCACTTAGGCTGTCAAGTGCCTTTGCACCCTCAATATAGTAATTTATATCGCCCTTGTATGCGGCAAACAATACGGAAAAACTTGTGAGCATACTGCTTTTCGGTTTGTTGTCATAAACAAAGTCAAATACCTGTGAATCCGTTACAATTAGTTTCGGCTCGTTTTTCAAATTGGATAATGTGGAAATAAATTTATCTGTAGTACAGCAGATTACACAACATTTTTTGTCCAGCAATTCTCTGATTGTCTGTACCTGTGGCAGAATAAGTCTGCCCTTTGGGGCTTGAATATCCTGTGGCATAACAAGCAGCACAACATCATCTTCAGAGCATAAATTTCCTGTAATTGTAGGGGCGTTGTATTCAGAGGGGATAAGTCTGATTAACGCCTCTTTCAGTTCTGTAATTCCGCTTTTGTCAACTGCGCTTACAAGAATAGGTTTTTGAGAAATTTTGCTTTCCACCATAACAGTGTAGGCAAAACCGTTTATAAGCAAATCAGCCTTGCTGACAACAGGCAGAACAGGAATATTCTTTTTCTTGAAAAACTCGTACCATCTGCACTCAAGGGTAATATCGTCACCTGAAAACAGGATAATAGCAATATCAATTTTATCCGCTGTCATCTTTGTTTTTTGTACTCGGATTTCCCCTAATTCTCCGATATCGTCAAAGCCTGCTGTGTCAATAAGCACACAAGCGCCGATATCGTGAATTTCCATAGCCTTGTTTACAGGGTCTGTGGTAGTACCGGCAACTTCCGATACAATAGAAACCTCCTGCCCTGTAAAAGCATTTATAAGTGAACTTTTACCGGCGTTACGTTTGCCGTAAAATCCTATGTGAAGTCTGTTTGCGCTTGGGGTTTCGTTAAGAGTCATAGTAACCTCCTAAAATCTGAAATCACGTTTGTTGTTGCTGATGTCAATTAAATGTTCCTTGCAAAGTTGTCTGACTTTTTCGTTAGGAATGTTGTTAAGTTCCTCTGCAATCATCTTTTCGCCAAGTTCCTTTGTATGGTCACTTGCGTAGTCCATAAGAAATTCCTTTAGTGTCATTAATGCGTTTGGGTGACAGCAGTTCTGGATTTGTCTGTTTTTGCACAAAGCCATAAATCTGTCGCCGGTACGTCCCTCTCGGTAACAGGCTGTGCAGAATGAAGGAATGTAGCCGATTTCCATAAGCCAACCTACAACTTCGTCAAGTGTTCTTTGGTCGGATACGTCAAACTGCTGGCTGTTTTCTTCCTCACCGCCCTCAGCATAACCGCCTACAGAAGTTCTTGAGGCACCGCTGATTTGAGAAACACCAAGTCTGATAACCTTTTCTCTTACTTCCTTGCTCTCTCTTGTGGAGATAATCATACCTGTGTAGGGAACGCAAATTCTGATTAATGCACAAATTTTTGCAAAGGTTTCGTCGGAAATGCCGTTGTCGAATACGTCAGGGTCAATATCGTCGGCACGTTTAATACGAGGAACGCTGATTGTGTGAGGACCTACTCCGTGAACAGCCTCAAGGTGTTCTGCATGCATCAATAGTCCTGCAAATTCGTACCTGTATAACTCAAGTCCGAACAATACACCAAGACCTACGTCGTCAATACCGCCCTCCATGGCTCTGTCCATAGCCTCTGTATGGTAAGCGTAATTGTGCTTAGGGCCTGTTGGGTGGAGTTTTTCGTAACTTTCCTTGTGGTAGGTTTCCTGGAATAAAATATATGTACCTATTTCCGCCTCTTTTAACTTTCGGTAATTTTCAACGGTAGTAGCCGCAATATTTACATTGACACGTCTGATTGCGCCGTTTTTGTGTTTGACGCTGTAGATAGTTTTTATTGACTCTAAAATATACTCAATAGGGTTGTTTACAGGGTCTTCACCTGCCTCAATAGCAAGTCTTTTGTGCCCCATATCCTGTAGGGCGATTACCTCGTTTTTGATTTCCTCCTGGGTAAGTTTTTTACGGCAAATGTGCTTGTTCTTTAAGTGATAAGGACAGTAAACGCAACCGTTTACACAGTAGTTTGACAGATACAGAGGGGCAAACATAACAATTCTGTTGCCGTAAAAATCTTTCTTAATCTGTTCTGCCAGGTCATACATTTTCTGTATTCTTTCCTCATCCTCACAGGCTAAAAGTACAGAGGCTTCTCTGTGAGTAAGACCTTTAAGTTCCTTTGCTTTTTCCAGCAGGCTGTCAACAAGTTCAAGGTTGTCCTTGTTTTCATCAGCGTATTTTAGTGTGTCAAGAATTTCCTCGTGGCTGATAAATTCCTCAGCCTTTAGTGATTTTGGATTATACATTTCTTTATCTTCTTTCTTAAAATATTTTACTGTTTTTTACTTTATAGTAAATTGCTCGAAAACGGTCGGGCAAAAAAGACTTGAAAATATCAACTTTTCTTCTCGAAATGGGTGTCGAGACACTCGACTATTATATATTTTTACTGTCACCACGTGCTGTGACAATTCTGCAACCGATAGAGTTAATTCTATTTTCCATACATCTGCGACAATGGGCGGATTCGTCACCTGTGCAAACCTTGTTGTCGTAGAGTTGATACTTTTTCCTCACAGACAGGGGAGAAAGGTTTGGCATTACAACATTTGCACCGGCAAGTATGCCTTTTTCTCTGCCCTTTGAATCAATAGTTGCAAGGGCTGTTGTGGCAGGTAACAAAACCTTTGGCAACATAATTCTGATTATTGATAAGAGTTTTAATGTTAGGTCAAGTGTGCCTGAATTAAAATCCTTAAAAGGTGTTTGATTGTGTGGGATAAATGGGCCTATGCCTACCATTTGAGGGTTAAGTTCCTTTATGAACAGCAAATCCTCTGCAAGATTTTCCGTAGTCTGATAGGGAGAGCCTACCATAAATCCACAGCCTACCTGATAACCGATTTCCTTTAAGTCATACAGGCATTTTTTACGGTTTTCAAGGGTCTGGCTTTCAGGGTGCAGTTTTGAAAAATGCTCGTCATTTGCAGTTTCGTGACGGAGCAAATAGCGGTTTGCACCGCAGTCAAAATATCGCTGATAACTTTCTTTGCTTTTTTCACCAACTGAAAGGGTGATAGCACAGTCTTGATAATTTTCTCTTATGGCGGAAATAATATCGCAAAGTCTGTCATCGGTAAAATACGGATCCTCACCGCCTTGCAAAACAAAGGTGCGGTATCCAAGTTCATAACCCTCCTTGCAACATTCCAAAATGTCCTCTTTTGTCAGTCGGTATCTGGGGCATTGAGTGTTGCTTTTTCGTATTCCGCAGTAGTAACAGTCCTGTTTGCAGAAGTTGGTAAATTCAATTAAACCCCTAAGGTAAATATCATTACCGTAGTTTTCTATTCGTGTTTTTTCAGCAACTTTCATAAGGTATTCCTGTGTGCTTTTATCACAGTCTATTAACCTTACAAATTCGGCTTTTGTGAGTATCTTTTCATTGTTAAGTTTGTTTACAAGTTCAATCATTATCGTTAAAAATAAACTTGGAATAAGTGGCCTTTGCGCTTACTCCCTGTAGTTTTCCTAATCTTCCCGACAGAGTGGAAATAACGTCTTGGGGAGCGTCAATTACAATGCTTATAATTGACAGTTTTCTCTGTTTATAGGGGATTCCCATTCTGCCTACTATGTATTCGCCATATTGATTTAGTATTGCGTTGACCTCATTTACGGATTGATTATTTTCTAAAATAATGCTGATTGCGGCAACTCTTGTTTCCATATATAAACTCCTATCAAATATAAAAATAGCCATACCGAAAGGCATGGCTATAGTGGCGTCATATCCAATTTAGCAGAGCCTTTCGCCTCAATTCAGTATTTCAGCGTCAGTGTCTGTTAAAATAATAACACATTTATTTATAAAAATCAACCTATCATTTTATGGCGGATTTCATAAATTTGTTTTTCACTTATACCGCAACCGTAAAGATAGTTTTCAAAGTTTTTGTAGGTTGAGTTTACGTACTTTATCATCTGCTCCATGGCTTCCTTTGGAGTGTATAAAAACGGGTGATTGGTGATTAAGTTGCCCTTCTCGTCTTTG
This sequence comes from Oscillospiraceae bacterium, assembly GCA_029218825.1. GTDB lineage: Bacteria > Bacillota > Clostridia > Oscillospirales > Acutalibacteraceae > Ruminococcoides. The sequence continues at coordinate 785 of JAQXSC010000067.1, read as the reverse complement.
AGATAATCAGCCCATTGAGGAGCAATTTCATTAAAGCGAGGTTTCAGCATTGTACGGCTTATGCAGTAGTCAAAGGCAATATCACTTGGCTCAACACCTGCAATTCCCAACACAAAAGTACTTATTATTCCTGTTCTGTCCTTACCTGCGTTGCAGTTGTATTGACAGGCATTTTCGCAGTTTGCAAGTTCGGTGAAAACGTCCCTTATCCAGCCTTTGTAACATTCAAGCCATTGAACATAGGTTTTACCCCAACCGCTGAATCCTACGCTTGGGTCAGCCTTGCTGTCCTCAAATCCCATAGCGTCAGCCCTGCCGAACATAGGCATATGTATGTACCTGATACCCTCTGTATTCAGACTGCTGGGAAATTTCTTAATATCCTCGTCACCGCGAAAATCAATGGACTTTGTAACTTTGTAATCTTTGATAATTTCAATATCCTCAGATGTCAGATTTACAGGAGCCTCGCTTCTTAAAAAAACTCCGAAATTTGTTGTCTTTCCGTACTTTGTAGGATAACCCCCTAAGTCCCTGCAGTTGCTCATTTTTTCAAGAGGTAATCGTTTGTAATACTTCATAATAACCCCATTCCTTAAATTATCTGTATCTATTATACCACAGTTTTTGAAAGAGTAAAGTAAGTGTTGATTTTACTGTTATTTCTATTTATAATAGAAATATAAAGAAAGTTGAGGGTGATAATTATGAAATGTTTAGTAAAAAAATCATTCTCGGTGCTTTTGATAATCACTATTCTATGCTGTGCATTACCTTTTACTTTG
>JAQXSC010000066.1 GCA_029218825.1 Oscillospiraceae bacterium | reverse complement strand
TCCTTGTCAAGCATATCGTCTAAATCTTCGTAATCCCATACTTCAATCTTCTGAATTTCGTGAGAAGTTCTGAAGCCGTCAAAGAAGTGCATAAAAGGAACTCTGCCCTTGATTGCTGCCAAGTGAGCAACAGCAGTAAGGTCCATACACTCCTGTGGGTTGTTTGAGCAAAGCATTGCGAAACCTGTCTGACGACAAGCGTAAATATCGGAATGGTCACCGAAAATTGAAAGTGCGTGTGATGTTAATGCACGAGCAGAAACGTGGATAACGCCCGGTAAAAGTTCACCGGCGATCTTATACATATTAGGAATCATAAGGAGCAGACCCTGTGATGCTGTATATGTAGTTGTTAATGCGCCGGCTGCCAAAGAACCGTGAACTGCACCTGCGGCACCGCCCTCAGACTGCATTTCTGTTACCTGAACAGTGCGGCCGAATAAGTTTTTCTTGCCGTTTGCAGAATCGTTGTCTGTAACGTCAGCCATAACGGAAGATGGTGTGATAGGATAGATAGCAGCAACGTCAGTAAACGCATAAGAAGCGTGAGCAACCGCTGTGTTACCATCCATGGTTTTCATTTGTCTTGCCATTGGAATAATCCTCCTTCAAAATTAAGCAACATAAAAGTTGCACAGTTGTTATAGAGATACCCTCTGTATCACCCTAAATATTATCACTTTTTTTGTAAAATGTAAAGTGAATTATAAAGAAAAATATTAGAAATATACGGATATATTTGTTTTTTCGCCGTATTTTCCATAGAAATTCGGAAACTGTGGGGGAACAGCAAACAATGAAAACGCCAAGCCCTTGCGGTAGGCTCGGCGTTTTCCTGTTCTTTTAAAAATGAGGGGTACAAAAATTTCGTAAGTCTCTATGTCGTCTTACAGAGGAGGGTAGAACAATGTACTCAACAACCTTTGTCTGAGTACGATTATATTAAAACATTACTTTATGAAAACTGTGTGAAATCAAGTTGAAAGTGTAATGAAAATTTAAATTGAAAATGGAAAATTGAAAATTTTGGACGAGCAGAAAATGTGTTTAGTGTCAGCACATAGGTAAGTGCTGAGCGCTGTATCAGTAAATTTCAAAAAATTTACAAAATTTTTCAAACAAATGTTTGACAAAATTCGACACTTTGTGATATAATTTTTATATATAAAAGGATATAGGGGGTTTTTATATGAAACCGTTAACAAAAAGTCAGCAAAAAGTTTTTGATTACATTGTAGAATGTTCCCACGAGGGCAGAGTTCCGTCCGTGAGAGAAGTGTGCAGCGCTACAGGGTTAAAGTCAACTTCTACAGTTCATCTGCATTTAAAATCCTTGGAAGAAATGGGATATATTCAGAGAGAGCCCGGGCTTAACCGCTGTATCAAGGTAGTGGGGGAAGTAAGCACATCAAGCGTTCCTGTGCTGGGCAGAGTTGCCGCAGGTAATCCTATTGTTGCCATTGAGGACGTTGAATGTTATGTACCTGTTCCTCAGGATTTGTGCAGGGGTAAGGAAGTTTTTGCTTTGAGAGTTCAGGGTGAAAGTATGATAAACGCTGGAATTTTGCCTGACGATATCCTCATTGTAGAGCGTACTCCTGTCGCCAAAAACGGCGAAATTGTTGTGGCGCTTGTAGAGGACAGCGCAACTGTAAAACGTTTTTACAAGGAAAACGGCCACTTCAGACTGCAACCGGAAAATGATGATTTTGAGCCGATTATCGTTGAGGAAGTAGTTTTGCTTGGCAAGGTAATTTCACTGGTAAGAAACTACGTTTAAATTAATTGAAAATGGAAAATTATCAATTATCCATTATTTAAGGGACTGCGTTGCAGTCCCTTAAATTTTACTCTTTTATCAACTTTTCAACCTCATTTGCGGCGTTTTCCATACAGTCGCAGTCAAACATTTCCACCTTGCCTTGGTCAATAAGTGACGCAAGGTCAGGGTTTATAGGCAGTTTTGCAAGTACCTTTGTGTTGTACTGTTTTGCGATTTCGTCGATTTTGCTTTCACCGTAAATGTGGTGCTTTTTACCGCACTCAGGACACATAAAGTAACTCATATTTTCAACGATACCTAAAATCGGAATATTCATCATCTGCGCCATTTTAACAGCCTTGGCAACTATCATTGAAACAAGGTCCTGTGGGGAAGTGACAATAATAATTCCGTCAACAGGAATACTCTGGAATACCGTTAATGCAACGTCGCCTGTTCCCGGCGGCATATCCACAAACATAAAGTCCTCGTTTTCCCAGATTACGTCTGTCCAGAACTGCTTTACAGTACCGGAAATAAGAGAACCTCTCCATATAACAGGGTCGGTTTCGTTATTCAACAGCAGGTTGATTGACATTAAGTCAATGCCTGTTTCTGTGGTAACAGGGTAAATTCCCTCATCATTTCCCATGGCTCTTGTGTGAATATTAAAAGCCTTTGGAATTGAGGGACCTGTAATATCAGCGTCCAAAACGGCGGTTTTGTAACCCCGTCTGTTCATCATAACAGCAAGGGTAGAAGTAACAAGGCTTTTGCCTACTCCGCCTTTGCCGGAGATAACTCCGATAACCTTTTTTACGGAACTTTTATCGTGTAGTTTTTCGTGTAAATCCTGTGGCTCTGTTCTGCTTGAGCAACTTTCACCACAACTTGAACAATCGTGTGTGCATCCCATTTTTTATCAGTCCTTTAAATTTATTTTGCTGTAATTGAGTTTACTAAATCGTCAACATTATCTGTAAGTTTTATATACTCTTCTATCAACTTTTCGTCTTGGTCATCACAGGGAATATCCCTTGGAGTAACCGCAACGATTTTTCTTTTCTTGTCCGGTGATTCAACAATTCTGACTACGTTCATATTTGTGTAGGAATTATCGTTTGCGTCAAAAACGTAGATTGAAACAAGGTTGCCGTCACCGTTGTTTTCAAAACTGTAGGTCTGGTAATAGGTTACGCAGTTACCTGCTTCAACCTTTGTAACCTTGCCTTTCCACTGACTTGGAACGGATACGGAATAGGCTTTGCTGTTGAGAGGTACTGTAATCTCCTCTGTGGTAGCCTCTGTTTCCGAGGAACTTTCCTCCTCTGTGGAGGCGGTGGTTTCTTCTGTTTCTACAGTTGTTTCCTGAGTTTCCTCAGAATAGTTAATACCATTGTTGCCGAAATCCTGAATAGGACAACTGTCCACACTCAGGCGCAACTTCTCGTCAAGAAGTGGGTCAACAACATAGTAAATGTAGCAATCCTGTGGCTCGGTTAAAGTTTGAGTTCTGATTTTTGAGCCTGTGCTTTGGTAGAAGTAAATATCCTCTGCCTGTGCAGGAATTGTAACTTCCCAGATGTTTTCGTATTCGTCGGAGATTTTGCAGGGTTTTTCCTGACTTTCTCCATCGTAAGAATAATAAACGCTGACGTCTGCACCCCAGTTATAAGCGGTGCCGTTGGTTTCCATAAGGTAAACATTTGAGTTAGGCTTATCGAAATACAAAGTCATTTCCTGTTGGGTTTCTGTGGGTGTGAAAATTCCGTTCATAGCACAAATGCACACAGCCGCAGCGATAATCGCAACTACGCCAACACAGATTCCGCATATGATTGCGATTTTCTTGGCTGTGCTTTTTCTCGGTTTTTCTGTAGGCTCGTCATATTCTTGGTAGTCCTCATATTCCTCCGAGTTATCCTCGTCAAAATAATCGTAACTGTCGTCTATAGGTTCGTCAACAGTTGGAGCATTATCAACGTAGTTTTCCTCTGTTTCAACAGGGGCAACATCTTCCTTTTCAGGTTGTTTCAAAACAGGCACAACCTCTCCGCATACGTAACAAACCTTATCCTCTTCACTTAAATATGCACCGCAATTTGGGCAAGAGCGCTTTTCTTTCATAATAATCACCTTTTACTGATTTGGTTTTCCTTGTTTTTTATAAATCACTCTGTGGGAGTTTCCTCGCCTTGATTTACTTCGTCACCCTGTGAGGGTGCTTCCGTAACGGTAGGCTCTGTGACAGCCTTTGTTTCCGTAGGCGGCTGGGTAGGTACGGTAGTTTCCTCTGTGGTAGGCTCGGTGGTGGGAACGGTTGTAGGCTCAGTAACTACAGGCTGATAGGCAGGCTGTGTTGTTACAGGCCGAGGAGTGTTTTTGGTTGATTCCTCTGTTTCCGCGGTTTGAGCCGATACGGTAGTTTCCTGAGTTTCCTCTGTGTTATCCTTATTGGTAAAACTCAACACAGTAAACAAGGTAACTACTATCAAAATTACAACTACTGCACCTGAACTAACTGCGATTATAACAGACTTCTTTCTATCATTATGTTGCTTTTTGTCGCTTTTCTTTTTTTCTTTTTTATCTCCAGAGGGTTGGATTTCCGGCTCTTTATCCTGTCCGAAACCGTCGCCGTAATCCTCCTGCAAGTCTTCTTCTCTATCTAAATCTTCAGTATAAAATGTTTCTTGAGAGTTATTTTCCTGTGACATTTTTATCCCCTCATTTCACAATAAAATAAAATCATATACCCTATAAATAATAGAACAGCGACCTGATTTTGTCAAGTCGCCGTAAACTGAAAACTTATAGAAAAGTTCTGTTATTCCTCTGTTTCTTCCTCTGTTTCAACATCGTTAATATCGAAAACTACTTCGCCTTCGTCAACAAGGATTTCCTCGTCATTTACGGAGTATTCAGGCTCTTTGATTTCTTCTGCTTCCGACAGTTCCTCCTCGATTCCGCCTTCAAGGACTTCTTCTTTTTCCTCTTTAATTTCTACTGTTTCAAAACCGCTGATAAATGCGTAAGGAATACCGTAACCTAAAGCAATCGCAGCCATAAGAGGGATAGTGGGAGTTCCTGCGAAAACGTCGCTTAACGGCATAAAGGGGAGAATATAAGCAAGAACGATATACAAAGCAGGCAGGTCTAAAACTACCAAAGTTACAATACTTAATCTCTTTACAGTCTTTCCCTCGCCAACTCTTGTAGCGTAGAAAATCAGCAAACCGAATACCAGCAACACTACGGAAGTCAGGGCATTTTTAATAATATCACCCTGAACAGCGGCAGAGTTTATAAAGGTCAGGAAGAAAAATCCGCAAACTATGTAAGCGATAATCAAAAATGCAGAGAATAATAAATTCACGTTATCTCTTGATGAGTTTTTCTTGTTCATAGTAAACCTCCAAAATCTACGGATAATCAATATCCGAATTTTACAAGCAGATTATAAACCCAAAATGTGACAGTTTTATGATTATTTTGCCTTTGCAACCAAACAAACCCAGCCTTTGTCCTCATATTTTTCAATGATTTCAAAATCAGGACTTATGGCGCTGATAACCTCATCGGCTCTTGTGTCGATAATACCGCTCATAATATATACAGTGTCAGGAGTCATAAATTCCTTAACACCCTTTGACAAGAACATTATAGCATCTGCAACGATATTTGCAACTATTAAATTATATTTTCCTGTAACCTTTTCCGTTAAATCACCTGTAATGGCGGTAAATCTGTCGGCTACGTTGTTGATTTCTGCGTTTTCCTTTGCAGTTTTTACAGCGGTTTCGTCAATATCAACACCAACAGCAGTCCCTGCGCCTAACAGTAATGAGGCGATTGCAAGAATACCGCTGCCGCAACCTACGTCAAGAACAGTATCGCCCTCTTTTAAATATCTCTCCACAGCCTCAAGGCACAGGCGAGTAGTTTCGTGATTGCCTGTACCGAAAGCAAGGCCCGGGTCGATATTCAGCACAACTCTGCCCTCAGCATCATAATCATCACGCCAAGATGGACGGATAAGAATTTTCTCTCCCACAGGCATAGGGTTAAAGTACTTTTTCCAATTATTTCGCCAATCCTCTTCCAAGGTGGTATCTGTTTCTATTGTATGCTTGATGTTTTCAGAAGTATATCTTTCCGACAAAAACGCCAAGGCTTCCGCAGGATTTACATCAGGCTCAAGGTAGATATGCACGTAGGCTTTATTTCTGTCCTTTTTGAGCAAGTCCTCGTCAATCAAATCAATGTGGGCGATTTCCTGAACTTCCTGTTCCAAAGCGGTGTAGTCCTCTATGTAAATACCATAAGGCACTACCATATTGGCAATATCCGCAGCCTTGTCTATATCCTGTGCGTCAACGCAGATTTTAATTTCTGTCCACTGTGTCATATTAATCACCAAACATACTCTTTAGTTTTTCTCTGAAACTTTTTTGCTTTGCATAGTTTTTATCTGAAAGCAGACTTTCAAGATTTTTAACAGCCGCTTTCTGTTTTTCGTTCATGGTTTTCGGCACTTCGATATTCATTCTAACATACTGGTCGCCGTTGCCTTTTCCGTTTAGGTGAGGAATACCCTTGCCTTTTAGTTTGAAAATATCTCCCGGCTGTGTACCCTCGTGAACGGTGTAACTAACCTTGCCGTAAAGGGTCGGCACAACGATATTTGCACCCAAAGCCGCTTGGGCAAAAGTAATAGGCATTTCGCACCATACGTCGTCACCGCGTCTTTCAAAAACCTCGTGAGGTTTAACGCTGATATATACGTGCAAATCTCCGGCTTTACCGCCGTTTATACCGCTGTCACCGCGTCCGCCGATATTCAGCATCTGGCCGTCGGCAATACCGGCAGGAATAGTAACGTCAATCTTTTTAGTTGAGCGAATACGTCCGTTGCCGCCGCAACTTTTACAAGGAGTATCAACAATTTTGCCCTTTCCTCGACAGGCGTCACAGGCTCTCTGGGTCTGAACAACACCGAAAGGAGAACGCTGACTGACGGTAACTCTGCCGGCACCTCCGCAGGCTGTGCAGGTTTTGGGGCTTGTGCCTTTCTGCGCACCTGTGCCGTGGCAATCGTTACAAGTGAGAATATTGTGATAAGTAATTGTCTTTTTACAACCTTTTGCGGCTTCGTCAAGGGTAATTACGATTTTTGTATCAACGTCATTACCACGTTGGGGAGCATTGGGATTATTACGTCTGCCGCCGAATCCACCGAAACCGCCAAAGAAACTGTTGAAAATATCACCGATGTCAACGTCCTGTCCGAAAGGACTTCCGCCACCGGCACCGTAATTAGGGTCAACTCCGGCATGGCCGAACTGGTCATAACGAGCACGTTTCTGACTGTCGGAAAGTACCTCGTAAGCCTCGTTTACTTCCTTGAATTTTTCCTCCGCAACCTTGTCGCCGGGGTGCAAATCAGGGTGGTACATCTTCGCTCTTTTTCTGTATGCTTTTTTTATTTCATCTTCGGAAGCACCCTTTTGTACTCCCAACACTTCATAGTAATCTCTTTTTTCTGCCATAAAATCACCCTTATGTTAATGGATAATTGATAATAACGCCCAAAGTGGTGCAGGGTCACTGCACCACCTAAAGCATAATATTAATAATTAGTTGCCCTCAACGTCTGTAAAATCAGCGTCATATACGTTAGGGTCATTCTGTGGCTGTTGACCCATATCAGGTGTAGGCTGTCCCTGAGGAGCACCCTGTGGGTTAGCCTGTTGATAAATCTTTGCTGATACCTCGTACAAAGTTTTCTGTAAATCTTCCTTTGCACCGTTAATCAGAGTAATATCGTTCTTTGAGATTGCGTCCTTAACAGCGGCAGCCTTTGTTGTTAATGCGTCCTTGTCTGCCTGGTCAATTTTATCGCCGTTCTCGTTTACAAGTTTTTCTGCCTGATACGCCATCTGCTCTGCCTCGTTTTTAGCGTCAACTTCTTCTCTGCGCTTTTTATCCTCAGCAGCAAACTGCTCTGCCTCTTTAACAGCCTTGTCGATATCTTCCTTGCTCATATTTGTTGAAGAACTGATTGTGATTTTCTGTTCTTTACCTGTGCCTAAATCCTTAGCGGATACGTTTACAATGCCGTTTGCGTCAATATCGAATGTAACCTCAATCTGAGGAACACCACGCATAGCAGGAGCGATACCTGCAAGTGTGAACAAGCCAAGTTGTTTGTTATCTCTTGCAAATTCACGCTCACCCTGTAGAACGTTGATTTCAACCTGTGTCTGATTGTCAACGGCAGTTGAGAAAATCTGGCTCTTCTTTGTTGGGATAGTTGTGTTACGGTCGATAATCTTTGTCATAACACCGCCCATTGTTTCAACACCAAGGGAAAGCGGAGTAACGTCAAGGAGCAGAAGTCCGTCAACTTCGCCGCCAAGTACACCTGCCTGAATAGCGGCGCCGATTGCTACGCACTCGTCAGGGTTGATGCCCTTGAATGGTTCTTTGCCGATTAGTTTCTTAACAGCCTCTTGAACAGCAGGGATTCTTGAAGAACCGCCAACCATTAATACCTTGTCAATTTCTGAAATCTGTAGGCCTGAATCTGAAAGTGCTGAACGTACAGGACCCATTGTAGCCTCAACCAAGTCAGCGGTTAACTCGTCAAACTTTGCACGAGTAAGCGTTAAGTCCATATGTTTCGGACCAGTTGCGTCTGCTGTGATAAACGGCAGGTTGATAGCAGTAGTTGTAACGCCTGAAAGTTCGATTTTAGCCTTTTCTGCTGCGTCCTTTAATCTCTGCATAGCCATTTTGTCGGAACTTAAATCAACACCCTCTGCTGTTTTAAATTCTGCAACCATCCAGTCGATAATTCTCTTGTCGAAGTCGTCGCCGCCTAAACGGTTGTTACCTGCTGTTGCAAGTACTTCCTGAACGCCGTCGCCCATTTCGATAATTGATACGTCGAATGTACCGCCGCCTAAGTCGTAAACCATAACCTTCTGGTCGTTTTCCTTATCTACACCGTATGAAAGTGCGGCTGCTGTAGGCTCGTTGATAATTCTCTTTACGTCAAGACCTGCGATTCTGCCTGCGTCCTTTGTAGCCTGACGCTGTGCGTCTGTAAAGTAAGCAGGTACTGTAATAACAGCCTGTGTAACTGTTTCGCCTAAGTATGCTTCTGCGTCAGCCTTTAACTTCTGTAGAATCATAGCGGAAATTTCCTGCGGTGTGTAACTTTTGTTGTCAATCTGTACTTTGTAAGCAGTACCCATTTCTCTCTTGATTGAGGATACTGTTTTGTCAGGGTTTGTGATAGCCTGACGTTTAGCAACCTGACCTACCATACGCTCGCCGTCTTTTGAGAAAGCAACTACTGACGGTGTTGTTCTTGCGCCTTCTGCGTTAGCGATTACTACAGGCTCGCCGCCTTCGATAACTGCAACACAAGAGTTTGTTGTGCCTAAATCTATACCTATTGTTTTTGCCATAATGAATTCCTCCAAAAAATTATTTTTTATTTATTTTCTATTTAAAAGTTCTCAGTCGCAGTTTGCAACCTGAACCATTGCATGGCGGATAATTTTGTCGCCGATTTTGTATCCCTTTTGGAATACTGCGGAAATTTTGTTTTCCTCAAAATCTTCGCTTTCGATTTTTGCTACTGCGTTGTGAATGTTAGGGTCGAAATTGTCGCCTACTTCACAAAAAGCCTCAACCTTTAACTTATCGAGAGATGCTTTAAGTTGCGCCCCTACAAGTTCGATTCCCTTTTTAAACTCCTCGGGAGCGTCTTTCATATTCTGTAAAGCCAAGGTGATGCTGTCTGCCATCGGCAGAATTTCCTCAATAGCCTTTGCGGTAGCGTCGTCATAGATTGAAAGTTTCTCGGCAGATGTTCTCTTGCGGTAGTTGTCGTATTCTGCCATAAGACGAAGTCTGCTTTCCTTTTCCTTTTCAAGGGCCTCTTCAAGTTCTTTTATCTTTTCGTCTTTCTTATCTTTCTTTTCCTTTTTCTTCTTTTCGGATTTTTCCGCTTTTTTCTCTTCTTTTACTTCTTCCATTTCCTCTGCCTGTTCTTCACAAGCGTCCTTTTTGATGTCCTCACTCATACTATCCATCCTTTCTGCTAAAGGTTATTTTTCGGTAGTTATTACTTCCTCAATAAGATACCCAACTGTTTGCGCCACATTTTCCGCTATGGCAACGGCTTTGCCGTAGTCAAACCTTAAAGGAGTGATTAGAGCGATTGTTCCTGCCGGTTGATTGCCGATTGCGTATCTTGTGGCTATCAAAGAGTTTTTGTTAAGTTCTCTTTGGGGATTTTCTCTACCTATATATATGTTAGTACCCTCAGGTACATTTCGTAGCAATTTTTCATTGTTGCTGTTATCCGACAGATATTCAAGTAACGTCAGGGAATTGAATAAATCGTTGTCGCTGTGGTGCAACAGTTTTGTTGCTCCGCTTAAATACACATTCACCGACGAGGCTTCCTTACAAGCGTCCATAACCGCTATAAGCATATCCGCCATAAGCAAGGACAACTCTCCGAAAGATGCGGCAAAGGTCTGAATAAAGGGTTGGTTTATGTTGCTCAAAGGCTCACCGGCTAACCTTTCGTTTAAGGCTCTGTCAAAGAGGTTGAGCATTTCGGATGTTATGTCAAAGTCGCACCTGAACAGTCGGCTTTTTACCATACCTGATGAGGTTATCAGCACCATCATAGCGGTGTATCTACCGGTTTGGACAAATTTTATTTTGCGGACTCTTGTATCCTCGCCTGTGGGGGTTGTTGCAATAGCCGTTGTGCCTGTGATTTCACAAAGCAAATCTGCCGCACCCTGTAAAATATGCTCCGGAGCGTCGCAGACTTTTCTCAACCGATTTTGAATATAACTGCTTACCCTGTCGCTTAAAGGCTCAACGTCCATTAAGTTATCTACGTAAAATCTGTATCCCATTTGAGTGGGAACTCTGCCGGCTGAGGTGTGGGGTTGCTTTAACAGTCCTAAAGTAGTTAAGTCCGCAAGTTCGTTTCTTATGGTAGCGGAACTGACGTTAAAGTCCTCCGACTTTTCAAGCACCTTGGAACCAACAGGCTCTCCGTTTAATATATAGTTTTCAATAACAGCAGCGAGAATTTTTTGCTTACGTTGAGCAATATCCATATCATCGCCTCTTTGTTCATAAAAATGAACTCTGTTTTTATGAATTAGCACTCTAACTTGTCGAGTGCTAATTGCTATATTTATAATTTAGCATTAAAGTCAGAAAAAGTCAATAGTTAGTTAGAAATTTTTTCATATTTTTTCAAATCCCCTTTGTTTACGGGACTTTTTTCTATATGTTTTACTTATATTTTACCCTATATTGTTGACTTTACTGCAAACGAATCCTATAATTAACATAGAAAGAAGGTAAAAATTATGCTTGATATACAGGTTACGGATATGATTTATATTGGGCTGTGGGGGTTACTTGCCCTTTTCTGCATTATTTCTGCCCACAGATTCCACCCTATACTATATTTAATGGGCGGTTTCTTTGCCTTTTTATTTGGCTGGTATCTGGTAAACGCCGTTACCGACCTTAACCTTTTTGCAGGGGTTTACAGCATCGTCTTTCGCTCGGTAGCCTGTGGATTTCTCCTTGCAATTATTTTGATTTACCTAAAGATCAGAAAAAACCGAACACAATAGTATCACAAAAAACACACTCCCTGAATAGTATGGCATAGCAAATACTTCTGCATACTTAGGGAGTTTTTATTTTGGAATTTTTAACCGGTTTACTGTTTTGTTGCAGCGTCAGTTTTGACGGCTTTACCATTGGTTGCAGTTACGGTCTGCGTAATTTTAAATCCTCTTTTTATACTAATATTATAATAGGTCTGGTTTCGGCAGGATTTACTGCCCTTGCACTTTTTTGCGGTAAGTTACTTTTGCTGTTTGTTTCTGCTGATTTGGGAACATATTTAGGCTCAATCCTCCTGTTTATTCTTGGAATTTACACTATAATCTGCTCAATTTTTGCAAAAAAATCAAAGGAAAACGTGGATTTTTCAAGGAAGTTAAATTTTAAGGAAAGTCTTTTTTTGGCTGTTGCCGTGTCTATTGACGCGTTCAGCGCAGGGTTGGGCTATGGTGTTTCCGGCAATTCATCTTTTCTCGTTCCCATTGGGGTGGGAATTTGCCACTCTGTTTTCCTTTCTACGGGAATTGTGCTGTCCAGAAAGGCTGTAAATCACTTTTTCTTTTCTAAAAAGTTTTTATCCGTTCTGTCCGGTATTATCATTATCGGAGTTGCCTTATCAAGATTATTTCTGTAGAATAACTTTGGTATCCACTATATATTGTGGTTGGGTTGCATATTGATAACTATTGTAAAAATTTTTCGATAAAATTATGAAAAACACTTGCATTTTTGGGAATAAAGTGTTATTATCATATGTACGTGACTACTATGTTTACCTATATTTTAAGGAGGTGGGACCAATGCCTAACATTAAATCAGCAAAAAAGCGTGTTAAGGTTATTGCTACAAAAACTGCTCACAACAAAGAGATTAAATCTGCTCTAAAGACTGCTATCAAAAAGGCTTACGTTGCTATTGAAACTAATGCTGACAATAAGGCTGAGGCAGTTAGTCTTGCTGTAAAGAAAATTGACCAGGCTGCATCAAAGGGAATTATGCATAAGAACAAAGCATCCCGCAGCAAAGCAAATCTTGCAAAGCGTTTAAACGCATCTGCATAATTTAATTTCATTGTGATTTAAAAGCAGGACTTCGGTTCTGCTTTTTTATTTATTAAAAATTCAAATTTTTGTCAAATTTCTTTAATTTTTTATTGGTATTTTGTTGACTTTTTTTCAAAAACTGTTATTATAGAAGTACAATAATTAGTTTTTACCAAGGAGGCGTTATTATGGATAAAAATAAAAAAATCGGTATAATTATTGCTATTGCTTCTGTTGTTGCCGCTGTCAGCGCTGCTTTGACTGCTTTCCTTATTGTTAAGGAGAAGAAGAAAAAGGATGACGAGGAGTTAACTCATTATTTAGAGTGTTCTATTGAATAAATTGAATAATAGTAATTAAGGCACTGCGTTTGCAGTGCCTTTTTGTTTTACAGTAACTATAAATTCGGTCGGGAAAATGAGTTTAATTATTTATGAACCTATCTACACGTCCATAATTTTCCATTTTCAATTTTCAATTATTTAATAACTTCCTGTCCGCCCATATAAGGTTGCAGAGCCTTTGGAATACTTACTGTGCCGTCGGCGTTCAGGTTGTTTTCCAAGAACGCAATTAACATTCTCGGCGGAGCAACAACTGTGTTGTTAAGAGTGTGGGCAAAGTATTTGCCGTCCTTACCCTTAACTCTGATTTTCAGTCGACGAGCCTGTGCATCTCCAAGGTTAGAGCAAGAGCCAACTTCAAAGTACTTTTTCTGACGTGGCGACCAAGCCTCAACGTCGATTGAACGCACCTTTAAGTCAGCCAAATCACCGGAGCAACACTCAAGAGTACGAACAGGAATATCAAGAGAACGGAATAAATCAACTGTGTTCTGCCAGAGTTTGTCAAACCACATTTTGCTGTCCTCAGGCTTACATACAACAATCATTTCCTGTTTTTCAAACTGATGAATACGGTAAACACCGCGTTCCTCAATTCCGTGTGCGCCTTTTTCTTTTCTGAAACAAGGGGAATAACTTGTCAAAGTCTTTGGCAGTTCCTCTTCTTTTACCATTGTGTCGATAAACTTACCAATCATACTATGCTCGGAAGTGCCGATCAGGTACAAATCCTCGCCCTCGATTTTATACATCATTGCGTCCATTTCCGCAAAACTCATTACACCGGTAACAACGTTTGAGCGGATCATAAATGGGGGAACGCAATAGGTAAATCCGCGGTTAATCATAAAGTCACGTGCGTAGGAAATTACTGCGCTGTGAAGTCTTGCAATATCGCCCATAAGGTAGTAGAATCCGTTACCTGCTACCTTTCTTGCTGCGTCAAGGTCGATTCCGTTGAATTTTTCCATAATTTCTGTGTGATATGGAATTTCAAAATCAGGAACAACAGGCTCTCCGAATCGCTCTACCTCAACATTTTCGCTGTCGTCCTTGCCGATTGGAACCTGTGGGTCAATAATGTTTGGAATAACCATCATTATTTCAGTAACTTTCTTTGCAAGTTCTTCTTCCTGTGCCTCAAGTTTTGCCAATTCCTCGCCCTGTGCGGTAACCTGAGCCTTCAACTGTTCAGCCTCTTCCTTTTTGCCCTGTGCAAAAAGTCCGCCGATTTCTTTTGACAGTTTATTTCTGTTTGCTCTTAACTCGTCAGCCTTGCCCTTTGCCTCTCTGCTCTGTTTGTCAAGTTCGATTACCTCATCAACTAAAGGCAACTTGCTGTCCTGAAACTTATTTTTGATGTTTTCCTTTACAACTTCAGGATTTTCTCTTAAAAATTTAATGTCAATCATTTTTATTTCTCCTCTAATCTTTGTGCTAAATCTTTTAAATCCTCATTTGAATAAAATTCTATCTGCAAAAGTCCGCCTTTTTTGCCCTTTAATGGGGCGATTGTGACTTTTTTTCCTAAATATTCCGTAAGAGTTTGCTCCACCATACTGAAATATGACGCCTTTGGCTCGGCTTTAGGTGTTTTTTGTGGGGCGGTTTTTTTCTTTGCCAACTTTTCCACCTGTCTGACGGACAAGTCCTCGTCAACAACGCTCTTTGCGGTTTTTATCATTAAAGCCTCATCGTCAAAGGCAAGTAATGCTCTTGCGTGACCTGCGCTTAATTTTCCCTCTTTCACAAGTTCCGTTACGTCCTCAGGGAGATTCAGCAGTCGGAGAGTATTTGCAACCGCTGACCTTGACTTGCCTACAGCCTTTGCCACCTGTTCTTGACTGAAACTGTATTCCTCCATAAGACTTTTATAGCCTAAGGCTTCTTCAAGGGGATTCAGGTTTTCTCTTTGCAGGTTTTCAATAAGAGCAAGTTCCATTGTTTCTTCGTCTGTCAACTCTCTTATTGTGACAGGCACTTCTGTAAGCCCTGCCATTCTACAGGCACGATAACGTCGCTCTCCGGCTACAATCTGATAACCTCCGCCGATTAAGGGACGGACAAGAATAGGTTGAATCAATCCGTGTTCCTTTATGCTTTCTGCCAACTCCGTCAGAGCCTTTTCGTCAAAGTCTTTACGAGGCTGACTTCGGTTAGGCTCGATTTCCGATATTTTTAATGTGACTGTGGCGTTTCTGTCCTCGGTATCGTTTTCGATAAAAATCGCTCCCAGACCCTTGCCCAGTCCGCCTATTTTCTTTGCCATTTTACCTCTCCTTGCTCACGATTTCTTTTGCAAGTTCTGTGTATGCAACAGAGCCTTTACAGGACTTGTCGTAATAGATTACAGGCATACCGAAAGAGGGTGCTTCGGAAAGTCGCACACCTCTCGGAATAACTGTTTTGAAAACTTTTCTTGGGAAGAACTTTTTAACCTCGTCAACAACCTGTTGGGTCAGGTTAAGTCTTCCGTCATACATTGTCAGCAACACGCCCTCAATTTCAAGGCTGTCGTTGTACTGCCTTTTAACACGTCTTACTGTGTTCATAAGTTGTGACAGACCCTCAAGAGCATAGTATTCGCATTGGATAGGCACTAAAATAGTGTCTGCAACGGTCAGAGCGTTTGCCGTAATAAGTCCCAATGAGGGCGGACAATCTATTATAATGTAATCGTAGTTGTACTTTATGGGGAGAATTGCGTTTTTCAGCCTTGCTTCTCTGTGGGGTAAATCCGCAATTTCAAGTTCCGCCGCCGCTAAATCAAGAGAACTTGGTAAAATGTGCAGATTTTTATACTGAGTTTCCACAAGACAGGTTTCGACCTTGTCCCCATCTACAAGTAAATTATATGTGGATTTTGCAACTCCACGTTTATCTATAGCCACTCCGCTTGTTGCGTTACCCTGTGGGTCAATGTCAACAAGGAGGGTTCTTTTTCCTATTGCTCCAAGACAGGCGGCAAGATTTACCGAGGTTGTGGTCTTTCCGACTCCGCCTTTCTGGTTGGCAACTGCAATAACTTTAGCCAAAAAATCACCTTTCATGCTTAAATTTTGTAGATATACAGAAATTATATCATAATTATAATAGAAATAAAAGTATTTTCTTGCATAATATTCTGTTAATTATGTTTATTATGTTTCACGTGAAACGTTTTAAATTTTCCATTAATAAAACCGCCTTTGATAAAGGCGGTTTTATTTATCTATCAAGTTCTTCTCTTGCTACTGCAAGCATCAGTTTAATGCGGTTTTCCTGGTTTACCTTTGGTGCGCCGGGGTCATAGTCGATTGTAACAATATTCGCCTTTGGGTTAATTTCCTTAATCTTTCTGATTGCGCCTTTGCCGTTAATGTGGTTTGGCAGACAACCGAAAGGCTGGGTACAGACGATATTTTCATATCCTGTTTCCGCAAGTTCAAGCATTTCCGCAGTCAACAGCCAACCTTCGCCCATTTTTGAGCCGTAGCCGATAACAGGTTTTACAAGTTCTTTAATGTGGGTGTATTTGCCCGGTGGGGTAAAGCCGTACTTTACGGTATGCTCTATAATAATCTTTTCAAGGTCCTCAAGGTAATTGTAAAGCACCTTGCAGAATTTATACTTTAGCCGACTTCCGCCGTAGAGTTTTATGTCCTCGATTCTGTTATCAACTTTAAAGAGGGCAAAACCTAAAATACCCGGAACGTTTACCTCGCAATCCTGCTCGGCAAGGAATTTTTCAAGGTCATTATTGGCAAGACGAGCGTATTTTACGTAAATCTCGCCTACAATACCCACCTTTACCTTTGGGGTTTTGTTAATCTTAACTTCTGAAAAATCTTTGCAGATTTGGTCGATATACAGATTCATTTCTTTTCGTCTGTAACTTTCGCCCTTTGCAAAGTCGGCGGTGAGTTTATCAGTCCACTTGTCAATTACCTTTTTGCAGTCGCCTTTGTTTACCTCGTACGGCATAATCTGATTGCGCAAAAGCATCAGCACATCGCCGTAAACAAGACCTGCAAGGAAACGTCTTATAAGGGGAATTGTAAGGCTGAATCCCGGGTTGCTCTCCATTCCCATTGACAGGGAAATTACGGGAACTTGCGGAAAACCTGCCCTTTTTAATGCCTTTCTCAAAAGGAATATATAGTTACTTGCTCGGCAACCGCCGCCTGTTTGTGTAATCATCAATGCAACCTTGTTTACGTCATAGTCGCCTGATTGCAGTGCGTATATAAACTGACCGATAACAAGCAAAGCCGGATAACAGGTATCGTTATGCACATACTTCAACCCTGTTTGCGCAACCTCAGGACCGCACATATCCAAAAGTTCCATATTATATCCTGCGTGGATGAACACGTTTTTAATTATATCAAAATGAGTAGGGGACATAGCCGGAGCAAGAATTGTATAGCCCTCCTCCTTCATTTCCTTTGTAAAAAGAAGTCGTCCGTTTTTATCGTACTTTAATTCAGCCAAAACATAACCTCCTTTAATTTACTCTCTGCCGATTGCAGACAACAGACTGCGAATACGGATTTTTACTGCGCCGAGATTAGTAATCTCGTCAATTTTAATCTGGGTGTAAATCTTTCCGTTTTTCTCTAAAATTTCTCGCACTTCGTCGGTTGTAATAGCGTCAACACCGCATCCGAATGACACAAGTTGAATTAAATCCATATCCTTGCGAGTGCTTATGTACTTGGCAGCCGCATAAAGTCTTGAATGGTACGTCCACTGATTAAGCACGTTTGTGCTGAATTTCTCCACTCTGCAACTTACAACATCTTCGCTTACAATACTAACGTCAAAGCCTGAAATAAGTTTATCAATTCCGTGGTTAATTTCAGGGTCAACGTGGTAGGGTCTGCCTGACAGTACGATTATTTCTCTGCCGTCCTTTTCAGCCTGAGCGATAATCTCGTCACCGCGTTTTCTTAACTTTGCAAAGTAGTTGTCGTATTCTTTATATGCCGCCTTTGCCGCCGATTTAACCTCTTTCAGCGTTAAATCCTCAAAATAAGGCTGTAAATTTTCCAAGGCTTTCTTTGGGAAATCCTTTGGTCTGTGTATTCCCAGATAAGGCTTTAGGAATGTGATATTCCTTACGCTTTTCATATTGTTCTTGATAACCTCAGGATAGTAGGCAACTACCGGACAGTTGTAGTGGTTGTCGCCTAAACCCTCGTCAAGATTATAGGACATACAAGGGTAGAAAATTGTGTCAACACCGCTGTCAATAAGGCTTTGCACGTGGCCGTGCATCAACTTTGCAGGGAAACAGATTGTGTCGCTGGGGATAGTTTGCTGTCCCTTTTGGTAAATCTTGCGGTTTGAGAAAGGTGAATGAACAACCTTAAAGCCTAAATCCGTAAAGAATCGCCACCAGAACGGGAACAGTTCAAACATATTAAGTCCCATTGGAATACCGATTGTACCACGTTTGCCCTCGACAGGCTCATAGGAATTAAGCAATTCCAATTTATAGGAGAAAATATTTCTGTCGTTTACAGGGGCTTTCTTTGTTATAGGACGTTCACACCTGTTGCCGGCAATAAACTTCTTACCGTTGGCAAAGGTGTTTATGGTCAAACGGCAGTTGTTGTTACACATACCGCAGTTGGCAACCTTTATATGGTGGGTAAAGTTTGTTAAGTCCTCTTTTGTTGCAATAGTTGACTTTTCCTCTTTGCCCTTGCTTTTTTCCATAGAGTAAAGAGCCGCACCGTATGCCCCCATAAGTCCTGCAATATTACTGCGTACAACTTCAACTCCCATTTCCTGTTCAAATGCACGAAGTACCGCATTGTTAAGGAAAGTACCGCCCTGAACAACAACTTTTTTGCCCAGTTCGTCAGGATTTGCCGCACGGATAACCTTATATAAAGCGTTCTTTACAACGGATAGGGAAAGTCCTGCTGAAATATCCTCAATGGTTGCGCCGTCTTTTTGCGCCTGTTTTACAGAGGAATTCATAAACACAGTACAACGTGAGCCTAAATCTACAGGCTGTTTTGCAAACAATCCTTTTTCTGCAAACTCCTCAATGGAATATCCCAAGGCGTTGGCAAAGGTCTGTAGGAAACTTCCGCAACCTGAAGAACAGGCTTCGTTTAAGAAGATGTTATCTATTGCGCCGTTGTGGATTTTAAAGCACTTAATATCCTGACCGCCGATGTCGATAACAAATTCAACGTCAGGCATAAAATGTTTTGCCGCAGTAAAGTGGGCAACTGTTTCAACAATTCCGTAATCAACGGAAAAGGCATTCTTTATAATATCCTCGCCGTAGCCTGTTACCGCAGAGGATACAACCTGAATATCAGGGTTGATTTCGTAAATTTCCTGTAGAAAACTTTTGATAAGTTCAACAGGGTTGCCCTTTGAGGGCATATATTTTGAATAGAGAAGTTCGCATTTATCGGACAAAACTACCGCCTTAACCGTAGTTGAGCCTGAATCCATACCAATATAGGCTTTGCCCTTGTAATCTTTTAAATCTCCTGTTTTTACATAGGCTTTGTTATGACGTTCTACGAATTTTTCGTAGTCCTCTTTGCTCTCAAACAAAGGCGGATTAAAAGCAAAGTTGCCTGAGCCTTTGTAGTTTTTAACCTTTGAAATAACTTCATCAAAGTCTATGGTTTTGTCTGCGCACAAAGCCGCACCGCAGGCAACATAATATAGGGAATTTTCAGGACAAATACCCTTTGTATTAAGGGTTTCGTCAAAACTTTCCCTAAGTTGGCTCATAAATGTTAATGGGCCTCCAAGATATACGATTTTTCCCTCAATCTCTCTGCCCTGTGCAAGTCCTGCAACAGTCTGGGAAACAACCGCATTGAAAATGCTACGTGCAATATCCGCTTTTCTTGCGCCTTGGTTAAGCAAAGGCTGGATATCTGTTTTTGCAAACACACCGCAACGTGACGCAATAGTGTAGGTTTTTTCATATTGCTTTGCAAGGTCGTCCATTTCCTCAAGCGGTACGTTGAGAAGTGTCGCCATTTGGTCGATAAATGCGCCTGTACCTCCTGCACAGGTACCGTTCATTCTTACCTCAAGTCCGTTGGACAAAAATAGGATTTTTGCGTCCTCGCCGCCAAGTTCTATAATAACGTCAGTTCCCGGAATAAAGGTATTTGCAGCCACTCGTGTTGCATAAACCTCCTGTGCAAAGGTCAGGTTACAACTTTCCGCTACACCCATACCTGCACTTCCGCTGATTGCACAAAGTGCGGATTCAACGTTTGGCACTTCTTTTCGTACAACAGACAGTATTTCGCCGATTTTTTCGGTAATCTGTGAGTAATGACGCTGATATGTGCTATATATTAATTTGTTCCCCTCATCGAGAACAACGCATTTTATTGTAGTAGAGCCTATGTCAAGACCTAACCTCATAAAATTGCCTCCTTATTAATACATATTCATATAATTATAAAACAAAACATTTTATAATTAATTCTATTTTAGAATTATATAATTGGTAAGTATTATTTTAGTTAAAAAAGTCGAGTATCTCAACACCCATTTCGAGAAGAAAAATCGATATTTATAATTTTTTTGCCCGACCATTTTCGAGCAGTTTCCTATAAAGTAAAAAGCCGAGTGGAATGCACTCGGTTATAAGGGTTTGTTTTTAATTTTTGTACCCTGACGTGGGTATTGCTTTGGGGTATGGCTAATCTTTTTAATTGCCACAATAGTGCGGCGGCTGTCATCAGGCAGGGAAAATTCCCATACATTTTCAACTTCACCGCCTAATACCTTAACTGCGTTTTGTGATTCTTTTAACTCTTCTTGCAGTTCAGGGCCTTTCATAGCCACAAAAGTACCGCCTGTTTTTACATAGGGAATACAATACTCCGACAATGTGTTCAGCCGTGCCACTGCACGAGAAGTTACTACGTCAAATTTTTCTCGAAAATCACCGTCTGCGCCCCCCTGTTCTGCTCTTGTGTGGACAAATTCAGCGTCAATTCCTATAGAATTGCACACTTCCTCAAGGAAAACAAGTCGCTTGTTCAGACTGTCAAGCAAAGTTAAGTTAATGTCAGGTCGCATAATTTTTATAGGAATACCCGGAAAACCTGCACCTGTGCCAACGTCAACAAGCCTTGCGTTGGTTTTTACGTCAACATATTTCAGCAAAGTAAGACTATCGGCAAAATGCTTTACGGCAACTTCCTCAGGCTGGGTGATTCGAGTAAGGTTTATCTTGCTGTTCCACTCCACAAGCAAATTAAAGTATCTCTCAAACTGTGAAAGTTGTGTATGGCTGATTTCAATATTCAGTTTTTCAAGTGCATCTGAAAGGTAATTTTTAATATCCATAATTATTTTCTCTGTGACAGCCATATTAACAGCACGTTAATATCCGCCGGTGAAACCCCTGAAACTCTTGAGGCTTGTCCTATATTTAGAGGTTTGATTTTGTTTAACTTTTCCTGTGCTTCAAGTCGCAGTCCTGTTAATTGTGTGTAGTCAAAGTCGGTGGGCAAGAGTTTTCGCTCCAACTTTTTCATTTGTTCTACTTGTTTAAGTTGCTTTTCAATATATCCCTCATACTTAACCTCAATTTCAACCTGTTCAAAAATATTGCTGTCAAGTTGTGGGCGAGTGGTGTCAACAGGGGCGAGGGCTTTGTAGTCAAGTTGCGGACGTCTTAACAAATCTATCAACTTAACTCCTGTGGTGATTTCCGATGTTTCACGTGAAACAAGTATGTGGTTTACCTCTTTGGTAGGGGAGATAACCACCTTTGAAATTCGCTTTAACTCCTCTGCTTTTATTTGTTGTTTCTTATTGAATTTTTCCCAACGCTTATCGGAAATCAAGCCGATTTCTCTGCCCATTGGCGTCAGGCGAACATCTGCGTTATCCTGCCTTAACACAAGTCTGTATTCACTTCGTGAGGTCATCATTCTGTAAGGCTCGTTTGCGCCCTTTGTTACAAGGTCGTCAATAAGCGTACCGATATATGAACTTGCTCTGTCTAAAATCAGCGGTTCTTTGCCTTTAACCTTTAGCGCTGCATTTATTCCTGCAATCAATCCCTGTGCGGCTGCTTCCTCGTAACCTGAACTGCCGTTAAACTGTCCTGCTCCGTACAGTCCCGGGAATTTCTTAAATTCCAATGTTGCGTTCATTTCAGTAGGGTCAACGCAATCGTACTCAATGGCATAAGCAGGGCGCATAATTACTGCATTTTCCAAACCTTTAATTGAATGGTAAAACTTAAGTTGCACTTCCTCAGGCAAAGACGAACTCATACCCTGCAAGTACATTTCCTCTGTGTTTAAACCACAAGGTTCAATAAAAAGTTGATGTCTTGGCTTGTCCTTAAACCTCATAATTTTATCCTCAAGGCTTGGGCAGTATCGTGGGCCCACACCCTGAATTTCACCGCCGTAAAGTGGGGAGCGGTGAATATTGTCAAGGATAATTTCCTTTGTTTTATCATTTGTCCAACTGATGTGACAGACAACTTTGTTCTCTCCTAAATCCTCCGTATCATAGGAGAAAGGCACGATTTCCTCGTCGCCCTCCTGCACTTCAAGGTCGGAAAAATCTATACTGCTTTTGAGAACTCTTGCAGGTGTGCCTGTTTTGAAACGTCTTAAAGGCAGACCCAAAGTCTTTAGGCTCTGTCCCAAAAAACTTGCAGGAAAAATACCATCAGGACCGCTGTCATAGGAAATCTCTCCTACAAAAATTCGTCCCCCTAAGTATGTACCGGTGGCGATAATAACAGTCTTTGCCTTATATTCCGCCTGCATTCTTGTAATTACAGTATATCCCTCGTCTGCTTTTTCAATGGCAGTTACCTCTGCCTGATGAAGTTCCAAATTCTCCTGTAATTCAAGAGTGTGTTTCATCTCGTCAGAGTATTTTCGCCTGTCAATTTGGGCGCGAAGTGAGTGAACAGCAGGTCCTTTACCTCTGTTCAACATTCTCATTTGCAAAAAGCACTTGTCCGCAGTTTTTCCCATTTCTCCGCCTAATGCGTCAATCTCTCGCACAAGGTGGCCTTTGGCTGTACCGCCTATAGAGGGGTTACAGGGGCAGTTGCCAACTGCGTCCATATTAATTGTAAAAACTACCGTTTTGCAGCCTAAACGTGCAGCCGCAAGACCTGCTTCTATTCCTGCGTGACCTGCACCGATTACCGCAACATCAAAATTTCCGGCACTATAATTCATTAAATCACCCTATTTACCAACACAAAAATTGTGGAAAACATTATCTACAACAACGTCAGATACTCTCTCGCCTGTTAATTCAAGCAGATTTTCGATAGCCTCTTCCAAAGAAACTGTAACCGCATCAAAAGTCATTCCCATATCAAGGGCATCCTTTGCATCTTTTAATGATTTTTCCGCTCTTTCCACGGCATTTCTCTGACGTTCATTAGCAAGAATACCGTCGCTTGGATTGAAGTTGTCTGTTCCTGCTGTATTTTCGATTAAATCTGCAAGTTCGTCATAACCTTTTCCGTCCTTTGCAGAAATCTCTACTACATTTTCAATCTTACTCTTAATGTAATCAATATCAATATTAACATTCAAATCGGTTTTGTTGATAATTCCGATAACCTGTGTGTCCTTTATTTCCTCAATAAGTTTTATATCGTCATCATCAAGAGCCTTACTTCCGTCAAATACCGCCAACACAAGACCGCAGTTTTTCAGCCTGTTTTTGGCTATATCTACTCCTATTTTTTCTACTTTATCGCCTGTTTCGTGGATACCGGCGGTGTCGCTTAATTTCAACACAACATCTCTTACCAAAACAGTTTCTTCAATAATATCCCTTGTTGTACCGGGAATATCGGTAACTATACTCTTGTCCTTACCGGCAAGTAAATTCATCAATGTGCTTTTGCCTGTATTGGGCTTTCCGGCAATTACCGTATCAATACCTTCTTTTATTATCTGCCCTGCATCATAGGTGGATAAAAGGTTGTCAAAATCAGCAAGTGCTTTTTCAAAAGTATCTGCAAGGCTGTTTTCGTCAACCTCTGCAATATCCTCCTCCGGATAATCCGCCCAAGCGCTTAAATGGGCGGCAGTTGACACAAGGTTGTTTTTCAAATTTTCTATTCTTTTCCAAAGTGCGCCGTTTTTAGCGCAAAGGGCAGTTCTTGCGGCAGTTTTGCTTTTTGCGGAAATAATGTCGATAACCGCCTCAGCCTCGGTTAAGTCGATTTTGCCGTTGAGAAATGCTCTTTTTGTAAATTCACCTGCATCGGCAACAACCGCACCGGCAGAGAGAATTGTACGCAAAACCTCTTTGGTGATATACATACCGCCGTGACAGGAAATTTCTACTACATTTTCGCCTGTGTAACTTTTCGGCGCTCTGTAAACAAGGGCAACCGCCTCGTCAATAACTTCATTATTATTTACAACGTGACCGAAAGCGGCAGAATAACCCTTTAAGTCACATAATTTTTTATTATTGACAGATACAAAAACCCTGTCTGCAATTTCAATAGCCTTATCACCGCTTATTCTTATTACACCTATTCCGCCTTGACCCTGTGCGGTGGAAATGGCGGCAATAGTTTTGTTCTCCATAGAATCACCCTTTTATTAATGGATAATTGACAATGGATAATGGATAATTAAGGTCGAGTAGATAGGGTCTGCTGAAAAAACGCTTTTCTGCCCGACAGTATCAAAATCCGCCACAGGCGGACTATAAATCAGGTCGGGAACGGAAGTTTATTTATTTATGAATTTTTCTACACGTCTAAAATTTTCCATTTTCAATTTTCCATTTTCCATTATAAAAAAGGCGGTTATAAACCGCCTTTTTGTTACCCTATTCTTCCGTAAAGACCTTCGCCGTTACCCTCGTTTAAAGGCTCACGATCCACCTTTGTATTTTCAGCATTTACATTAGTTCTCGGTCTTTGAGAACGTCTGTTGTTATATCTGTTATTTCTTGACTTTGGATCAGGACCGATTACAACGTGGCGGTTTGCATTTTCGCCCTCGCTCCAAGAAATGGCTCCCTTAACCTTTTGAACAGATGTATGTATAATACGTCTTTCGTAAGGATTCATAGGCTCCAGAGCAGTTTTTTTGCCTGTTTTAACAGCCTTGAACGCTAACTTTCTGCCGAGAATTTCCAAAGTATTTTCACGTTTTTCTCTGTAATTACCTGTGTTTACGGTAATCTTAAAGTAACTGTTTTCAACGTGATTTGCAACCAAACTTGTAATGTACTGTAATGCGTCAAGAGTTTCACCGCGTCTGCCGATAACATATCCAACGTCTTCGCCCTCAATGTTGAAAACTGCGCCGTCCTCGCTCTTTTCAGCAGTAATTTCAAGTGTATCAAGGTTCATAGCCTTTAATACACTTCTTAAAAAATCCTCTGCAACGTCAGCGGTGCTGTTCTTAACAGTAACTTTGACTTTAGCAGGATTTCCGCCGAACAAACCTAAAACTTTTTTAGCAGGTCTTTGAATAACCTCAAACTCAACCTCGGCGGATTCATCAAGACCTAACTGAGCCTTAGCGTCAGCCAAAGCCTCCATTTCGGTACTTCCTGTACCAATTACTTCTTTAATCATTTCAAATTCCTTATTTCTAAAATATTTTATTATTGAATTTTCTTAACCAGTGCTTCTTTCTGTTCAAGCAAAGCAACATGCTGTGCTTCTTCCTTTGCGGTCAGAACAGTAGCGTTGTATAACTTGCCCATAATAACCGACTGAACTAAACTGAATACAGATGAGCAAATCCAATAGAAACCTACAGCAGACGGTACAACGTATGCGATATAAGCAGAGAACAGAGGTAAACCGAATAGCATTACCTTCATACAACCCTGCTGGTTTTGCATATTGCCGTTGATTTTCATAGTAACAACTTGTGCAAGAATATTTGACGCTAATGACAATACAGGTATAAGGATGTAGATTGACAACAATCCCTGTGAACTTGGCACTGTAAGTAAATCAAATCCCAAGAAAGTAAATCCGTTTGAAAAACTCTGAATACTGCTGATGATTTCAGGATGACCTGCAAACTGAGGAATATTGTTGATAAGTTCAGGATTTGATTTCAGAACTTCAACAAAATTCATCTGGTTGTAAATGTTGTTTGCATTCTCCTGGAATCCCTGAATACAATATCCCGGTATTCCGTTTACATATTGCATCGCTTCGTTAATAATCGCACCGTCAATATGCAGTGTATTTGTAAGTGGTTGTGCAACAGCGTAGAAAATACCAAGTATAATCAACATAGGAACTAAACTTGTAAGACATCCGCCGGTAGGGCTGATTCCTTCCTTTTCGTACAACTTTTGCATTTCTTCATTCATTTTTTGCTTGTTGTTAGCGTATTTTTGTCTGATTTCATTTTGCTTTTTCTGCATACGGCTTGTTTTAGCCATACTTTTCTGTTGTTTAACAGAGAAAGGAAACAAAATCAACTTGATTATAATTGTAAAGAAAATAATAGAAACTCCGAAGTTCTGAAATACGTAAAACAGAGCCCAGAGCAAGTATCCTAAGATACTGCCGAAAAATCCGAAAATTTGAACCATTAAGGTTACCTCTCTTTTTTCCTTTTTTTCTCCGGAACAGGGTCATACCCGCCCTTTGAAAAAGGATTACATCTTAAAAATCGCCATAATGCCAAGAAAAATCCCACAAACGCACCATGCTCACTTATAGCCTCTATTGCATAATTTGAACAGGTAGGATAATACTTACAGTGAGCCTTTGTGTTTGAGGAAATATATTTCTGATAAAAACGAATAAGCTTTATAAATACTTTTTTCATTTTTTACTCCGAAAGTAAATTCGCCTTGGCAAACAACTTTTCCATCTCTTCCTTTACTACCGTGCTTTTTACAAAAGGAGTTTTTCCCCTTGCAACAAAAACAAAGTCATATCCTGTTTTAAGTGATGGATTAATTTGGGCAAAAGCCGCCCTGATAACTCGCCTTGCGCGAGATCGCTTTACAGCATTACCAATTTTCTTACCGGTGGTTATTCCGTAACGAAGGTTATTAGATTTATTTTTAAGTACATAAATAACAACAGTCGGACTAACTAAACACTTGCCGCGTCTGTAGAGCAAGTGGAACTGTCTGTTTTCTTTTAAAGTGACGATTTCACTCATTTAAATTTAAACCACCTGAATTATTCAATTCGTTGTAATTCTTTGTTAATGAAATAAAGACCACTAAAAAAGTGGTCTTATTTTATTAATATGACAACTTTTTTCTACCTTTAGCTCTTCTTCTTGCTAAAACTTTTCTGCCGTTGGCTGTTGACATTCTCTTCATAAAGCCGTGTTCTTTTTTTCTGTGTAATTTTTTTGGCTGATAAGTTCTCTTCATAATAGGGAAACCTCCTTTCGGATACATAACCTTGCAAGGTAACATTATAGTACAAAATTTTCAATTAGTCAATCTTTTTTTATCATTTAGGGAATTAAAATTTTTATCTCAAAAACATACACAATATATAGTGTTTTCACCATTTTACCTACACAATTTATACCTTATAATCTCTTTCTCTGTTTACTAATATTCATAGGTATTATATATACTTATATATTACAAAATTTTTGTTTGATTTTTCAACATTTTTTTGCTATAATGTTAATGGGTATATAGTGGAGTAATTTTGATTTTTATTTGATAGGAAATTACAACAAACTGTATAATTTATTTTAAATTATTACAATTTATACAAACTTTAATATTTCAATAAATCCTATCAAACAAAAAATAAATTATATTACCCGCTCAGTTGCGCCCTGCGTGCGCACGAGCGATGGCTAAAGAAAGCGCACGCATATGGTGCGCACGCTTTCTTGTAGTATCCCTTTTTAGTTTATTTTCTGACAGAAAGGAATTTTTAAATGGAAGCGTTTAACGAAGCATGGGAAGTAATATGTTCCTATTGCAGAAAAAATATAACAGACGTTGCATATAAAACCTGGATAAGCAGGATAAAGCCGGTTACCATTGACTTTGACAGAAGTCAGGCTGTGCTGCTTGTTCCCAACGATTTTCACAAGCAGACCTTGGAGCGTTGCTACAAAACTCTGCTTACAGAGGCATTTGAGGCTGTTTTCGGAACGGTTATAGACATAGTTTTTACAGTAGTTATTGAAGAAGATAAAGACGAAGTAGAGGAAATAGTTGACCAGGGTTATGAATATACATTCGACACCTTTATCATCGGTAATTCAAATAAATTCGCACACGCGGCTTGTATGGCTGTTGCTCAAAATCCCTCAAACGCATATAATCCTCTTTTCCTTTACGGCAACTCCGGTCTTGGAAAAACTCACCTTTTATATGCTATTGCAAACGAAATCAAGAAAAATGACAGTACAAAAAAAGTCTGCTATGTAAAGTGCGAGGATTTTACAAACGAAATGGTAGAATCCATCCATATGAACAGAATGGACAAGTTCAGAGAAAAGTACAGATTTGTTGACGTTCTTTTAATTGACGATATTCAGTTTATCGGCGGTAAAGAGGCTACTCAGGAGGAATTTTTCCATACTTTTAACGCACTTTATGAAAACAAAAAGCAGATTGTTGTTGCCTCCGACCGTCCGCCAAAGGAAATTAAATCCCTTGTGGATAGATTGAGAAATCGTTTTGAAATGGACTTAATCGCCGATATTCAGACTCCGGATATCGAAACTAGAATTGCTATTATTAAAAGAAAAGCGGACTTGATGAATATTGAAATACCCAACGAAGTTTGCGACTATATTGCAACAAATATCAAGAGCAACATTCGTCAACTTGAGGGAATTGTGAAAAAAATCAAAGCCAAGAATTTTATAGAGGGTGAAAAGCCTTCCGTAAAATCCGTTCAGAGTATTATTTCAGATATTATTAACAACGATACTCCACCGGAAGTTACAGTGGAAAAAATAATTGAGGAAGTTGCGCGTACCTTTAACGTATCGGAAGAGGAAATGAGAAGTCCAAACAACAGAAGCGCATATATAAGCAAACCAAGACAGGTTGCTATTTATATTGTCAGCAAAATGACTACTCTCACCCAGGACAGCATCGGCAAAGAGTTCGGCGGACGTGACCACTCAACTATAAAGTACGCCATCGACACCACCAAAAAGAACATTAACAAAGACTCAAAACTAAGGTCTGTTGTTGACGATATTATAAAAAATTGCAGTAATTAATATTCCACATTTTTTTCAACTTTTAACTTCTCTTTATCAACAGAGTGTTGATAACTATGAAAGTGTAAAAAAGTTTTAAACATTATCAACAATTCAAAATTAAAAACCTGTCCTTAATTTTTGTGATAGATAAAAGGTTTTTAGGAGTTTTCCCCTTTTTAACAAAGTCTATTATAACTACTATGAATAAATTATATATATTATTTATTATATTGATAGGGAACTTCAAATTATTAAAAAATTTATCAATAAACGGAAAAAATTCTATGATACCGTTAATTAATATAATTTTCCTATCAAAATAATAATTTATATTGCCCGCTCAGTTGTGCACCTTGTGCACACGAGCGATGGCAAAAGAAAGCCTACGCATATAGATGCGTACGCTTTCTTGGGATAAAATCTTTCAACGAGGTGAATATTTATGAAAATCAGCGTTTTAAGAACTGACCTTTCAGAGGCAGTTTTAAATGTATCAAGAGCAGTATCAACAAAATCTTCAATACCTGCACTTGAAGGTATATTGATAAAAGCATACGGTGAGAAAATTTCCGTATCCGGCTATGACTTGGAAATAGGAATTACCACAAATATTGAGGCTACCGTTCAGCAACAGGGAGAAATTGTTGTAAGTGCAAAACTCTTTACGGAAATTGTAAGAAAATTACCGGAGGAAGTTGTTTGTATTGAAACAGACGACAGAATGATTACTTATATAACAAGCGGACAGGCTGAATATCAGATTGTGGGTATGTCATCTGTTGAATATCCTGATTTACCAACCTTTGAGGAAACCGACAATATTGAAATTGAGGGCGCACTTATCAGAGATATGATAAAGCAGACAGTTTACGCAATTTCTGACAACAAAGAAAAGCCCATTTATACAGGCTCACTTTTTGAGATTGAAAACAAGGTGTTAAAAATCGTTGCAGTTGACGGTTACAGAATGGCTATCAAGCAGGAAAATGTTGACAGCGACGTAAACACACATTTTGTAGTGCCGGGAAAAACTCAACAGGAAGTTTTAAAACTCATAAGCGAGGACGAAGAAAAGGTTATTATCAGCATAGGTCAACGTCATATTATGTTCAAGATTAATAACTATTCTGTTATTTCAAGACTTATTGAGGGAACTTTCCTTGATTATAAGTCAACGATTCCAAAGGAACATAAAACAGAGGTAGTTGTAAATACAAGAAAAATAATCAGTGCAGTTGACCGTATGTCACTTTTGAACAGCGATAAAATCAAAAGCCCTGTGAGATGCGTATTTGAAAATGATGAAATTAAATTCTCCTGCATTTCCGCTGTAGGTAAGGCTAACGATTCTATAAGAGTTCCTATTATCGGCGAAAATGTGGAAATCGGTTTTAACAATAAATATTTGCTTGACGCATTGAGAAATACAGATACAGACGAGGTTAAAATGATTATCAACGGCGGATTGTCGCCAATGATTATCACTCCTGTAAAGGGCGACAGTTTTATTAACCTTGTTGTACCTATGAGGCTTGCAAATGGATAAAAAAGTTATAAAAATAAATACAGAGTTTATAAAACTTCAGGATTTGCTGAAATACAGCGGTCTTTGTGAAACCGGCGGTCAGGCAAAAATCTACATTCAAAACGGCGACGTTTATGTAAACGGAGAAGTTTGCACAATGCGTGGTAAAAAAATGCGTACAAATGATGTTGCAAGGCTGGGTGACAGCGAAGTTGAGGTTTTGTCAATATAAATGAGGAATAGATATTGCACGTATTAAATCTGCATTTCAGTAATTACAGAAATTTAGAGGACAAGTCCATAAATCCCTGCGAAAACATTAATATAATTTACGGTGACAACGCCCAGGGAAAAACAAATCTTATTGAGGCTTTGTGGCTTTTCTGCGGTGGTCACAGTTTCAGAGGGGCAAAGGACAGCGAGTTTATAAAGTTCGGCAAGGACTTTGCAAAAATAAGCATTAATTTCTTTGCACAAAACAGAGAACAGACTGCCGAAATTATTTTTACAAATTCAAAAAGAGAAGTAAAAATAAACGGCGTTAAAAAAATTTCCTCATCTGCTTTAATAGAAAAATATACAGCCGTTGTTTTTTCACCGGAGGATTTAAGCCTTATAAAAAGAGGGCCTTCCGTAAGACGAAAATTTATTGACAGCGCAATTTGCAGAGAAAAACTGCAAAATGCAGTTATGGTAGCAAAGTACAATCAAATATTAAATCAAAGAAACGCTCTTTTAAAAGATATTAACAGAAATCCGGAACTTGAAAGTACTCTTGAAATCTGGGACGATACGTTGTGCAGTATAGGTGCAGATATTATTATTCAGCGTTTATCCTATATTGAAAAGTTAAAGGAATATGCAAAAATTTACCATAGAGGAATTTCCGATAATACAGAGGAACTTGATATTTCCTACATTTCTTCAATGGGGGCAAATTCAAAGGATGGCAAAAAGGAAATTTTTGAAAAGTTTGCAGAGGAACTGAAAAATTCCCGCAGAGAGGATTTATACAGTGGATATACAAATATCGGCCCTCACAGAGACGATATTGAAATAATTATAAATAATAAAAAGGCAAAAATATTCGCCTCCCAAGGACAGCAGAGAAGCGCCGTACTTTCCCTGAAATTAGCGGAAGCAAAGGTTTTAAAGGAACTGACAGGAGAAAATCCGGTAGTTTTGCTTGATGACGTACTTTCGGAACTTGATAAAAAAAGGCAGGATTTTCTCATTAACAAAATAAAGGAATATCAGGTTTTTATAACTTGTTGTGATTTTGTTGATAAAAACAGCCTTGAAAACGGCAAATATTTTTACATTAACGACGGCAGGATTGAATAAATGTATCTTCATTTAGGTGAAAAAACAGTTATAAGAACAGATGATATTATAGGTATTTTTGACCTTGATACTTCTACAATTTCAAAGAATACAAGGGATTTTTTATCCCAATCGGAAAAAGACGGCAAGGTAATAAACGTTTCCTTTGAACTGCCAAAGTCCTTTATACTTTGCAGAGAAAAGGAAAGTTACAGGGTATATATAAGTCAGATTTCAAGCCAGACTTTATTAAAACGTAATTACAGTTACAAAAGGGTGTATGAAAATGAAAAATAAAAAATGTCCTTATTGCGGCAGGAGAATTTCATATTGGAATGTTTTTAACAGCAAAAGCAAGGGTATATATGAGTGTTCAAGTTGCAACAAAAAATCCAAGGTAAAAATTGATAAGAGAATGATTGCTTTATTTGTAATTCTTTGCCTTTTGATTTTAGTATTTATGCTGATGTGGAATATGTTTTTGGGATTAACCAATAATATATTCGGTGTGATAATCG
Organism: Oscillospiraceae bacterium; assembly: GCA_029218825.1. Classification (GTDB taxonomy): domain Bacteria; phylum Bacillota; class Clostridia; order Oscillospirales; family Acutalibacteraceae; genus Ruminococcoides. The sequence goes on along the minus strand of JAQXSC010000066.1, from coordinate 10,250 downwards.
TAGCAATTCTTGTGTTCGGTTTTTATTTTGCAACACCGCTGTTTATCGGTTTTGTGCCTATTAAAAGCGTACTTGAGGACAGCAGAAAGAGAAACGGCGACAGCGTTGACGTAAATAATATGTCAAGCGATTATAAGTTTAACAGAGAGGCTTTTGATATTATTAAGCAGAGAAAGGCTCAGGCAAATAATATTCCAAAAGAGCCTAATAATATTGTGGAAAATAAGGTGGACAACCTTATTGAAAAAATAGAAAAGGAGCCTTATGTTCCTATAATAGAGGATGTAAGGGAATCTCATTTTTCGTCAAGTGAGCCTTTGCAAAAGGTAAATCACACCAGGGTTTTCCAAAAGCCGGAGAGTGTTCAGGATGAGAATATAAAGGTTGAACAATCTCAGGAGCAAAAGAAAAAACGTCCTGACGGCACAAAATTTACGGCAAACAGAAAGTTATAATATGTTTAAATTACCCGTGTGTCCTCATTGTAAAACAGTTTACTACTACAATGAGGTTATAAAAAATAATGAAAAAATCAGCACTTGTTATAATTGCAAAGGCAGATTTAAAAAGTCAAAAGTAAAAGGATATTTGATTTTATTTTTGATAATAGCAGTTGTAACGGTGGCAGTTAATATATTAATAATAAATTTTTGCAGAGATATTTTAGCGGCTTTAATTCCTGTTTTTATTTTCAGCATAATCATGGCGATTTTAGGGTTTTTGATTTCTCCCTTTTTTGTAAAATATGTTCCTGTAGGGGAAGTTAAAAAAACCGAAAATACCACAATAGACAGGGAAAAAGTAAACGGAAAAATAAAACGTTCTGTAAAAAACAGATTGAAAAAAGAAAACAGCGAAAGTAAATAATCGGTGATTATTGGAGGTTATGAAATTGGAAAATGAAGAAATAAAGGTATCAAAAGTAGAAAACGAATACGGTGCCGACGAAATACAGGTACTTGAGGGACTTGAGGCTGTAAGAAAAAGACCCGGTATGTACATAGGCTCAACAGGCCCACGAGGATTGCACCACCTTGTATATGAAATTGTTGATAACTCTATCGACGAGGCTTTGGCAGGATATTGCACAAAGATTGACGTAGCAATCGAGCCTGACAACATTATCCGAGTAAAGGATAACGGACGTGGTATTCCTGTAGGTGTAAACCAAAAAACAGGACTTCCTGCTGTTACTGTTGTATTTACGGTTCTTCACGCCGGCGGTAAATTCGGCGGCGGCGGATATAAGGTTTCCGGCGGTTTGCATGGTGTTGGTGCGTCTGTTGTAAATGCTCTGTCTGAATGGGTAGAAGTTAAGGTTTGCGACGGCGAGGATATTTACTTTCAGAGATATGAGAGAGGTAAGATTGTAACCGACCTTGAAAAAATCGGCAAATCCAACGTAAAAGGTACGGAAGTACGCTTTAAAGCAGACCCTGAAATTTTCAAGGAAACTCAAGTTTATGAGTATGAAGTCCTTGAAAAAAGATTAAGAGAACAGGCTTTCCTTAACGCAGGTATTCATATTGAACTTCGTGACGAAAGACAGGAGGAAGTTATCCAAAAGAACTTCTGTTACGAGGGCGGTATCAGCAGTTTTGTAGAGTACATTAACAAGAAAAAACACGTTGACCCTATTCACCCTGAGGTTATTTACTTTGCCGCTAAAAATTCCGAGGATACAATTTCCGTTGAAGTTGCTATGCAATATACGGACAGTTACAACGAGTTGATGATGTCCTTTGCAAACAACATTAACACAGTTGACGGCGGTACTCACGAGGAAGGTTTTAAACGTGCATTAACAAGGGTAATGAACGACTACGCACGTAAATTTAATAAACTGAAAGACAGCGACAAAAACCTGTCAGGTGAGGACGTAAGAGAAGGCCTAACCGCTATTATCAGCGTTAAACTGAAAGAGGCACAGTTTGAGGGTCAGACCAAGGCAAAACTCGGTAATACGGAAGTCAGAACAATGGTTGATAAACTGCTTTCCGACAAACTTGCAATATTCCTTGAGGAAAATCCTGCGGTAGCAAGGGCAATTTTCGATAAGGCTTTGGCGTCTGCAAGAGCAAGAGAAGCCGCAAGAAAAGCAAGGGAAAGCGTAAGACGTAAATCCGCTTTGGAATCTGCCCAGTTGCCCGGTAAATTAGCAGACTGTCAGTCAAAGGACAGCAGCGAAACCGAAATATTTATCGTAGAGGGTGACTCTGCGGGCGGTTCTGCAAAAGGCGGTAGGGACAGACGTATTCAGGCTATCCTGCCTTTGTGGGGTAAAATGCTGAACGTTGAAAAAGCAAGGCTCGACAAGGTTTACGGAAACGATAAACTGACCCCTGTTATCACCGCTTTGGGAACAGGTATCGGCGAGGAATTTGACATAGAAAAATTAAGATACGACAAAGTTATCATTATGGCGGATGCAGACGTTGACGGTCAGCATATCCGCACACTCCTGCTGACTTTCTTCTTCCGCTTTATGCGACCTTTAATTGAGGAAGGTCACGTATATATCGCTCAACCGCCTCTTTACAGAATCACAAAGGGCAAGGAGCATAAATACGCATACTCCGATATTGAGAGAGACAGAATTTTAGAGTCAATCGAGGGTAAAACCGACGTACAGAGATACAAAGGTCTTGGTGAAATGGACGCAGAACAACTTTGGGAAACTACTATGAATCCCGATACAAGACTGATGTTGAAAGTTGAAATGGTTGACGCGGAAACAGCAGACGAAACCTTTACAATCCTTATGGGTGACAAGGTTGAGCCAAGACGAGAATTTATTGAGCAAAACGCAAAATTTGTTCAAAACTTAGATATTTAACAGGTGGACTTATGCATTCAAAAACATATTTAACAGTACGCTATGCAGAAACAGACAGAATGGGAATCGTGCATCATTCAAACTATCCTGTATGGTATGAAATGGGAAGAACAGATTTTATAAAACTTTTCGGCTTTCAGTATTCAAAAATGGAGGAAGCCGGAGTAATGATGCCCTTAATCGACCTCAGTTGCCACTTTAATTATCCGGCAAGATACGAGGACAAGGTATTAGTTCGCACTTGGGCAATAGAACTAAAACACGCCCATATGTCTTTTAGTTACAAGGTAAGCAAGATAAATGACGACGGCACGGAAACCGAACTTGGCTACGGCACAACGGAACACGGCTTTGTTGACAGCAAAACTTTCAAACCCTGTTCTATTAAAAAACGTATGCCACAGTTGTATAACAGTTTAAAAGAAGTACTTTAACGAATAGAGATCAGAGGTGTTTATAAATGGCTAACGAGAACGAAATAATCGAAACAGGCGGAAAAATTATAGACGTAGATATAGAAAAGGAAATGCGACAGTCTTTCCTTGACTACTCAATGTCTGTAATCGTAAGCCGTGCTTTGCCTGACGTAAGGGACGGTCTTAAGCCTGTTCACAGAAGAATTTTATATACAATGTATGAAAAGGGTCTTGAACCTAACAAGCCCTACCACAAATGCGCAGATACAGTAGGTTCCGTGCTGGGTTCTTATCACCCTCACGGTGACGCCTCTGTTTATGACGCACTTGTAAGACTTGCCCAGGATTTCTCAATGAGATATATGCTTGTTGACGGTCACGGTAACTTCGGTTCAGTTGACGGCGACCCTCCTGCTGCTTACAGATATACCGAAGCACGTATGAGTAAAATTTCTACGGAAATGCTTACGGATATTGACAAGAAAACCGTAGATTTTACTCCTAACTTTGATGACAGACTTGAAGAGCCTACTGTACTTCCAAGCCGATTCCCTAACCTGCTTGTAAACGGCAGTAACGGTATCGCCGTAGGTATGGCTACAAATATTCCCCCTCACAACTTAGGTGAAGTTATTGACGCGATGAATCTGCTGATTGACAATCCGGATGCAGAAGTTGCCGACTTAATGGAATGTATGCCCGGTCCGGATTTTCCAACCGGCGGTATAATTATGGGCAGAAGCGGTATTCGTGCCGCTTACAGCACAGGTCGAGGAAAAATCGTTGTCAGAGCAAAAACGGAAATAGTTGAAGCAAAAAACAACAGATACAAAATCATAGTTTCCGAACTTCCTTACAGCGTAAATAAAGCAAGATTAATCGAGCATATTGCCGAATTGGTTAAGGACAAGAGAATTGAGGGCATCACAAATGTTGAGGACCACTCCGACAGAAACGGTATGCACATTGAAATCGACATCCGCAGAGATGCGTCACCTCAGATTATCTTAAATCAGTTGTTCTCTTATACCCAGTTGCAGACAACTTTCGGTGCAATTTTACTTGCCATTGTAAACGGTGAGCCAAAGGTTCTTACTCTAAAGGATTGCTTACAGCATTACATAGATTTTCAGGTTGATGTTATTAAGCGCAGAACAGAGTTTGACTTAAAGAAAGCACAGGAAAGATGCCATATTTTAGAGGGCTTGAAAATTGCTAACGATAATATTGACGAGGTTATCACTATTATCCGTAACAGTAAAGATACTGCTACCGCAAAGGCTAATTTGATGGAACGTTTCGACTTAGACGAAGTACAGGCTCAGGCTATTGTCCAGATGCGTTTAGGTCAGTTGACAAATATGGAACGCTCAAAAATCGAGGACGAAATCGCATCCTTAATGAGCAAAATCAATGAGTTCAAGGATATTTTAGCTAACAAGGAAAGACAGTTACAGATTATAAAAGAAGAGGCTACTGCAATAAGAAATAAATATGCAGACCCTCGCAGAACGGAAATCTGTCATATCAGCGGTGAAGTTGATATTGAGGATTTAATCCCACAGGAGGAATGTGTTATTACATTTACTCGCTTTGGATACATCAAGAGAATTGAACAGTCCGAGTATTCTCTGCAACACCGCGGCGGACGTGGAGTTAAGGGTATGTCAACTCGTGAGGAAGATATTGCAACAGAAATGTTCATCTGTAATTCTCACAGTTATGTGCTGTTCTTTACGGACAAGGGCAGAGTTTACAGGCTGAAATGCTATATGATTCCCGAGGGCAACCGCACAAGCAAGGGTATGAATATCGCAAATGTTCTGCCTATTGCCCCTGACGAAAAGGTTACGTCTATGATTCCTGTTAAGGAATTTGAGGATGACAAGTACCTGATTATGGTTACAAAGTACGGTATTATCAAGAGAATTGAGTTAAATGCTTATAATACAGCACGTAAGGGTGGTTTGATTGCCCTTGACTTAAACGAGGGTGACCAACTTGCTTGGGTAAGAATGACCGACGGCAATCAGCAGGTGCTTATTGCTACTAAAAAAGGTATGGCTATCCGCTTTGACGAAAATGATGTTAGAGCAATGGGCAGACAGGCAAAGGGTGTAAAAGCACTTAAACTAAAGGAAAACGACAGCGTTGTGGGAATGTCCGTTGTAGGAGAAAACGACTATGTTCTCACAGTTTCCGAAACAGGCTACGGACGTGTCAGCAGTGTTGACAATTACCGTATGCAAAGCCGTGGCGGTAAGGGTCTGACAAACTACCACGTTGCAAAGTACGGCGACGTTGCAGGTATCAGCGTAATCAGTCAGGAGGACGATATTATCCTCATCAGCGCCGAGGGTGTAATTATCCGTATTAAGGCGTCAGATATAAGAATTTGCGCTCGTCCAAGCAAGGGTGTAACCCTTATGAAAATTAGGGACGATAACAAGATAGTTTCCTTTGCTCGACTTCCTCACGAGGACGGCGAAACAGAGGATTTGGAAGTAACCGACGAAAACCCTGAGGAGGGTGCAGAGGATACAGAGGAGCAGGAGGAATAATGGATATTATTCTTGCCTCCGCCTCACCTCGCCGTCAGGAACTTTTGAAAAATATTTTTACTGATTTTGCCGTTATTCCTGCTGATATTGACGAAAATATCGGTGGGAATACAGAGGTTGAAAATTTGCCTGAGGCTGTTGCGATTAAAAAAGCAAAGCACGTTGCTAAAAATTATCCTGATAGCCTTGTTATCGGTTGTGATACAGGGGTAATTGTTGATAATTTAATGCTGGGCAAACCAAAGGACAAACAAGACGCCGTTAATATGCTGAAAATGTTAAGCGGCAGAAAACATTTTGTTATAACAGGCTGTTGCCTTTGTTATAAGGGTAAAGTTTTCAGTTTTTCCGAAAAAACAGTAGTGGAGTTTTACCCTCTGACCGATAGCGAAATTTTGGAATATACCTTGGCAGCAGAGCAGAAAAGTGCCGTAAAATACGAGTGGCAGGATAAAGCCGGCGGCTACGGTATTCAGGGAAAAGCAGGGCTTTTTGTAAAAGGTATAGAGGGGGACTATTACAACGTAGTAGGTCTGCCCTACAGTCGGCTCAACCGTGAAATCAAAAAATTCTTAAAGGAAGTATAATGAAAAAATTATTGTGGACGGTTCTTTTAGTTTTTGTTGCCGTTTTTACCTGTTCCTGCTCATCAACAGAAGTTGCAGAAACAGAGGAAAACTCAATTTTTCCCACAACTGAAAACTACAATTTTGTTGAATCGGAAAACTTAACGGAACTTCGCTTTGATATGACCTTGTGGGAATATACAACAAGGTTTAACAATATAAACAGCGACAAAGAAGGCAGTATGCAGTTGGGAATCTCAATGTCAGACTGGGAGTTGCTTGAGGAAGGCAACGTTGACGAAAGCGGTGTAGAGTACGATTCCTACTACTTTAACAGTGGTAAAGTTGTTCTGACCGCTACTGTGGAAACCAAAAGTCAGCAGATTATGAATTTAGGCTGCGGTACTACTGTGGAACAATTCAAAAGCAGTCCTGAAACTCAAAGTGATATTATGACCGTCTGCGGAATAATGTGCGCTGTAGCCGGTGGATATAATATTGAAAGTGTGGATTTTTTCAGCAATCTTTTCTTGGATACATTCGACAGCAGGGAAAACAGTTTTTGGTATCAGGACAGTATGTATATCCTCACAACGGAGGACGGTGACAGCGATGCCGAAAGAACAATGCTTTTCCGCACTATGCCGGTTGGCGAGGAATTAAGGGAGCAATGGAGTTTGGTAGATTACAGAACTTTTTATAATAACAACAGACTTTAATAATAGATTTTCAAGGGGTGTTTTTATGAACAAGCATACAGTATTTGTTGCAGGAAAAAGATTTATCCTGCTCAGCGAGGATAAGGAAGAGTATGTGCAGAAATTAGCGTCAGAGGTTTCAAAAACCATTAACGAAATTGCGGAAACCAATCCAAAATTGGAAAGTCGCAGTTGCGCAATTTTGTGCGCCTTGGATTATGCCGACGATAAGTACAAAGAAATTCAGAGGAATAAAAGCCTTAATCAAAAGGCAAAGGCTGTTATTGAAAACGCAGATAAACACGCAAAGGAAATCAAGGACTTAAAGGAAAAAATTAATTATAAAAACGAAACCATAGCAAAACTACAGGCACAGGTAAGCGAACTTGAAAAAAAGGTAAAGGCAAATACACAGCCAAAACCAACGGAAAAAACAGAAGAAAAAGCACAGCCAAAACCTGAAAATAAACCACAGGAAAAGGCAGAAGAAAAGCCTGAAAATAAACCTGCTCAACAGGAAAATCCACAGCCTCAAAAAAAGAAAAAACATCAGCATCCCCACGAAAATCCATACAAGGCTCAGGCTGTGGAAAAAAAAACAGAGGAAAATCAAAATAAGGGATATACCCCAATAAGACAGATTTCACTTTTTGAAAATGAATAAAATAGAAATTTTATCCCCCTGCGGTGGATTTGATTCGGTAGTTGCGGCTGTACGAAGTGGTGCAGACGCAATTTATTTAGGAGCAAAAGATTTTTCGGCACGTGCAAGTGCGGAAAATTTTGATTATACACAACTTAAAAAAGCAGTTGATTATTGCCATATACGGGGTGTTTTGGTATATCTTACCCTAAACACAGTTATATTTGACAGCGAACTTGAAAAAGCAAAGGAAGTCATAATTTCAGCGGCAAAAGCACAGGTTGACGCGTTGATTGTCCAGAATATGGGCGTTGCAACTTTGGTTAAAAAAATCGCCCCAAAACTTCCTCTCCACGGCTCAACTCAAATGAGCGTACATTCCCCAAGCGGCGCAAAACTGTTGTGGGAAATGGGTTTCAAAAGGGTAGTTTTATCTCGTGAAATGAGCCGAGAGGAAATCAAAGAGGTTGTGGAAAGTTGCCCTATTGAAACGGAAGTTTTTGTACACGGCGCATTGTGTATGAGCGTTTCCGGACAGTGCTATTTCAGTGCGGTTTTAGGGTCACGAAGCGGAAACCGTGGACGTTGCGCCCAGCCCTGTAGGTTGCCTTTTCAGGTGGGTAATACAAAGGGTTTTGCCCTGAGTTTAAAGGATAACAGCATAATTGAATATCTGAAAGACTTGGAGAGCATAGGAGTAACTTCCGCAAAAATCGAGGGCAGAATGAAACGGCCGGAGTATGTTGCAACGGCAACAAAGGCTTGTGTTGAATCTCGTGATTTAGGCTTTGTATCACCGGAAACTCAAAAAAATCTTAACTCCGTTTTCTCACGAACAGGTTTTACCGACGGCTATTATAAAGGAAAACGTGGGTACGAAATGTTTGGCTACCGCAAAAAAGAGGACGTTGTGTCCGCAACGGAAAAGTTGTTTTCCGAAATTCGTATTGACTACAAAGACGAAAAACCGAGGGTAAAAATTCAGGGCAGTTTTGTAGCCGAAATCGGCAAAAACCCTGTTTTAACTATAAAACAGGGGGAAAATCTTGTTACAGTTAAGGGTGAAAAACCCTGCGAAAAAGCAATAAAAATACCTCTTGATGAGGAAAAATGCAGAAAGCAACTATTGAAAACAGGCGGTACTCCCTACAGTTTTGACAGCCTTGAAATAGACCTTGAAACCGGCGTTACTATGCCTCTTTCCGAGATTAACAGCCTGCGGAGAATCGCCCTTGAAAAGTTGAATTTTGAGAGAACGAAAAAGCATAACTACGAGATTTTTAACGTTGAAATCCCTGCAACCGTTCACGAAAATATCGGCAAAAAGAAAACCTACGGACGTTTTACTTCTGCAAATTTAGGCACAGGATTTAAAGATTTTGATATGTGCTTTGTGCCTGTTTTCAGTAAAGAAAGTCACATTGAAAGCCTTTTAAACAGGGGTTTTAAAGTTGGTGTGGAAATTCCGCGAGGACTTTTTTCAAGAGAGGAAAAAGTAAAATCACAACTTGAAAAACTGAAAAATATAGGCATAAAAGACGTGCTTTGCAACAACCTTGGCGCTGTGTATTTGGCTAAAGAACTGGGGCTGAATATTCACGGCGGTTTCGGTCTGAATTTTGTGAATACCCTTGATTTAATCTGGGCAGAGGAACAGGGTTTTACCGATACAGAGGTGAGTTTTGAACTTACATTTCAGCAGATTGAAAACTTGGGGGGAAATCTCCCCAGGGGAATCATCACCTACGGCTATTTACCCTTGATGCTTACTCGAAACTGCCCCAACAAAAGTCAGAACGTAGATTGCAAAACTTGTAAAAAACAGTCAAAAATGACGGACAGACTGAACAAATCTTTCATTTTTTACTGTGACGGCTGTTGCACCGAAATACTGAATACAGTACCCCTCGATGTAGTTGAAAAGGCAGAAAATCTTTCCCCATTAGATTTTCAGGTTTTCCGCTTTTCTGTGGAAAACTCTGTGGAAAACGTGGAAAACATAGCCGATTTCTTTAGTAAAACTCTAAATTTACAGAAAAAAACCCACGGTTTGTATTTTCGTGGAATAATCTGACAATATTTGATAAAAGAAAAATACTATGTTCCCCAAAGGAAATATTCATATTTTCTTATTAGAACAATAAAATTTTTCCCGTAAAAATCACTAATTTATTAAAAACAGTTTTTGCAAGTATTCAATAAATTTTGCAAGTTGAGGTTAGTATTAATATAAAAATAAAAAAACTCAGAGATAACTCAAAAATCCCCACACGAGGTACACAGGGTTCAGCAGGTATGGATTTGTACGCCTGCATTGACAGCGAAATTACAATAGCTCCCGGTGAGCTTAAAATAATCCCCACAGGTATCGCAATCGCCCTGCCCTCAAGTGATGTAGCGGCATTTTTATATGCACGTTCGGGGCTTGGAGTTAAGCACGGAATATGCCTTTCCAACGGTGTGGGCGTTGTGGATTCCGACTATCGGGGTGAAATTTGTGTGGGACTTTGCAACGTGTCAAATGAGCCTT
>JAQXSC010000065.1 GCA_029218825.1 Oscillospiraceae bacterium | reverse complement strand
GTCTTTGTGCATTATGCATATAGTAAATTTTGGTTTATAGACTTTTTCACCAATTTGCTGTTTTCCAAACTCTACTTTCAAAGATATTTAGGTAAGCTTGTACTTAAAATTTTATGTAAATTGACGAAAAAATATTATTTTTCTTTGCTGTTGTGTTTTTTGTGTTATGTTGATATAATAAAAACATATTATATATTTCCTTAACAGCGGGGGCGGTTTTATGAATTTAAAAAAATTATTGTGCGCTATTGATTATACCATAATTCAGGGTGATTTTGATGTAGAAATTTCCGACATTATTTATGACTCCAGAAAGGTCGAAGAAGGATCTCTGTTTGTTTGTCTTAAAGGCTACAACGCTGACGGTCACAAATACGCTCCTGAAGCCGCTTCGAAAGGGGCTGCTGCACTTCTCGTAAGCGACGATGTGGACATAAACAATAAAAATGTTACCATTATAAAGGTAAAAAATACCAGAGAAGCCCTTGCTTTTGTAAGTGCAGAGTTTTTCTCAAATCCTGCAAAAGAGCTTACCACAATCGCCATTACCGGTACAAAAGGTAAAACCACAACGGTTGCAATGATTAAATCAATTTTGGAATGTGCAGGAATTAAATCAGGCACAATCGGCACTTTGGGAATCATTATAGGCAACAGACTTATTAAAACAAATAATACTACTCCTGAAAGCTACGAAATTCAAAAGGCTATGAGAGAAATGGTTAATGATGGCTGTAAAGCTATGATTATTGAAGCGTCATCAATCGGATTAAAATGGCATAGGGTTGACGCTATAGATTTTGACTATGGAGTTTTCACAAACTTTTCTCACGATCATATCGGCGGTGCCGAGCATAAGGATATGGAAGAATATCTACAATGCAAAGCTATGCTTTTCAACAAATGCAGAGTGGGAATTATTAACCGAGATGACGAAAAGTGGGAAGAAATAGTTAAGGATGCAACCTGTAAAATTGAAACCTTTGGTTTTGATAAAAAAGCTGATTTGGTGGCATCCAATGATAAACTTCTTTCAAATCCGGGATTCTTAGGTGTGCATTTTGATTTGAACGGTAAAATTAATACTCCTGTTGACGTAGCGATTCCCGGACATTTCAGCGTATACAATGCGTTGTCCGCTATCGGCGTGTGCGTTGATATGCATATACCTAAGGATAATATTCTTGAAGGACTTAAAAAAGTTAAGGTTAAAGGCAGAGTTGAGATTGTTCCTGTTCCGGGAAATTACACCTTGCTTATTGACTACGCTCACAATGCTCTTTCTATGGAGAATGTTCTTACTACATTAAGACAGTATAACCCTAACAGGCTTATTACAATGTTTGGAGCAGGCGGTAACAGACCTAAGGTCAGAAGATACGAAATGGGCGAAACCAGCGGCAGACTTTCGGATTTGTCCGTTATAACCGAGGACAACAGCCGTTTTGAAGATGTAATGGATATTATCGAAGATATTAAGGTAGGAATCAGTAAAACCAACGGGGAGTATGTTGTTGTTCCAAACCGCAAGAACGCTATTAAATATTGTATAGAAAACGCTCAGGACGGCGATATCATCGTTCTTGCCGGTAAAGGTCACGAGGATTATCAGGAAATCAAAGGCGTTAAATATCATATGGATGAGCGTGAACTGATTGCCGAATGTCTTGCGGAATTGGGAATTAAATAGAAATGATTTATAGATTTGCAGTATTTCAGGGGCTGATGTTAGCCCCTGATTGTCTATTAAAATTTGTTTTTTAGTAAACTATGCTACTTCTTTGTTTCTTAGCAGCACCTGTAAAACAATCTCAACAATAATTTTAATAACTTCTCTTGACATTAACGTGTTAAAGTGATAGAATAACACTTGCGTTGAATTGTTCAAGAATTTATATAAATAATTAAGGCTCTTTATGTATCAAATTTAGTATATGTAGCAAATTAATTTAGTATATAAAATGTATGGAATATTCAAAAAATATTTAGGGGTATAGCTCAGTTGGTAGAGCAGCGGTCTCCAAAACCGCGTGCCGAGGGTTCAAGTCCTTCTGCCCCTGCCAGAACGTAAAAGCCTGTATTAAGCGGAAAACGCCGAAATACAGGC
>JAQXSC010000064.1 GCA_029218825.1 Oscillospiraceae bacterium | reverse complement strand
ATCGGATGCTTCATCTATAAGAAAACTATAACTAAACTCATATACCTTTTTTAGATTCATTCTACTACCTCTTCAACTTTACAAATTCAGATTTATCCTTCAACTTGATACATTTAATTATATCAAAAACAAAAGGAAAGTCAATAAGTATGAACCGTTCTGTGAATTGTATCAAGAATTTTCTCCTGCTCCGTTTCATCAACACCTATGCTTTCCAGCGCTTCGCGTGTTCCGCAGTCAGGGCAGATAATAGTTACATTATCCACCCTTGAAACTGCACCTCGCTCGCTGAAAAGCTTTCCGCATTTCGGGCATTTTCTTAACTGAATTTCATTTTTCATTTTCACACATCTCCATTGAATTTTTGTAGGCATTAAGTAGTATTTGCCTGTCAAAATAAAAGGTATCGTAACCTTCAAGGCAGGTTTTCATATAGTAAATGCTTGGCACACCGATCGGTCTATCCTCGTGCATAATGTAGGCAAAAGCATTTATTGTTCTTCGTTTGCCTGTGCGTATTCCTTTGTACTGAAGTTTAATATCTTTCTTGTAGTAAAATGCAGGATAACCCTCGTAGCGGTCCAGTGCCTTTTCATCAGATGGAGTGACTTCCCAGATTACGACAGGAACACTGCCGTTTTCGTTTTCTTCAATGGTTAGGTAAGAGCCTGTCTTACTGCCTTTGAAAAGCAGTTCCCAACCCTTGAGCTTTGCAGTTCCGAGGATTGTGGCTTTCGGACATCTCAATTTCATCTGCCTTACATTCAGGTTACTGCCGTAGGCTATGTAGTATCGTTTTTTCATTTTAATCAGTCCTTTCACCACCTTAAGACCGCCGAAGCGGTCGGTGGGGTATGTACCTATATTCTTCAAGCGGCTCTACCGTTGCGGAAAGCTCCGTCACCTGAAAGTCTTTTTGTAAGAAGTTCTCTTGCTGTCTTGAACTCGTCACCGATAAAGCCGAGCCTTAAAAGCCAAGTCCTCATTGCGTATTTTGGGTTTTCGCTTTGCTGCGGTTTAGGACTTGCTGTTCTGACTTCCTTTGCCATTTGGCTAAGGGCTAAGCAAAGCTGAATGTAACTCTTAAGCTGTCCTGCGTGAAGTCCGTTCTGCTTGCCGTTTGATGGCTTGTCGAATTGGAAAAGTCTGAATTCAACTGTTCCCTTTGTAAAGGTTGCGTGGAGGTTGAGCATATGGTATCGGCTACCGTTGTAATGGTGATTTCTACCGTAGTTTTCATCGTGGCTCTTGTACCATACATCGGCAAGCTCCGACATTGTTTTCGGCTTTCTTCTGTTGACCTGCTCTAAAAATCTTGTATCAACCGTTCTGCAGTATCTTCTTACTCTGACCTCGTCAAGGTTCAAAGCGTCAATCAAAAGCTGTTCGTGGCTTGCCATAATGTTTGCAAGGTTTCTAAGGGTTTGTGCTGTGTGACCTTTTGCTCCGATGTGAATGTGTACTCCGCAGCCCCTTGTTGAATCGCTCTTTGCTCCTGCTTTTCTCAACCTTCTTACAAGCTCCTGCAAGGTTTCAATGTCGTTGTAGATAAGGATTGGTGTAACCATTTCGCACTTCTCGCTGTCGGGTCCTGTGATGCTGACATCCTTTTGGAATTTCCACTCTCTGCCTTGCTCGTCATATGCTGACCAGGTGCAGTAGCCGTTTCTGTCGGCTGTGTTTTCATATCTGCCTGTGCCGAAGAACTCGGCTGCGATTTTTGCGGCTCTGTTCCTTGTGATGTTGTTCATCTCAACCTCAACGCCGATTGTTTGCTTTTTCATTTCCTCGATTTGTCTTAATGTCTTTTCGCTCATTTTTTCGTCCTCCGTGATTGTGTGTTTTTTCCCTTTCGGTACACACATATTCGCTCTTTTTCGAGGATATATCAAGCAATTTTGAAAAGTAATATACACAATCTTTAATACAATATATTGTGTATTTTATAGTAGTTAAAACTGTATCTTGTGAACTTTGTCAATGCCATAAATCACATTAAGACCACATCCGTTATCCCAATCTATGAGCAGACTTGCCGTATCATCGACACCTTTGACAGTACCTTTCGTACCAACAGGCGGTGCTTGAACATCGTCCATTTTTACAAGCTCAACTCTTGTACCGATTGGATATTTTGCTCGTACTTTTTCAACAATATCTTTGCTTGGAAATTTCATCTGATTTTCCTCCTTGATGTTAGTACTACATATATCACTCTGAACGGCTGAAATTGCAAGAGCTGTTTTGAAATTCTGCCAAATAAACAAACCGCCGAAAATTCAGCGGTTTTAAGTGTGAGTATTAAACAGTAGTAAATACCTTTATGGGAACATTCTCATTTTTGCAGTTTTCAATTACAAAGCGTGTTCCGTGGGATTTGCCGTCCCAAAAGGCGAGAACCATATCGGCATATCTTATTATTTGCAGATTTCTTTTTAGAGGTGCTGACCGTCCATATCGTTCATATTCGGGCAGAAATTCCGTCAGCTTAATGTTGTGAGATTTTGCGTATTCTCTTGCACACCTGTCAATCCCTCTTGCACCGCCGCTGATTATTTCCGTTGTATCTTTGGGAAGATAGTCACCCAGATTATTGATTGTGAGGTTTCGTGAACCTACTACTGCTACCTTCATAAATTTCAATCTCCTTTTAAAAATATGACACCACTATGACA
>JAQXSC010000063.1 GCA_029218825.1 Oscillospiraceae bacterium | reverse complement strand
TATGAAAGAAATCGCTGAACTTGACTTACCTGGCTATGCTATCGGCGGACTTGCTGTCGGTGAAACTGCTGAACAGATGTATGAAATTATTGAGGAAGTTACCCCTTATATGCCTGTTAACAAACCACGTTATCTTATGGGTGTCGGAACTCCGGTGAATATTTTGGAGGGAGTTTACAGAGGAATTGATATGTTTGATTGCGTAATGCCAAGCAGAAACGCACGTCACGGACATTTGTTTACTTGGGACGGCATAAGGAATATTTGGAATGCAAAATATGAACTCGACGACAATCCTATTGACGAAAAGTGCGATTGTCCTGTTTGTCAAAACTTTACACGTGCCTATATTCGTCATTTAATGAAAGCAGGAGAAATGCTGGGTATGAGATTATGTGTTATTCATAACCTTTATTTTTATAATAATCTGCTTAAACGTATTCGTGAAGAACTTGATAATGATAATTTTGAAAACTTCCATAATAAATATACTGAGATTTTTGGGAAAAGAATTTAAGAAATACTTGCACCATACAGAATTTTCTGTTATAATTGTTTGGATGTTTTAAGAAAGAAGGAATATAATATGAATACTGCACTTAATTTATTAGATACTGCCCAGAATGCTGCGCAAAATTCGGCTGCTACAGGCGGTTTCTTCCAAAATCCGTTTTTCATTATAGTAATTTATGTTGCTATTTTTGCTGCTCTTTATTTCTTTTTAATAAGACCTAATTCAAAAAAGAAAAAGGAAGAGGCTGAAATGCGTAACTCTATATCTGTTGGTGATGAAGTTACAACTATCGGCGGTATCGTAGGCAGAGTTGTTGCCGTTAAAGACGAAGAAGACGCAATCATTATTGAAACAGGCTCCGACAGGGTTAAAATGAAAATGAAAAAATGGTGTATCTCAACTATCGATACTCAAAAGGAAACTCCTGTTGCTGAAAAACCTGAAAAGAAAGGTCTTTTCGGATTTAAGAAAAAGAAAAAAGAAGAAGAATAATATTAGTATAAATAATAAATCCCCTGAATATAATTCTTTAGAATTATGTTTGGGGGTTATTTTTTGCAGGTGAAAAATAGTTTTGGAAAAATTGACAAGTCATTAATACGTTCTGTTGGGTTTGGAGTGATTATCGGTTCATTTATTATTGCTCTGTTGCTGTTTTTATGTACGCTTTTGTTTGTTATTTCAGGAAAATATCCGGAAACGATTATTGAATATATAGCCCTTGTATTCCTTGCTATAGGCGGATTTATCGGCGGAAATGTTGCAGGGAGAATTTATAAGAAATCAGGAATTGTAACAGGTGGTATTGTTGGGCTGATACTTTTCATAATAATTATTCTTTCAGGGCTGTCCTCTAACTTCTTTTCTATTTCAATTTTTACGCTATATAAATTTATTATTTTATTAGGCTTATCTGTCCTTGGCGGAGTTGTAGGAGTTAATAAGAAAGATAAAATACGCATAAAATAAATTTAACCTCACAAAAATGTGAGGTTATTTGTCTGTATGTAGAATATTTTGTATATCGTTGGGCAGATTTGAATTAACTGTTATTTTCCTTTTGGAAATTGGGTGAATGAAATTTACACTGCCACAATGGAGAGCCTGTCTGTTGATAAAATTCAAAGACCCTCCGTACATATCGTCACCTGCAAGAGGGTGATTAATAGATGAAAAATGGCAACGTATCTGATGAGTTCGCCCTGTTTCAAGGTTAATTTCAAGCAAGGTGTGGTTTTTGGAATGTTCAAGTGCCTTGTAGTGAGTAACAGCATTTGCGCCGTCCTCTGCTGTAGTTCGTTGTATTGTATGCCCCTCTAAAAGTTTAATTGGTTTATCTATAGTACCACTGCCGAATATCAACCCCTCACATACGGCAAAGTAGGTTTTGTTGAGAGTGCCGAAAAGATTTGAGGCTGTGTATCTATCCTTTGCAATTACAACTATACCTGAAGTATCTTTATCCAACCTGTTAATTGCCCTGAAAGTGTAACATTCATTATTCTGCTTTTGCATATACACAAGATAATTTGCAAGGGTATCTGTTTGGTGTATTTTAGTTGGATGTACAGGCATATTGTAAGGCTTGTCAATTATGATTATATTTTCGTCCTCAAATAATATATCAAGTTTACCCTGTACTGCAATTATTTCGTTTTTGTCAACAGGCATATTCAAAATAACCCTATCACCGAAATGTACTGTATCTATTGTCCTAAGTATTTGATTATCCCTTATAATTCCGTTTTTTTCTCGCTTTAGCCGTGTTATCATACGAGCAGATACATTACAATGCTTTCGCAAAAATACATTAGTATTCATTCCGTCACATTCCAAAGGTACGGAAAATTCAACCCTTTTACGCTCCATATAATGCCGTCCTAACTGCAATAAAAATAATAATCTGTAATATGATTATTACAGGTATTCCTATCATAAATTTTGCTTTTCGAGTTTTGTGTCGGATAACAAGCATTGTTAAATACATAAAAACACTTCCGCCTAACAGAGAAAGTAAAAGCAAAGTGAACTCTTTTACTCTCCATTTCCCCCTGATTGCGCATCGCTTATCATATATAGTTACAATGCAGGAAATTGCGCTGATAATTGCTAAATAAATTAATAAAAATTTCATAAATACTCCAAAGGAATGATAAAATGAGATTTCTTAAAATGTTGCCTACAATACTGTCCGTAGTACTGTTATGTTCTGTTGTAGCCATATCGAATAATGTAAATAATAAGCCTGATACTTCCGAGAAAATTATGACAGTATCAAATAATTATACCGAAGAAATGAAAGGTATATGGGTTACATATATGGACTTGGATATGCAAAGTACCGATAAAAGTTACGATACATTTAAATCCAAGTTTAAGAAAATAGCAAATACATCAAAAGACAAAGGTTTCAACAGCCTGATTGTTCAGGTAAGACCTTTTTGTGATGCTCTATACAAATCAAGTTATTTCCCATATTCCCACATTTTAACAGGAGAGCAAGGGAAAAATCCAAATTATGACCCTTTAAAGTTTATGTGCAAATATACGCACAAGTTAGGAATGAAAATTCACGCTTGGGTAAACCCCTACAGGATAAAAACAACAAGTACGCCGAGTGTTTTGCATAAAAGCAACCCTTATATGAAAAATAAAAAATTAGGTGTTAAGACAGACACAGGTATATACTTCAACCCTGCTTTACAGGAAGTAAGGGAAATTATAGAGTCAGGCATAAAAGAAATTGTTGAAAATTATGATGTTGACGGAATACAATTTGACGATTACTTCTATCCTACACAGGACGAAAGTTTTGATAAAAAGGAATACACCGCATACACAAAAACTGTAGGTGCCGGAAAGGCTTTATCGTTAAGTCAATGGAGAATTGCAAATGTAAATCTGCTTGTTGCAGAAGTATACAACATAATTCACAATACAAAGGAAAACGTACAATTCGGCATTTCTCCACAGGGAAATATTGACAACGATTACAATATGTACGCCGACGTTAAAAACTGGTGCAAAAAGTACGGATACATAGATTATATTTGTCCACAACTTTATTACAGTATAAAGAGCCCGATATTGAGTTTTCCTGACGCGCTGAATCAATGGACACAACTTAAATATAACAAGAATGTTAAACTATACATTGGTATAGCAGGTTATAAAATAGGCACAAATGATGACGAAGGCACTTGGAAATTGTCCAATAAAATCCTAAAGAACGAAGTAGAATTACTGCGAAAGAAAGGCGCGAGTGGAGTTATATTCTACTCCTACAGCAATTTGAACAGCAAGGTAACCGCAAAAGAAATCAATAATCTGACAAAGGTTTTAGTTTAGTTCACCGATACAGTAATCATTTTCAACAGAGGAAATTTTTACATTTACAATTTCCCCGGCAATATCCTTGTTAGTGAAAATGTGAACAGGAGTGTAATTCTTTGTATAACCCTCAAAGTAACCGCCCTCACGTTTTCTTTCAACAAGTACGCTTTCAATCAAGCCAACCTGAGAATCCATAAACTCAACTCTGCTTTTTTCGGTTTCCTGAATCATAATTTTACTGCGCTCGTCTTTTGTTTTATTGTCAATCTGATTATCCATTTTGTCGGCAACAGAGCCTTTTCGCCTTGAATAAGGGAAAACGTGTACTTTAGAAAACTTAACTGACTTAACAAAATCCAGACTTTCTTTAAACTCCTGCTCTGTTTCTCCCGGAAAACCTACCATTACATCGGTGGTAATTGAAGCATTGTCAAAATTTTTACGCAAAGAATTTACCAACTCCATATATTCCCTGCTGTTATAGTGTCTGTGCATTCGCTTTAATGTTCCGTCACAACCGCTTTGTAATGATAAATGGAATTGAGGGCAAAACTTTTCCTGTGCGGAAAACCTTTTTATAAGTTCATCTGTCATCATTTCAGGTTCAAAAGAGCCTAATCTGACCCTTTCAATTCCACCAACTGAACACACAACATCTACAGCATCGGCAAGGTTATATTCCGTACCTTTTCCATAGGCTGACAGATTTATGCCTACAAGGACAACTTCTTTGTAACCATTTTTTGCTAAAGTTTCAATCTCTGTTTTTATATCCTCTAAACTTTTACTGCGGACTCTTCCACGAGAATATGGAATAATGCAATAAGTACAAAACATATCGCAACCATCCTCGATTTTGATAAACGCTCTTGTATGACCGCTAAAGTCATCAACAGACATTTTTTCAAACTCTCCCCCTTTGTTTTCGTGTGGAGTAATTCTTACTATCTGCTTATGAGTTGTAAAAAACTCGTTAAGGGTGGGAATCAGCAGTCCGCGTTGCTTGTTGCCGATAACTATATCGCAATCCTCAAAGTCAGATAACCTATCAGGAAAAGCCTGTGGCATACAGCCTGTTAATACAATAACTCCGTCAGGGTTATTTCTGCGTGTTTTGTGGATAACTTTTCTGTTTTTTGCATCTGTTACCGCCGTAACGGTACAGGTATTTATAATTGTAATATCTGCTTTATTAGGGTCATTTGCCTTTTCAAAGCCATTGTTAATCAGCATTTCACTCATTGCCTGAGATTCGTATTGATTAACTTTACATCCGAGAGTAATTATATTGAAATTCATATATACACCTTTTATTTTAAACTAAAACCCACCGGCAAAAGTCAGTGGGTTAATTTTATGTATTTTTATCTACCTGATGAAAAGTTTTTAAGTTGCCTGTTTTTTCGGAACGTTTATCGAGTTCGGCAAGAACATCATCAAGTTCAATGTTCTGATTAACCATCATTACCATTAAGTGATAAATCAAGTCGGCAATTTCGTAAACAGTTTCACTATTATCGTTGTTTTTTGCGGCAATAATAGTTTCACTGCACTCCTCGCCCACTTTTTTAAGAATCTTATCTAAACCCTTATCAAATAAATAACAGGTATAAGAGCCTTCCGTTGGGTTATTTTTTCTGTTTACTACTGTATTGTATAATTCCTGTAATACTTTATCGTCCATAAAATCCCCTTAATTCATTTTAGTATAAAAGCAAGAATGATTACCTGTATGACAGGCAGCGCCTGTTTGCTCAACAGTTATAAGCAAGGTATCGTCATCGCAATCGGAATACATATCTACAACCTTTTGCAAATGCCCTGAGGTTGCGCCTTTATTCCACAATTCCTGACGGCTTCTTGACCAAAACCAAGTGTAGCCGGTTTCAAGGGTCAGTTTTAGCGATTCCTCGTTCATATAAGCAAGCATAAGGACTTCGCCTGTGGATTTTTCCTGAATAATTGCAGGTATCAATTCACTTTTCACAAAATATTTTTTTAAATCCATTACATATTCACCTTTGACGCAATTTGCAAAGCCATAGACAAATCCAAGTCACCTGTATATATTGCCTTGCCTGTTATTGCTCCGTAAACGTTTAAATCATTGATATTGATAATATCTTTTAAATTGGAAATACCGCCACTTGCAATTATGTTACAGGAAACATTGTGTGTTAATTCGTCAAGTTGTTTCAGGTTAGGACCTGCCAAAGTTCCGTCCTGATCAATATCGGTAAAAACAATAGTCCTTACGCCGATATGTTCCATTTGCTTTGCTAAATCAAGGTAGTTTAGTTCGGATTTATCTGTCCAACCCTCTGCACAAACGATGCCGTTTTTGGCGTCAATGCCTACAACAATTCTGTCATCGTAATTATTAACAGCATCAATTACAAATTGCTGGTCTTTAACAGCCGCCGAGCCTAAAATAACACGATCTATTCCGTTATTTAAGTAGTATTCAACAGTTTCCATATTTCGGATGCCGCCGCCTACCTCAACCTTAATATCGGTATTCTTTGCAACGTCGATAATTAAATCGGAATTAACAAGTTTGCCGTCTTTTGCACCGTCAAGGTCAACCATATGCATCCATTTTGCCCCTGCGTTTACAAAGGACTGTGCTGTTTCATAAGGATTTTCCGCAACCTTTGATACTGTAGAATAATCCCCTTTAAAAAGTCTTACGCAATTACCATCTTTAATATCAATAGCCGGTAAAATAATCATTAAAGTACTCCTTTTGTTGAAAGCGGTTTGTTACTGTCATTCATCTTTACAGCCTGTTTTAATGCGTGGGCTACCGCTTTATACATAGCCTCAATCATATGGTGAGAGTTATTGCCGTACAAAACCTTTGTATGTAAAGTTATTCCTGCATTGAAAGCAAAAGCCCTCATAAATTCCCAAGTCATTGTACTTGTATAATCTCCGCACTTTTCCTGTGGGAAATCTGCATCAAAAACAAGGAAAGGTCTGCCGCTTATATCTATTGAGGCAAAAGCCAAAGCCTCGTCCATAGGAACGTAAAAACTGCCAAATCTTTCTATGGAACTTTTATCGCCTAAAGCCTCGCTGAAAGCCTTGCCCAATACAATTCCTGTGTCTTCTATTGTATGGTGATCGTCAACATATAAATCTCCCTTAACCTTTACACTTAAACCAAAGCCGCCGTGTACCGCAAAGGAATTCAGCATATGGTCAAAAAAGCCTATGCCGGTGTCAATGCTTACTTCTCCGCCGTCAAGATTAAGAGTTAGAGAAATATCCGTTTCTTTAGTTTTTCTGTTAATTTCTGAAAAGCGCATAATTACCTCTCTGAAATAAATCTATCTATTAACTTAACTGTAGTATCAATTTCTTCCTTTGTCCCTGCGGTAATTCTTATATAGTCGCCCATAAATCTGATTGCTACGGAATTATCCTTTAAAAAATTCCATAAATCCTTACCAAAGGAAGTTTTTATAAATACAAAGTTAGTTTTTGTAGGATATACAACAAAATCCTCTGTATTATTGCTTATGTCAACTAATTTATTATATAACAAATTAGTGTTTTCAACAATAGTATTTATTTGATTTTTTAGAAATTTTTTATTTTTATACACACTTGCGCCTATAGTTTGGGACAAAGTGTTTACATTATAGGGTGATTTAACGGCAGTCAGCGCATTGGTAATTGTGATATTGGAAACAGCAAAACCTAATCGCAGTGCTGCACTTCCCATAGCCTTTGACGCAGTACGCAAAACAATAAGATTGGAGTAATTATTAACGTCTTTTATCAGGCTTTCTTCGTCACTCCAAAAATCCATATACGCTTCATCCAAAACTACAAGAGCATTTACGGAATTTAAAAGTTTTACTATATCCTTTTTGCAAACGCCCTGACCTGTTGGATTGCAAGGGTTTGAAAACAATACCAAACCTATATTATTTGAATTAACGGTATCAATAAGTTTGTCAACATCAATATTCAGCTCAGTATTTTTTACGTACTTAACGCAATTTACCTCAGCAATACTGCTGTAAAATTCGTACATACTGAAATCAGGAGTTGCTACCAACAACGAATCCCCTTTTTCAAGAAAAGCAGATTCTATAATAAACAGCAATTCGTCGGAGCCGTTGCCGACAGTAACATTTTTATAATCAATGCCGTAAAAATCGGCAAAAGATTTTCGAATATTAATGCAGGTTGGGTCTGGATATCTGTTAAATTCTATTGAATTAACTGCGTCAAAGACAAGTTGTTTAAACTCATCATTATAGTTCAGCGTACATTCGTTTGCATCAAGTCGAATGTTAAATGTGCCTGAAATCGGCTCATAGGGCACTAAATTTTTAATTTTATCATTTAAAGTATAAGACAATTAAATCACCTTAATTATTATCGAAACGAACCTTTATTGAATTTCCGTGAGCGGTTAAGCCCTCGGTTTCAGCAAAGCGGACAATATCCTCTGCGTCATTCTTCAAGGCATTTTCAGTATAATAAATAAAACTTGACTTTTTAACAAAACTGTCAACAGAAAGTGGGCTAAAGAATCGAGCAGTACCGCTTGTGGGCAATACGTGGTTAGGCCCTGCAAAATAATCTCCCAAAGGTTCCGGACTGTAATTACCTAAAAATACGGAGCCAGCATTATCAAGTTTACCTATGTATTCCATTGGATTTTCACAGCAGACTTCAAGATGTTCCGGTGCTAACTCGTTGGCAAAATCCACAGCCTGTTCCATATCCTTGCAAACAATGATTGCTCCGTAATTTTCAAGGGATTCCTCGATAATTTCTTTACGGCTGAGATTTTTCATCTGTCTGTTAAGTTCAGATTTCACCTGCTCTGCCAAAGGCTCATAATCGGTTAAAAGAATTGAGGAGGCTAATCTATCATGTTCAGCCTGGCTCATTAAGTCAGCCGCAAGGAATTTAGGGTTTGCGGATTTATCGGCAATAATAAGGATTTCACTTGGCCCTGCAATCATATCAATATCAACTACGCCGTATAAAAGTTTTTTTGCTGTAGCAACAAAAATATTTCCGGGACCCACAATTTTATCTACTTTAGGTACTTTTTCCGTTCCGTATGCTAAAGCGGCAACTGCCTGAGCGCCACCCATTAGGAAAACTCTGTCAACACCTGCAATCATAGCGGCGGCTAAAATATCAGGATTCGGTTTGCCGTTGCTTGAGGGCGGAGTTGTCATAATTATTTCTTTACAGCCTGCAAGTTTTGCGGGAATTTCATTCATCAAAACTGATGAGGGATATACAGCAGTACCGCCGGGTACATATAGTCCTACTCTTTCAAGACCTCTGATTCTCTGTCCTAAAATTACACCGTTTTCCTTGGTAGTCAGCCAGGATTGTTGAATCTGTCTTTTGTGGAAATCCTCAATATTTTTTGCTGCTCTTTTTAGGGTTTCAATATAATCTTTATCACATTGAGAAATCAAACTATCAATTTCATCTTTGGTAATCTCAATATTTTCCGGTGCTTTTCCGTCAAATTTAACAGTATATTCATTAACAGCCTTATCGCCGTTGCACTTTACATTATTGATAATATCCTGAACGATATCCGTAACGTCCTTTGCTCCGCTTACGGAACGCTCTTTTAAAGTTTCAATAAAGTTGTATTCATCTTTACCGTTTGCAATTACAGTTGTTATCATTTAATTGCAGCCTCCAATTTTCTTTCCAATTCTTCAATCTCATTTTTCCTTAACTTCAGACTTGCAATATTTGCAATAAGTCTTGCAGAAATTGTTGTAACATCCTCGATAACTTCAAGGTTATTTGCTTTTAAAGTTGAACCTGTTTCTACAATATCAACTATGCCGTCTGCCAAACCCACAAGCGGAGCAAGTTCTACCGAGCCTTCAATTTTTATTACCCTAACGTCCATATTTTTGTTTTCAAAGAAATTACGAGTAACATTAGGATATTTTGTGGCAATAGTTTTAGTGCCGTAGCCATGGTAGAAATCGTAACCTTTTTTACAGGCTAATGCAAATTTACATTTACCGAAACCAAGGTCAAGAAGTTCATAAAAAGACCTGCCGTTTTCAAGTATTGTATCTTTACCAACAACTCCCAAGTCGCAAACTCCTGATTCAACATAGGTAATTACGTCAGCGGCTTTTGCTAAAACTACTTCAAAATCGTTGTCGCCTATTGTAAGTATAAGTTTTCTGCCTTTATTATGTACTTCGTCACAGTTATATCCGATTTTTTCAAGAAGTTCTACTGTAGATTTTTCAAGTCTGCCTTTAGTAAGAGCAATTCTAAGTGGTTTCATAATTACTCTCCAATCATTTCAAATTTAGTGATACCCAGTTTTTTTGCAAATTCCCTTGCTTCACCCTCGTCGGATAAATCGGAAAACTGCGCTTTAACACCTTGCTTTACAAGTTCGTTTGTGTATTTAATAGCCTTCATTATGTTGCTGTCATCAGCGGCAAATACAAGCACATCCGGAACATTAGGCTTTTTGCTGTTACGGGCTCTTTCAGCAATATGGTCAATGTCGATTGCAAAACCTGACGCACCTAAACTGCAATCAAAGGTATCAAATATTTTATCATAACGACCACCTGAAAGTATTGCATCACCAAAACCTTGGATATATCCTGTGAAAATTATTCCGCTGTAGTATTCGTTTCTCTGGACAAGTCCCAAATCAACAATGATTTTATTGCCTAAATCAAGACTTGACAGTTCATTATACAAATCCTTTAAGTAGCCTAAAGCCTCCAACGCTTTATTGCACTTTATAATTTTAGCGGCATTTTCAAATACTTCATCACCACCGAAAAGTGACGGTAACTTGCGAATTGCTTTAATTGTATCGTTCTGCTCCAAACTGTCAAGAACGTTATTTAGCGCAGAATAATTCTTATTTTCAATATAGGAACGGATTTGCTCCATAGTTTTATCGTCAACATCAAGTGTATCTGCAAGGGCGTTAAAGAGCATAGAGTGGCCGATTTCAATACGAAAATCATTGGATACAGCCTGCATACTTTGGATAGCAGTAGTGATAATCTCCAAGTCCGCCCTTTTACCTCTTGAACCGATTAACTCTACACCCATCTGCATAATCTCGTTACTTCTGCCTGTGAATGAAGGATTGTTCCTGTGAACAGCCTGTCTGTAGAATAACCTGACAGGGAGAATTTCGTTTTGCAAACGAGTTGATACCATACGTGCTATAGGTAAAGTGGAGTCAGGTCTTGCAACTATTAATCTGCCTTTATTATCGGTTGTCTTGAACATAGACTCTGCCGAAATACCGCTTGAATCCGTTGCAAATAAATCAAAAAATTCAAAGGTCGGTGTAATAACCTGATGAAATTGATGATTTTCAAATACGGTTTGTATATTTTTGCAAACGTCATTTATTGCAGTACACTCTTTAAATAAATAATCTTTTGTACCCTCAGGGGTGATTTTTAGATTTTTCTTCATATTACGCCTCTTCGCTTTAGTGTGCTACTATGTTAACACATTAAACTGTAATTGTCAATAGGAGCAGTTATTTGTCCTCTTTAGAATCATCACTCTCTGAATTTTCAGGTTTTTCTTTTTCTTTCTTTCTCTTGTTACCTGATGAAAAATTTGTAAGTTTCGTATCATTTCCCATATGCATTGACAATACTCTCGTTGCGTTATCACCCTTTGCGGCAATTCTGCTTTTTACAATTTTTCCAAGGATTGTATAGATAGCCGCAAAGATAGGCGTACCTAAAATCATACCCTCTACTCCGAAAAGTCCGCCGGCTACAATTACGGAGAATAATGACCAGAAACCTGCTAAACCAACCTGTGAACCAACTACCTTTGGGCCGATAAGGTTGCCGTCAATCTGCTGTAAAATGAATATCATAATAACGAACTTCAAACAAGCCCACGGGTCAATAATTAACAATAATAACGCTGACGGAATACCACCGATAAATGGTCCAAAGAAGGGTATAATGTTACAAATACCTACGATTACGCTAATCAGCAGTGCATAAGGCAGATTAAGAAGCGTCATACAAATGAAGCATAACAGGGCGATAATTGTAGAATCCAATACCTTTCCTACTAAAAACTTACCGCACTTATCGTCTGTAACCCTCACAATTTCGTACAAGGTAGGCATAACCTTGGTGGGCAAAAATGCTGTAAGAAATCTCTTAACCTGACTGATTAAGAAATCCTTTGACGCAAGCATATAGACGGATATAATCAGTCCGATAATCCAATTATAGAAGAACTTAACAGTACTAAAGGATGCGTTTATCAACACACCGGATAGGTCATTGAAATTCTCAATATTGAAAAACTCGGATAGGTGATTTGCAATAGTATTGTTTATATCCAAATAAGGTGTAGTATCTATGCCAAAGGATGACAGCCACTGAATAGTAGCGGCAGAATTTTCTTTAAAGGATTTGATAATACTTGGGAAATCCGTAAACAGTCCTGAAATACTTTCCGACAACTGTGGGATAAGGTTGGCAAATAAGTATGAAACAAGACCGATTACTATTACATAGGTAAGAATCAGGGACAAAGGTTTATTTAATTTTTGAAACCATTTTTTCTTAATTCTGCCAAACACCTTGTTGTGTAAAAACAAGTATGGAAAACTTAAAACATATGCAATACCAAAGCCATACACAATAGGAGTAAGTACAGTGGCAACTGTGCAGATAAAATCCCATATATAGCCCACATTATCCTTAATGAATAGTAAGAATATTGCAAAGGTAATACAGATTAATACACTTGCAAGTTTATTGAATCTTTTTTTCATTTATATCATCCCTTCAAAAAGTGATATTTGAGAACTGTCAGGTATATCCCCAAGCGCTCCGCATTCTTTCAATGTTTCAATAACAGCCTTGGACACTTTTGCTTTAGTTTGGATATCCTCAATGGATATGTATTTATTAACCTTTCCTGACTCGGCAAGGCTTTCTGCAACAGCACCGCCGATACCGGATAAAGCACAGAAAGGCAATCTGATCTTACCGTCCTCAACCTTGAACATATGCGCCTCTGATTTATAGACATCAATAGGCAGTACCTCGATTTTTCTTGCCAACATTTCGTTGATAATCTGTAACATAGCATATTCGGCATTATCCTTGGCAGTAGCCTCAAAGCCTTTCTGCTTAATGTTGTGCATTTTTTCAAGGACAGCTTCTCTGCCCTTCATTACAGTAGCACCGTCAAAGTTATCGTTACGAACGGTAAAATAAGCGGCATAGTATTCAACAGGTTTGTGAACCTTGTACCAACCAAGGCGAAGTGTAGCAATCATATATGCAGCAGCGTGAGCCTTTGGGAACATATACTTAATTTTCAGACAGGATTCAATGTACCATTCAGGCACGTTATGGTCACGCATAGCCTTAAAATGTTCATCTGTCAAAAGTTTTGAGGCATTACCTTTTCTGGTAATTTCCATAATTTTAAAAGCCATTCCCGGCTCCAATCCCTTGTGCATAAGGTAAGTCATAATAGAGTCACGAGTACCTATTACTTCGGAAATTGTGCAGGTTTTATTTCTGATTAATTCCTGTGCGTTTCCAAGCCAAACGTCAGTACCGTGAGAAAGTCCTGCAATCTGTAATAAATCGGAAAAAGTTTTAGGTTGTGCCTCCATTAACATTCCGCGTACAAATTGTGTTCCGCATTCCGGAAGTGAAAATGTACCTGTTTCCGAGTCAATATCCTCAGGAGTAACTCCCAATGCTTTTGTAGATGTAAACAAGGACATTACTTCAGGGTCGCTCATTGATACTTTCATTACAGGGATACCTGTGAATAACTCTAAATAGTGATAAATTGTAGGCACATCGTGTCCGAGTTCATCGAGTTTTGTAATGGTATCGTGAATAGAGTGGAAATCGAAGTGTGTTGTAATATTATCACTTTTTGTATCGTTGGCAGGATGCTGAACAGGACAGAAATCATATACATCATATCCCTGCGGAACTACAACCATTCCGCCCGGGTGCTGACCTGTAGTGCGTTTAATGCCTGTGCAACCTATTGAAAGTCTTTTTTCCTCTGCCTTATGGACAGTTTTGTTGTTTTCCTGATTAAATTTCTTAACAAAACCTATGGCAGTTTTATCGGCTACAGTGGCTATTGTACCTGCTTTAAACACGTGGTCGTGACCGAAAAGTTCTTCTGTATATCTGTGGGATTTTGACTGATACTCACCACTGAAGTTCAAGTCGATATCAGGTACTTTATCACCCTTAAATCCTAAGAATGTTTCAAAAGGTATTTCGTGTCCATCCTGTTCCATAAGTGTACCGCAGTCAGGACAGTTTTTAGGCGGCATATCAAAACCTGAACCATAAGAGCCGTCCTCGATAAATTCACTGTGTTTACAATTTGGGCAAACGTAGTGAGGACAAAGGGGATTTACCTCGGAAATACCTGACATTGTAGCAACAAAAGAAGAGCCTACACTTCCTCGTGAACCTACAAGATAGCCGTGGGCTTCACTGTCCGCAACAAGTTTCTGTGCTGTCATATATAACACCGAGAAGCCGTATTTGTTAATAGCGTCCAATTCCTTTTTCAGACGAGCCTCAACGATTGGCGGTAAAGGGTCGCCGTATTTTTCTTTCGTTCTTGCCCAGGTAATCTCGTTAAGTTGTTGCTCCGCACCTTCGATAAAAGGTGGAAAGTTGCCCTCAGGAATAGGTCTTATACTTTCTATGCTGTCGGAAATCATATTGGAATTTTCAACAACAACCTCATAAGCCTTTTCCTTGCCAAGGTACTTAAATTCCTCAAGCATTTCCGCAGTTGTTCTGAAGTACAGAGGTGCTTGTTGTTGAGCATCTGAATAACCCTGACCTGCCTGTAAAATCATACGGAAGTCTGCGTCCTGTGGGTCCATAAAGTGAACGTCACAAGTTGCAACAACAGGAATATTTAACTCCGAGCCAAGTTTAACAATATCTTTATTAAGTTGTTGAATTTCACTTTCCGACTTGAAAGTGCCGTTTCTCAACATAAAGTCATTGTTGCCTGTAGGCTGAATTTCAAGATAATCATAGAATTTTGCAATTTTGCAAACTTCCTCGTGAGATTTACCGTCAAGCATTGCTCTCACAAGTTGACCTGCCTCACAGGCTGAACCGATAATAAGTCCCTCTCTGTGCTTTATAAGTTCAGATTTTGGAATTCGCGGTTTTTTATAGAAATAATCCAAGTGGCTGTAGGAAATCAATTTATATAGATTTTTTAAGCCTACTTTGTTCTTAACAAGGATAATCTGGTGATATGTGGGAAGTTTTTTGAAATCTCCGCCTGCTATCTTGGTGTTGATATCCTTTACGTTTGTTATGCTATAATCGTCTTTTAGACGTCTGCATAGGGAGATGAAAATCTTTGCCAATATCTGCGCATCGTCAGTTGCTCTATGGTGATTGAACTCCCCAAGTCTTAAATATTTTGCCACAGTATCGAGTTTGCAATTCTTAATATCCGGCAAAATTGCTCTTGAAATTGCCACAGTATCTATGGAAACATTTGTAAATGGTCTGTTCATATTGTTACAGGCAACTCTGATAAAGCCAATATCAAATGGCGCATTATGAGCCACAAGTACATTATCACCTGCAAAATCAAGAAACGCACTTACAGCCTCAGATTGAGATGGTGCGTCTTTTACCATAGAATCGTTAATTCCTGTAAGTTCAGTAATACGTGCAGGAATAGGTTTTTCAGGATTTACAAAAGTTGAGAAAGTGTCAACAATTTCGCCATTCACAATCTTGACTGCACCTATTTCGGTGATTTTTTCGGTTTTAGCAGACAGTCCTGTTGTTTCTATATCAAAGCAGATAAAAGTGCCGTCAAGGGATTCTTCACTTTCCCCTGCTACGGATTCTACTAAATCATCAATAAAGTAAGCCTCTGTACCATATATGACCTTTATCTTTTCTTCGTCTTTATTTAACTTTGAAGCGGTGTTCATTGCTTCAGGAAAAGCCTGTGCAACACCATGGTCTGTGATTGCTATAGCAGTATGACCCCATTGTGCGGCTCTGTTGATTAAATCCTTTGCAGGAGTTATGCCGTCCATCTGTGACATATTTGTGTGGAGATGAAGTTCAACACGTTTTTTAGGTGCTTTATCAACTACCTTTACCTTTTCGGCAGTTCCTATGGATTTTGCGCTGACAACAATTTCACCTGCATATTTATCAAATTCAACATCACCGTTTACTACAATAGTCTGACCTTTGGACAGGTTATCAATTATTGCGGTTTCCTTAATAAGTCCGAATATTTTAACTGTAATTGAGCCTGTGTAATCGGTAATATCTATTGTGAAAATATTTTTGTCGCCTGATTTGGTGACTTTTTTCTCAATATCGAAAATATCGCCCCAAACAGTTACACGTCCTGAATCATACTCTACAGTATTAAGGGGGATAATTTTACCCTTAACCATTCTGCCGTAAAAGGGTCTTATGGATGATTTTATAATTTGAGGGTAAAGAAAATCTCCTTGGCGGATTTCAATTTCTTTTTGAACATTTTCTGCTCTTTCTTTTGCGCTTTCCTTGGCGGACTGCTCCTCTTCTTCAAACAGTTCTGAAATTTTCTCTAAATTTTCTCTTTCTATTTGCTTTTCCGTGTTCTTTTGAATATCGATATAATCCTGACTGTTTACATCAATTTCAGTTACTCCGTCATAGACGATTTTAAACACGCAGTCAAATTCCGATTTTATCAGGTTATTAAGAGCCAAGTCAAATTTTACGCTGTCTAAAATAGCTTTGCCGCCGTTATTAAGGGTTATTCTCAGTGTATCGCCGTTAATTGATACGGAGGAATTTTTGAAAGTTCCGTTTATACGTGGAATTGAATTTTTAAGTTCTTCAATTAATTCGCCAAAGTACTCTTCAGAGAACAATTCTTTGCCGAAATGAGGTAGAACACTAACTTTATTCATATTCAAAACAGAGGATTTTATTATCTTTTCCGCATTATGTAAATCTTTTCTTGACACGAGAGCATCTAATTCAAGGCGCAAAGACATTGTACGGAGATTGGAGTTTACAACTACATCACCGATTCTTCCGTTCAAAATTGTATTATTCAGT
>JAQXSC010000062.1 GCA_029218825.1 Oscillospiraceae bacterium | reverse complement strand
ATTTTTCCTAAGCAAGTTTTTTTCAAACTCTTATACTCTTCCACCTGTTTCTCACATTCTTCTATGACCGTATCAAACCGGGATAAAATTTCGGCAATCTTTTCTTGTTCTTTGACAGGCGGAAACGGTAATACACAACTATAGAAATCTTTACCTGTTAAATTTAACAGACCGTCATCTCTGACACCGTGGTTGATTTTTCTTGAAAGCTGTTTGTTTAAAAAGCCACTCGTAAATAATTGGTCATAATAATCGGCACATCCTGATTTTATACGAAAACTCTCAAAAACGTTTGGAACAGCGGCAGTTTCTCGATCTTTCAAACGATATATGCAACCTTGCGGATATGTCTTGGAATTACCTTTGTTATATGAAAAGTCTCCCTTATACAAAACAATATATTTTTCATACTGTTTACCGGAAAGCTCTTTTCCAAACTTTTTTGCTTGGTTTACAAATCCGACACCGGCAGAAATACTGACTGTTTCGTAAATCCCTTTACCTGCTGTTTTTGTTATTATTTCTGAAATATCGTTTAGAACTGCGGTTTTCCAGTCAACAGGTATCAAGCCGACCTCACCTTTGATAAACCCGTCAGGAACTTCGCACTTTTTTATCGTTTCAATCCTCTCTTTTATTTCCTTATTCATAAATAGCCGCTCCTTAACTTTTTTTGCCGTCCAACCGCTTTACGCTGCCCATAAGTTCGTCAATATCTTCCAATTCAGCAATTCTTCTGTTAGCGTCATACTTTTCGTATTGATCAAGAGCTAATTTTTCCGCAACTGCACGCTTGACCTTTCCGGAATTCTCCAACACTTCTCTGCCGTTAAAACGCAAAAACTCTCCCAACTTTGTTTCCCAATCTGACATATGCATTTCACGGTGGCTTTTTGCCATCAATTCCGCATAGTCAAGATACATATTTACAATCAGATTAAGTGTACTGATTTCCTCTTGTGACATATAGTTTTTCGCTACAATAACATCAGAACGGCGTACCTTTGCACCCTTAAAAGAGGTTAGCCCCATATTATCCTTTTGAGCGTCGGCACGTGAGGCGATGATTTCCGGTGCAGTATAACCGGTTGCTGCATATTCAAGCTTATTCTGTACAGATTTAAAGAATTTCTGCGCCGCTTCGCTTTTGGGGTCGTAATCAACCGACAAAGCAAAAATATCCTTAACCTTTTGATACAAACGCTTTTCGCTTGCTCGTATGTCACGTATTCTCTCGAGTAATTCGTCAAAATAATCTGCACCGAATTCTTTCGGATTGCGTAAACGTTCGTCATTTAATGCAAAACCCTTCTTCATATATTCGGTCAGAACTCCGCTTGCCCAACGGCGGAAATGAATACCTACATTACTGCGTACACGGTAACCGACAGCAAGAATCATATCCAAATTGTAGTAATCAAGATTACGCTCTACAGACCGAACACCCTCTTTTTGAACTGTTCGGAATTTCCGAACAGTTGATATTTCCTCCAGTTCTCCGTCTTTATAAATATTTGAAATATGCTCACTAATAGAGGATTTGGCAACTTGATATAACTCACACATTGATTTTTGCGTCATCCAGATTGTATCATCTTCAAAATATACATCAATTTTCGTGTCGCCTTTTTCGTTCTGATAAATTAAAATTTTGCCTGTATTTGCTATTTCGTTACTCATAATCCAAGCTCCCTGAGATATTCTTCAAGCTGTTTTTCAGCCTCGGCTATTTCGCCTTTCAGTCGGACAATATTGTTCTGAACCTCGTCAATATCAATTAGTTCTTCTTCCTCAAAAGTGTCAACGTAACGGGGAATATTGAGGTTATATCCGTTTTCCTCGATTTCCTCTATCGTTGCAACATGAGAAAATTTATCAATATCCTTTCTCTCAAAATAGGCATTTACTATATCGCTGACATTCTTTTCTTCAAGTACATTCTGCCTTTTATCTTTTTTGTAACGCAGATTTCCGTTCTCGTCCTTACCTGTAGCATCAATAAACAAAACATTATTTTCTGAACGGTCTTTCCTAAACACAAGGATACATGCAGGAATCGGAGTACCGTAAAACAGGTTTTCGGGCAAACCTATAACAGCGTCCAACAGATTTTCTTCTATTACACGCTGACGGATTCTGCCCTCTGATGCTCCTCTGAACAAAACGCCGTGTGGAGCAACGGCAGCGATTCTTCCTTTAACAGACGCACTTGCAATCATATGCAACAGAAATGCCCAGTCACCTTTGCTTGCCGGTGGTACTCCCCAGTCAAAACGGTGGTATTTGTCAAGCGTAGCTTCCATTTTAAATTGTTTTTTACCTTTGCCTACGGCTTCTCCGCCGGGATTAAAGCCTGCTGCCCACTTGTCCTTTGAAAAAGGCATATTGGCAACTATGGCGTCAAAGGTCAACAGATTTCCGTCCTCGTCCTTGAAAATAGGATTTGCAAGAGTATCGCCCCATGCAATTTTTGCGTCGCTTATCTCGTGAATATACATATTCATCTTTGCCATAGCAACCGAAGAGCCGTTTACCTCCTGACCGAAGATAGAAACCTGTTTTGAGTTCTCCTTTTTTGCCGCTTTAATAAGCAGTGAACCTGAACCGCAGGTAGGATCGTACACACGCTCACCCGGCTGTACGTTTACTATGCGTGCCATTATCTCAGAAACTGCCGCAGGCGTATAGAAAGAGCCGGCTTTTTTTCCAGCCATACTTGCAAACTGTCCTATCATATATTCATACGCATCACCGATTACATCAGCAGGCACTTCACCCTCTTTTACTTCAATCTGTGAGGGGCGCAAATCCAAAGGATAAAGGTCTTCAAGCAATTCACGCAGTATAGCGTTCTTATGCTCACGGGTTCCGAGGGCATTTTCGCTGTTATAATCAGTAGTGCTCAGCACTCCTGCCAGCTGTTGGTTATTATCATTTTCAATCCGGCGCATAGCCATATTAATGAGTTGACCTATATTGTCAGAATATCTTTGCTCATACAATGAATTAAAAGAACAATCCTCAGCCACGGTAAATGGTAAATATCGCTTTTGGCGTTCTAATCTGACTCCCTGATATTCTTTTTCAAGATTCTCCACTTTTTCTTTATATGTATCGCTTAAATATTTGACAAACATAAGCGGAAGAACATAATCCTTATAGTTAGCGGCGTCTATTGTATCACGTAATGAATCTGCACCTCTCATCAGTGCACTTTCAATGTCTTTTCTTGATGTACTCATTGTAACTTTCCTCCGAGAACTTTTTGAATTTTTGCTGTTGCAAGCTTGCTTTCCTGTTTTATCAGTTCTTTATAAAGCTTTTCTATTTTTGAATTTATCTGTGCAATGTTTATTATTAACCTTTGCTTCTCAACAGACGGAATCGGTATTTTCAAGTCTGCAAGAGTATTAATTTTTATTGAGTGAAGGACAGTTCCTCCCTCAACAGACGTAATATATTTCAAAACTCCATCTGTTGACAAATAATATCTGACGTATTCAGGAATTACTCTTTGATCAAAAATCCTGATTACCGCAAGCTGCGAAGGAATAACTAAATTTGTATTGCTTTCTTCAATAACAGTAGGAAATAGTGGTGCTGATAATTTAACAACAACATCACCCTTTTGCGTTAAAAAGGAATCATCAAGCAAAGCTTTTGAGGGGAAGAAGTCCAGATTTTCGCTTTTGAGCTCACCATATTCATTCAGTGAACGCAAATTAAGACGATTATAAATGACCGCTATTTCCTCTTCAAAACGAGCCTCTCTTCTGTTTAATACCAGACCGCTTTGAAGAGTGGCAAATTCTGATATTTTCTTTGTTTCCATATCTTTTCTCCTTGCGAAAATCGGCGCACCCACAAATTAGCGAGTGCGCCGACTGCATCAATCAGGAATGGTGTGATTCGGGGCAGCAGTGAATACAACCATCGACCTGGGTATAGTACCTTTCGGCTTCTCTGACAGCCTGCTGTGACG
Organism: Oscillospiraceae bacterium; assembly: GCA_029218825.1. Classification (GTDB taxonomy): domain Bacteria; phylum Bacillota; class Clostridia; order Oscillospirales; family Acutalibacteraceae; genus Ruminococcoides. Next base: position 1,175 of record JAQXSC010000062.1, on the reverse strand, counting down.
TGGCAAAATCGCCCAAAAACAAACGATTCTCCACGTTGGGAAGACAATAGCAGGTTGAACGATGAACCTCATGATCGCCATTCGTCTGTGCATTTTTATTTACATAGAAACGCATAGATTTGCCTCCTTTCTTGTTAAAGTAACAAGACTTCGTTGACAAAATGTAATTTCTATATTATAATTATTCGTGACGAATCATATAGTCAACGAAGGGATCTTTGATTTGCAGTTGCCGCTGCTGTCAGAGATCTTTTTCTTGTTCTGTAGTTATTATAACGCGCTCGTTTTCTTTTGTCAAGCTTTTTTGATTAAAAATTTGTCATTTTGAATTAGTGACATATTTTTGATTTTGTAACATCCGTTAGAACACTCTTATTTTAAAATCTTTTTGACATCTCTACTACAAATTAATTTAGTTTTTCTTTGTTTATAGTGGCGCAAATTTTGAGCTATGGATTGCTTTACAATGAATTTTTATTTTGTTATGATATATAGTGACGGAGAAGTTAAGTTGGCAGGAATTTTCTAATAGCATCAATAAAGCATCAAAATGTTTTTGTTATTCTGGAGAGGGTGCAAGAATGGCTTGAAAACGGCTTTGTTATCAGCTTTTTGGAGTTTCAACAGTCACTCCAAAACCGCGTGCCGAGGGTTCAAGTCCTTCTGCCCCTGCCAAGTAAAAACGGCTTAAACACTGCGTTTAAGCCGTTTTCTGATGTGTTTTTATATTCGGAACACGGTCTGATTTTCCCGTTTTGGTGCTTAGTTAAGGCATCAAAATGTTCAACAGGCGCCAATAATTCCAACGTTTCCGTCTGCTACATCATCAAAATAGCATCAATTTACTAATTTCATTCGAGAAATAAATCGTAATTTGATTATTTCTTTTCATCCACTTCCGCAAGTATTGAAAAATCATTATTAAAATAGTAATTTGCTATAACAATATTTCTATTTTTATAGTATTGTTCTAAATATAAATTAGAAATATCTGTTACTGCATATATAACGCTACGTAAATATTTTTCAATGTCTTTGTATTCAAGTTTAAATAAATTTCCAATTATCTTGCTTTCTAATCGGCGAAAACTTGCTGTTCTTTTAAAATGAGCATCTGTCATTCCGTTATTATGTACAAACATATTTCGCAAATTTACAATATCTATTAAATCATT
>JAQXSC010000061.1 GCA_029218825.1 Oscillospiraceae bacterium | reverse complement strand
CGGATACTGCTGTTCTGTAATATTCCCTGCTGTCAGTGCAATACTAAGTGTTGTAAAATATAAGGAGCGTAATGTTAAAATTGTGCCTGATTTTTCCGACAATCCGGAAACAAAAATTGACGGAAAAGTAATTGCAAGAATACGCATATGCTCTCTTCTTGCCTTTGCAGTAACAAAAATCGGTAAAATATTAAAACTATTAATAAACTATAAAAAGAAAAGGAGTTAGTTAAAATGAGTGAACACCCAATTAACGGTTTAATGGATACTACTATGGAGAACATCAGACAGATGGTTGATGTAAACACAATTATCGGTGATCCTATTACTTCACCTGACGGTACAATCATTATCCCTGTGTCAAAGGTTTCCTACGGCTTTGCATCCGGCGGTTCCGATTTACCTACAAAGAAAGAAAACAAAGAGTGCTTCGGCGGTGGCAGCGGTGCAGGTGTTACCATTCAGCCTGTGGCATTTCTTACTGTATATCAGGGTAATGTTAAACTAATCCCAATCGACAAATTTGACGGTGCAGTTGACAGAGTTGTAGGTATGGTACCTGACCTTGTTGACAAGGTTACAGCCCTGTTTAAAAAGGACAAGAGCAAAGCGCCGACAGATATTAATTTAGAGTCCGCAAATCCTGACGAGGACATTTTCTGAGAATAATTAATATTTTCTATTCATAAAATCAGATAGGTGATTTTATGAAAAAAGTGTGCAGTTTATTATTATCTTTGCTGATTATAATTTGTGATATAAATATTGTAAAAGCGGCATATGTAACTGTTTCAGCCTCATCTGCCATACTTTATTGCCCCGATAACAGACAGGTTTATTTTTTTAAAAACGAAAAAACAAAGTCAAAAATCGCAAGTACAACAAAGATAATGACCGCATTACTTACCCTTGAATACGCAAAGCATAACAATAAAAAGGTAAAGTTTACTAATGATATGACAGCCGAGGGCAGCAGTATGTACCTTAAAATCGGCGAGGTCGTAACCTTAAAAGATTTAGCGGTGGGAATACTTCTCTGTTCAGGTAATGACGCCGCAAATGCAGCGGCAATATCAATCGCTGGCAGTCTTGAGAAATTCGCAAAACTGATGAATAACCGAGCAAAACAAATCGGTATGAAAGATACAAATTTTGTAACCCCCAGCGGACTTGACCACCAAGACCATTATTCAACAGCCTACGATATGGCTCTCCTTATGGCGGTTGCCCTTGAAAATTCTGACTTCCGCAGAATTTCCTCAATGAAATCCGCAACGGTGAATTTTACAAAGCCAAAGGATAAATTGGCTACATATTCAAATCACAACAGACTTTTGTCCACATATCCCTACTGTATCAGCGGTAAAACAGGCTATACAATGGCGTCAGGCAGATGCCTTGTAACAGCCTCAAAGAAAGACGGCTTAACACTAATCTGCGTTACTCTCAATGACAGGCAGGATTGGAAAGACCACACTGCCCTTTACGACTATGGTTATGAAAATTATGTAATGGATAAACTTGACGATAGGGATGTTTATTATGAGGTTGATACGGTTGGCGGTGAATACAGTACAACAACCCTCGGCGGAAACGGTGTATCAAAAGTTGTTTTAAAAGCGGAGGATATTAATAAAGTTAAACGGAAAGTTTACCTTGATAATTTTATCTATGCCCCTGTAAGTGACGGAAATAAGGTAGGCACAATAGTTTACACTTTAAACAAAGAAGTAATAGCCAAGCACAGCATAATTGCAGTGAATTACAATAACAAAAGAAAAAGCAATTTTTTTGAATATATAAAAGGAATTTTTAACAATGCAATCTAATTTAATGCGACTACAAAAATTCATGTCGGAGTGCGGAGTTGCCTCAAGACGCAAGTCAGAAATCCTCATAGAAAACGGTGCTGTTAAAGTAAACGGCAGAACAGCAAAAATAGGGGATAAGGTCAATCCAAAAACCGACAAAGTTTACGTTCACAACAAAAGAATAGTAATAAAAAGAAAAGGCGGAAAGCGTTATATTATGCTTAACAAACCTCGTGGCTATGTAACAACTATGAGCGATGAAATGAATCGCAAATGCGTAGCCGACCTTGTGAAGTCGATTCCTGAAAGAGTTTATCCGGTAGGACGTCTTGATAAGGACAGCGAGGGACTTTTGCTGATGACAAATGACGGAGATTTTGCCAATACTGTAATGCACCCCAAGAAAAAGATTAATAAGGTTTACCACGTTTCCGTAAAGCCGGATATGACAGATGAACAGGCAAAGACTATCGCCTCAGGAATTGTGATTGACGGCAGAAAAACCGCCCCCTGCGAAGTTCGTGTGATGAACAGAAGTGACAATCGTGCCAATGTGGAAATGGTACTTCACGAGGGCAGAAACCGAGAAATAAGAAAGATGTGCGAATCCCAAGGGATAGAAGTTGTGCGACTGAAACGTATATCAATCGGCTCAGTAAAAATGGGTAAGTTAAAGCAGGGACAGTGGCGAGATTTAACCTTTGACGAGGTTAAAAAACTGTCGGCAAATCCAAACCCTCCAAAGTACAGTTTATAATTCACTATTAGAATTATACTTACTCCCATTTTGAAATAATTTACAAATAAATCTGAATAACATTAAAATATATATTAAAAGTGTGCAAAAAATAATTTTGGACACTTTTTTTCTTGCGATTTTATTGATTTTGGCATATAATGATAGATGTATAAATTTGATATTTCTGAAAGTGGAATATTTACCAATAAATAGTACTGGAGGATTTTAAATGAGTATTGAGAATGTAACTTCAGCAAAGGCAAAAATTATGTCAACTGAAGCCTATAAAACACTCACAGCATTTTTTGACCCGGACACTTTTGTAAGCGTAGATACACTTGCAAAGTCAAAGGACACTTACGCAGAGGTAGTTGCCGGTTTCGGTATGGTAGAGGGACTTCCTGTTTATGCTTTTGCACAGAACAGCGATTTTTGCGGCGGTGCTATGAGTAAAGCACAGGCAACAAAAATCAAGAAGGTATATGACCTTGCGTTAAAAACAGGCTGTCCTGTTGTTGCTTTCTACAACAGCAACGGCGGACGTCTTGATGAGGGTAACGCACTTTTGGCAGGATATGGTGACGTATTAAATTCTGCATCAAAACTTTCAGGCGTAGTACCGCAGATTTCCGTAATTTTAGGAAAATGTTTAGGCACAGGCGCATTAAACGCAGTATCCGCTGACTTTGTAATTATGAGCAAAGAGGCTGCTTTGTCACTTGACCCAATGAGCAAGGATTCATCAGCAGAGTGTAATGCAGAAAATGGCGTTGCATCCGTAGTTGCAGAAAATGCCGAGGACGCTATTGCCAAGGCAAAGGAACTTGTTTGCTATCTTCCTTCAAATAATCTGAACACAGCACCTGAGGCTGTTGCAGAAGACCCTGAAGCAGAGGGCGGCTGCATTTGTCACAGAGTTGCTGACGCAGGCTCAATATTCAAACTATCCAAAGCATACGGCAACACAGGTAAAACAGTATTTGCCCGTGTTGGCGGACAAGTTGTAGGTTTCGTTAATACAAAGGGTGGAGAACTTTCAGCAGAGGATTGCAATAAAATTTCAAAATTTGTTCGTTTCTGCGACGCATTCTCAATTCCTGTTTTAACTTTTGTAGATACCGAAGGCTTTGCTGATATTAAATCAGCAGTAAAGGTAACTTCAGCATATGCAGAGGCTACCACAGTTAAGATTTCAGTTGTAACAGGCAAGGCTATCGGCTCAGGCTATATCGCTTTGGCAGGTACAGGCGCAAATGCCGACGTTGTTTACGCACTTGACAGCGCAGTTGTAAGCCCTGTAAATCCTGAGGCTGCCGCTTTGATTATGGCACCTGAGAAAATGAACGTTGCAGTTGATAAACAGAAAGAAGTTGCAAATACTTTTGTTAACGAAAATCTTTCTGCCGAAAACGCAGCAGAGTGTGGCTACATTGACGATGTAATCACCACAGCGGAAGTTCGTACTTCTGTAATAAACGCACTTGATATGCTAATGGGCAAACGTGTTTCAACACTTGCTAAAAAGCATTCAACTATATAATTTTGTAAATTAATTGATAAAGGGGTAATAAACCATGAAAAACTTACGTATAACAGTAAATGGCACAGCCTATGATGTTCAGGTTGAGGAACTTGGCGGTTCTTCTGCTCCTGCTGCTTCCGCTCCTGTAGCAGCCGCTCCGGCTCCTGCTCCACAGGCAGCACCTGCTCCTGCAGGTAACGCAGGCGGTATTGAAGTATCTGCTCCAATGCCCGGTACAGTAGTAAGAATTGAAGTATCCGCCGGTGACGCTGTAAAGGCAGGTCAGGACTTAATCTTTATCGAAGCAATGAAAATGGAAACACCTGTTAAGGCAGCACAGGACGGTACAGTTGCATCAATCAATGTTGCAAAGGGCGAGTCTGTAGATACAGGTAAAGTACTTCTGACAATGAACTGATTGAGGCGATTTATATGAAAAAGATTTTAGTTACAGAAACTGCCCTTCGTGATGCACATCAGTCCTTGATTGCAACAAGAATGACAACAGATGAAATGTTGCCGATTTTACCTGAACTTGACAAAATCGGTTATCACTCTCTTGAATGTTGGGGCGGTGCTACATTTGACAGTTGCCTGCGTTTCTTAAACGAGGACCCTTGGGAGCGTTTAAGAACAATCCGCAAAAACTGTCCTAACACAAAACTACAGATGCTGTTCAGAGGACAGAATATGCTGGGCTACCGTCACTACGCTGATGATGTTCTTGACTATTTTGTGCAGAAAAGCGTTGCTAACGGTATTGAAATTATCCGTATTTTTGACGCATTGAACGATATCAAAAACCTTGAAAGAGCAATCAAAGCCGCTAAAAAAGAGGGCGCACACGCACAGGTAGCAATCAGTTACACAACAGGTCCTGTATTTACCGAGGATTACTATGTTTCCTATGCAAAGAAAATCGCAGAGGCAGGTGCAGACTCAATCTGTATCAAGGATATGGCTGCTCTGCTTACACCATATGAAACATACAACCTTGTAAAGGCTATCAAAGGCGCTGTTGATTTACCGATTCAACTTCATACTCACTACACATCAGGCTTAGGCTCAATGTGTCTGTTAAAGGGAATTGAAGCAGGTGCCGATATTATCGACACAGCAATTTCCCCATTGTCACAGGGTACTTCACACTCACCTACAGAGTCTATGGTTGCCGCATTAAAGGGTACAGAGTATGACACAGGAATCGACCTTGAGGCATTCTCAAATATCCGCAGTTACTTTATGGATTTACGTAAGAAATATATTGATACAGGACTTCTTGATACAAAGATTTTAACAGCAGATACAAAGGCACTTCTGTATCAGGTTCCCGGCGGTATGCTTTCAAACCTGATGTCACAGTTAAAACAGGCAGGTAAAGAGGATCAGTTAGACGAGTGTCTTGCAGAAGTACCACGTGTACGCGCAGACGCAGGTTACCCACCTCTTGTAACTCCAACCTCACAGATTGTAGGTACACAGGCTGTATTCAACGTAATCACAGGTGAGCGTTACAAGATGGTAACAAAGGAATTCAAGGGCATTATACAAGGCAAATACGGTACAACACCAATGCCTATCGACCCTGAATTTGCAAAGAAAATTATCGGTGACGAAGAGCAGATTACCTGTCGTCCTGCTGATTTATTAGAGCCTGAGTTAGAGAAACTCCGTGCTGAAATTCCTCAGTACATTATGCAGGATGAGGACGTTCTCTCCTATGCACAGTTCCCTGAGGTTGCAACTAAATTCTTTGAAAAACGCCGTGAATCACAGGCAGGTATCAATTCAGATTTAGTTGATAAAGAAAATAAGGTTTATCCCGTTTAATGACAAATTAAGGCACTGACAAAAGTCAGTGCCTTTTTATAATGCCGGTTGTAAAATCTTTGGAACAGGGGAGGATATTGTCTGTTCCCAAAGAGTATAAATCACTTGCAAGTAAATCTACATCAAATATCTTTTTAGCATTTTCGTCAAGATTTCTATATCCGTCAGAAACATTTGTAATCAATGGCAACTTCGCCTGTTTTAACAGTTCTCCGCCTTTTTTATCAAACCCTAAAACACGTATATAAGGTACGTCAATACTTTGCATATCCTTTGTAATTCCAAGTAAAGCGCAGATAATTATCCGCCTTATCCTAGCCATAGTGTATCTTTTTGTTTTTATATTGTTAATAAGTTCTTGAAGTGTGGTGCTGTTTTTTACACTTGCGTATATCCTGTTTTCAAGCCCCTCGTTTACGTCAGGTAGTTTTTCAATATCTTCTCTGCTCATTGTCCTTAACTTGTATAATATAATTTTCTCAAGGTTGTCCAAATTAGCAGGATTTTCAAACAACTCCCTGTTGCATGTGGGCATATATTCAAAGATTTCACCGCTTTTTTCGTTTATCATTTTTCTTATATTACTTGCACTTGTGATATCTCCGCTACACTCTCCACAGTCGTGACCAACACCGATTCTTTCAATTATCATAGGCTTAATATCCGTATTTTTCAAAGCCTTTAAATATTCTACGGACAGTATATTGTTAGCCTTTGTAACAGTATCGGCGGCATCCTTTGAAACGGTAACCTCAACAGCCTTTTGCACAGCAATAGGGTAATAATCGCCCTTGTCCATAAATTCCTTTACCTTGCTGTTGAAATCCTCTCTGTCAAAAGCATTTGCAATATCAAAGAGTAAATCTGTATTTTTTTCCTCTGCACTAAAGCACAGATTTTCGGTAACTCCCAATGCTTGTGCAATTTTTACCCCTGCTTTTGCAAAGTTTTTTGCACTGCTTACAGCATAAACAGTAGGCAGTTCTATTACCAAATCAATGCCGTTGTCCAAAGCAATCTCCGTTCTTTTAAACTTATCAATAACAGCAATATCACCCCTTTGAGTAAAATTACCGCTCATAATCGCAACTATAGGATTTTCGCTTTTGCTTTTAATAACGTCAATCTGGTGCTTATGTCCCTTATGAAAAGGGTTGTATTCGCAAATTATTCCAGAGGCTTTCATAAAAAACTCCATTCTATTTCGACCATTTTTAACAAAGGTCTTGCAAAATTTTACACTATCGTTTATTATATTATAGTGTGTAAAATGTAATTAATCAATATCGGAGGATAATGAAATGAAAATTTTAGTAATCAACGCAGGCAGTTCATCGCTAAAATATCAGCTTATTGATATGGAGGGAGAACAGGTACTTGCAAAAGGTAACTGCGAGAGAATCGGTTCAGAAGGTTCCGTAATCGGCTATAAAGCCGGTGACAAGAACATCAAAAAGCAGGTTGATATGCCTGACCACACTTCAGCATTCCTACAGGTTAAAGATATGCTTATCGACCCTGAAGTGGGCGTAATCAGCGACTTGTCAGAAGTTTCCGCAATCGGTCACAGAGTTGTTCAGGGTGGCTCAATTTTCAAAGAGTCTTGCTTGGTAAATGATGATACAATTGAGAAAATTAAAAGTCTATCTCCACTTGCACCTTTACATAATCCTGCAAATGCACAGGGTATTGAGGCTTGTAGGCAGGTGTTCGGTGATGAAATACCACAGGTTGTTGTATTTGATACTGCATTCCACAGCACAATGCCTGAAAAAGCATTTATGTATTCTATCCCTTATGAATATTACGAGAAGTACGGCGTACGTCGTTATGGATTCCACGGAACATCTCATCGTTATGTAAGCGGTGAAATGGCAAAGAGAATGGGCAAGGATATTAAGGATTTAAAAATTATTACTTGCCACATCGGTAATGGTTCATCTATTGCCGCTATTGACCACGGCGAAGTAATCGACACAACAATGGGTCTGACACCTCTTGACGGCTTTATGATGGGTACACGAAGCGGTGCTCTTGACCCATCGGTAGTAACATTTATTGAGGAGCAGGAACATTTAACCGCACAGGAAATGGACACAATCCTAAACAAAAAGTCCGGTCTTTTAGGTGTTTCCGGTGTATCAAGTGACGATCGTGACGTATCTGCTGCTGAGGAAAGCGGTAACGCTCGTGCAAAACTTGCTCACGAAATGCTCTATTATCAGATTGCTAAATATGTGGGCTCTTTCTATGTTGCTTTAGGCGGTTGTGATGCAATTGTATTTACAGCAGGTCTTGGTGAAAATCAGCCAAACTTAAGAAAACGCGTATGCGATTACCTGAAATGTATCGGTGTTGAAATCGACGTTGAAGCAAACAACAACGCAATCCACGGCAACGAAGGTCAGTTATCTACAGCAGATTCAAAGGTAAGAGTTGAACTTATCGCTACAAACGAAGAACTTGTAATTGCTCGTGATACAAAGGATATTGTTAATGGTAAACAATAAATATTTATAAAAAAATTCCCTCCGTTTTTCACGGAGGGTTTTTCTTATGCGTGGCTGTTTATTGATGTGTCGGTTTCAATCTCATTATCCCTGAATAACAGAGAAATGCACCATACAGCGGCAAGACCTACAAGAATGTAAATAATTCTGCTTATAATTCCTGTCTGACCTCCGCAAATCCATGCAACCAAGTCAAATTGGAAAATACCGATACTGCCCCAGTTAAGACCACCGATAATTGCAAGTGCCAATGCGATTTTGTCTAACATATTAAAGCCTCCTTTAATCATTGTTAGTATTGGCACATACGTATTTTTTATTCAAACAATTCAAATAAAGTAAATAATATAGTCGGTAATTATCAAACCTATTCCCAATATTAAAATTATCAAGCCGATTATCCTTGTGATATCAACCGCTTTTTTTACTTTGAATTTAGAAATCATACCGTCTGTTGGAAGCGGTAACAATAAAACTGTAAGACCTAAAACAGCAGTTCCAATGGCAATAATGCTGAATCCCAAATAATCCATAAATGAAAAAACAATAAAGCCGATAGGGACTAAAAACAGGCAAATACAGTTAATTACAGAAAAAACCATAGAAAATTTTTCTTTTATAGAATAAAACTTCACGGTTTTAATCTGACAATCCTCACTGCAATACATATCGTTGTAGGAAATTTCTTTTCCGCAGTAGTCACACTTTTTCATAGCATTTCCTCAATTTCTTGTTACGAATTTATCTTTTTTCTTATCAACAAAGTATTTTACAAAAACAATAATGCAGACAATAAATAAAATCAAACTTATCCATTGGCTTGTTGACAATCCAAACAGAACTCCTCTGTAAATGTCACCGCGGAAAAATTCATCAACAAATCTGATTATACTGTATAAAAACAGATATACAAAAATCAGATAATTTTTCATAACCTTTTTACTGAACAAAATAAGCATAACTGCAAATAGTATAAAATTCAGTCCGCTTTCCAAAAGTTGAACAGGAAATCTGTTTACGTGATTACAAGTTTCCACCAAAGCATTTGTTGTTGTAAAACCAAATTCGCTTTCTATACCGAAACAACATCCTGCCAAAAAGCACCCTATTCTGCCGAAAACGTGGAATAGGGGAATACCTACGGCAAAGCAGTCTGCAAAATCTCCGACACTTATTTTTCTGAATTTGCAGTACAGTGCGCCGACACCTAAAGCCCCAAGCAATCCGCCGTAGAATACCATTCCGCCGATGCCGTTAATAATAACCCCAAAGAGGTATTCAATATCTTTTTGCTCATTTACAAAAGTTTGAATACCGTTTACCATATAGGGAATATTGGTAATTCCGTATAAAATATGGGCTCCCAAGAAAGCACCTGCAAGGGCGGCAACTGTACCGATAAGCAGATCCTCAATAGAAATATTTTTCTTTCTTGAAAGTAAATACACTACCAATCCCATCAGCAATACGCCTACAGCAGAGCATATACCGTATGTACTGTATTGCAACCCAAAAACATTAATATATGGATACATAACTTTCCTCCTATCATTAATAAAACATATCTATTTTAACAAATTATCTTAAAATGTTCAAGTGTTATGTATAATACAACAAAACGATTTATAAATCCACTTAATCTTTGTTGATTATTTTTCACGTAGGTTATTGAAACAACTGTAAATATGTGTTAGAATAGCAGAGTAGTTATAGTACCTATCGGAGGTAATGAAAATGAAAAAATATGAAACACCTGAATTAGAATCAGTAAAATATGATGTTGAGGATTGTCTTACAGGTTCAACTGATATTCCGAAGGAATCTGAAGATATCGGCAACATTTTAGATGAATTAATTTAATTTTACAAAACAGTCGGCCAGTTTAACTGTCCGACTTTTTACGTTAAAGGTAATTATTATGAAAAATAGATTATTGAATTTTTTATCTGTTATTTTGGCGACTGCCCTTGGAGTATTTTCCGTAATATCCGTAAATGCGGAAACTCTTGTTACTTGGGAGGATTTTCCCGATTATGTTTTTTATGTGGATATTTCGGATTCACAGGGTAACTCTACATATGCAGTAAGTTCATACGTAGGTGAAAACCCAGACCCTGTAATACCAACCTCTGCCCACGGACACTCAATACTCAGATTAGGGGAAAAGTGCTTTTACAACAACAGTACTGTAAAATCCATAACAATGCACGACAATATGACCCATATCAGAAAATGGGCGGCAAGAAGTTGCAGTAACCTCAATAACGTGTATTACTCAAAAAATATGGTGGTAATTGACGATTATGCTTTTGCAAATAACCCTGTTATGGATTCCGCTTTGTTAAGAAATACAGTAATAAACACTATAGGAGTGGGTGCGTATTCCACAGACCCAATGCTTAAATATGTTGCTTTCCCCAATACCCTTAAAGTGATAGGGGAAAAGGCTTTCCTACAGACCAATATGGAAAAAATAGTAATTCCTCATGGAGTAGAGGAAATCGGCAAACGAGCATTCAGCAGTTCAACTGCTCTGAAAACAATATATATTCCCTCAACAGTTAAGAAGATAGACCAATACGCATTTTATTTGTCGGATAATGTTACTGTTTATTGTCAGATAAATTCCTATGCACAGGAATTTTGTGAAACATATAACATAAACTATAAGTTAATCACAGCAGAAGATTATCCCTCTAATATTTTGGCAGATGTAAACAACGATAAGGTTTTAAATATTCGTGATGTGACAACAATGCAGATTGAACTTGCAAAGGGAGAAAGTACGGATTTTTTATCACAAAACTGTGATGTAAATGCCGATTGTAAATTCGACGTAAATGACGTTACATATCTCCAAAAATATTTAGCAAAAGTTTACGACAGTTTTCCATACTAAAATTTCAGCCCTACCAAATCGGTAGGGCTGTTTGTTGTATAATGATTATAATAATGATTATAATAATGATTTATACATTTCTATAATATCTTCTAAAGTAGCCTCTTTCGGATTTCCGGGAGCACAAGCGTCTGCAATAGCGCTTTCAGCAAGGAATTGAATATCCTCTTCCTTAACAATATCCTTTAAATCCTTTGGAATACCAACATCTGAGGATAACTGTGCAACTGCCTCAACAGCAGCCTTTCTGTATTCCTCCTGTGTCATACTGTCAACGTTTTCAACTCCCATAGCCCTTGCGATTTCTCTGTACTTTTCACCTGTAGCCTCAGCGTTATACGCCATTACTGTAGGCAACAGAATTGCATTTGCAACGCCGTGAGGTGTGTCGTAAACTGCCCCAAGTGCGTGAGCCATAGAGTGAACAATGCCAAGTCCAACGTTTGAGAATCCCATACCGGCAACGTACTGTCCCAAAGCCATACCTTCACGACCCTCGGCAGTATTTTCACAAGCACCACGGAGAGATTTTGCAATAATTTCCACAGCCTTAATATGGAACATATCGGAAAGTTCCCAAGCGCCTTTTGTTATGTAACCCTCAATAGCGTGAGTAAGTGCGTCCATACCTGTAGCAGCAGTTAAGCCTTTAGGCATACTGCTCATCATATCAGGGTCAACAATAGCAACTACAGGAATATCGTGAGTATCTACACATACGAATTTACGTTTTTTCTCAACGTCAGTGATAACGTAGTTGATTGTAACTTCTGCGGCTGTACCTGCTGTTGTAGGGACAGCAATAATTGGAACGCAGGGATTCTTTGTAGGAGCAACCCCCTCAAGACTTCTCACGTCTGCAAATTCAGGATTAGTGATAATAATGCCGATAGCCTTTGCAGTGTCCATAGAAGAACCGCCGCCGATAGCAATAATATAGTCGGCACCGCTGTTTTTGAAAGCCTGAACACCACTCTGCACGTTTTCGATAGTAGGGTTAGGCTTGATGTCGCTGTAAATCTCGTAATCCAACTTTGCCTCATCAAGTAAATCCGTAACCTTTTTTGTTACATTAAATTTAATCAGGTCAGGGTCAGAACAAACAAAAGCCTTTTTAAATCCTCTGTTTTCAGCCTCTGTAACAATTTCTTTAATTGCGCCTGAGCCGTGGTAAGATGTTTCGTTTAACACAAAACGATTTGCCATATTTATTTCCTCCTAAATCTAAAATATATTTATGCAAATTATACAATTTACAATATTATTATAACTCTAATTTGGCTATTTGTAAATATCAAAAATGTAGAAAATTGTTTGACTTTAGTGTGCTGATATGGTAAACTGTTAATGCAATAAAAATATGAGGTGAAAACTATGAAAAAATCATTGGCTCTATTATTAGCATCACTTATGCTAATCTCTGTTCTGTTCTGCGGTTGCGCAGGAACTGAACCTACAGATGCAGAGAAAAAGACATTCACAGTAGGTTTTGACGCTGAATTTCCACCGTACGGTTATAAGGATGACAACGGCGAATACACAGGCGTTGACCTTGAACTTGCACAGGAAGTTTGCGACCGTCAGGGTTGGGAACTTGTAAAACAGCCAATCGACTGGAACAGCAAGGATATGGAACTTAACGCAGGTACAATCGACTGTATCTGGAACGGCTTTACACTAACAGGCCGTGAGGATGATTACACTTGGACTGCTCCTTACATTGACAACTCACAGGTTGTTGTTGTAAAAGAGGATTCCGACATTAGTTCTTTAGACGACTTAAAGGGCAAAATCGTTGCAGTTCAGTCAGATTCTTCTGCTCTTGCCGCTTTAACAGGTGAGGATGTAACAGACGCAAACAAAAAACTTTGCGCATCTTTCAAGGATTTACAGCAAATCGGTGACTACAACTCCGCTTTGATGAACTTAAGCGCAGGTGCAGTTGACGCAATTTGTATGGATATCGGTGTTGCTAACTACAACCTTAAGAAAAACGAGGGTAAGTACAGAATACTTGACGAACAGATTTCTAAAGAGCAGTATGCTGTCGGCTTTAAGAAAGGTAACACAGAACTCCGTGATACTGTTGAAACAACTTTAAAGGAAATGTATCAGGACGGTACATTTATGGAAATTGTTGACAAGTACGACGCAGAGTACGGAATTTCACAGAGCATTTGCTTTGGAGAATAATTTAAATTATAGTTGACTACTGTTGCCACAGGGTAACCCCCTGTGGCATTTTTAGGGTGAATATTTATGAAGAAAAAACCGATAATTCCCATTATTTTGTTTGTGGCAATACTGCTTCCCACAACGCTTTCCGCTTGTGGTGTAAATCCTGAGGGCGGCAGTTCCGAAATCGGTCAGTTTTTTAATTGGTTTTGGAATTTAATAGTAGAACTTTCCTCAGGTATGCTTAATTCATTGTTGATATTTGTATCTACAATTATTTTCTCTATGCCACTTGGTTTGCTTGTTTGCTTTGCACGTCGCTCAAAATTTAAGGTTATAGAATTAGTAACAAAATTCTACATTTCCGTAATGCGTGGTACTCCCTTGATGCTGCAACTTTTGGTGGTATTCTTCGGACCAAACCTTCTTTTCGGCATTTCAGTAACAAGCGACTACAGAATGTACGCCTGTATTATAGGATTTTCCCTGAACTATGCCGCATACTTTGCGGAAATATACCGCAGCGGTATTGAGGCTGTGCCAAAAGGGCATTACGAGGCGGCAAAGGTTTTAGGCTATACAAGACAACAAACCTTTATGAAAATAGTATTCCCACAGATGGTACGTCATGTTGTTCCGCCGGTAACTAATGAAGTTATCACTTTGGTAAAAGACACTTCTTTAGCATTTGCTCTTTCCGTAAGCGAAATGTTCTCACTTGCAAAAGAGGCGGTTGCAAGAGAAAGCAATATTATGCCCCTTTTCGTAGCAGGTTTATTCTATTATCTTTTCAACCTTATTGTGTCCTTTGCAATGGGTCAACTTGAAAAGAAAATGAACTACTACAGTCATTAAGGAGGACGTTATGAATATTTTAGAAATTAATAACATACGCAAATCCTTTGACAATTTTGACGGCAGCGGTAAGTTAGAGGTACTTAAAGATATTTCCTTATCTGTAAAAGAGGGGGAAGTAGTATCTATTCTTGGCCCATCCGGAAGCGGTAAATCAACATTGTTAAGATGCGCAACTCTCCTTGAAACAATGGACGGAGGCTCTTTGTCCTACTGCGGAGAGGCTGTTGCAAAGGACGTAAATGGCATTTCGGTTTATTCACCGAAAAGCGAGATTAAAAAAATCAAAAGTTATTTCGGCCTTGTGTTCCAAAACTTCAACCTTTTCCCACATTTTACAGTTTTGAAGAACGTTACAGACGCTCCTATTTCCGTGCAAAAACGTGACAAAGCCCAAGTGTATAAAGAAGCAAGAGAACTTCTTGAGCAGATGTCTATTGGGGATAAAGAAAACTTTTATCCAGGTCAACTGTCAGGCGGTCAACAGCAACGTGTTGCTATTGCAAGAGCATTGGCTCTGAAACCGCAAATGCTGTTTTTTGACGAGCCTACTTCAGCCCTTGACCCTGAACTTACTCAGGATATTTTAAAGGTTATACGTCAACTTGCCGCACAAAAAATGACAATGGTAATAGTTACCCACGAAATTGAGTTTGCACGTAATGTTTCCGACAGAGTAATATTTATGGAAAACGGATACATTGTTGAAGAAGGCGACCCAAAGGATGTAATCGACAACCCTAAAAATGACCGTGTAAAGGCATTTCTGCAAAAAATCAAAAACTAACAAAAGTCCCTTTTTAGGGGCTTTTTTCTTTACTGTATTGTAAATTAAGAAATATTTGATATAATTATTTTATAAACTTTACGGAGGTGTATTTATGAGGCATATAAAAACAATAATTGAACAGGTCAAATATTTTCTTGATAAATGCTCCGATGATAATATCTCCGCAATAGCAGGACAGTCTGCATTCTTTATTATATTGTCTTTCGTTCCATTTTTGATGTTCGCCTTTGCAATTTTGTCATTTTTAAATATCCCACAGGTTATCTTTGATTCATATATTGAAAACAACCTGACAAGTGATGTTGGTATGTATTTAGAGCATATTATCAACTCCTCCTACGCTTCTGCCGCAAGTGTGGCTCTTGTTACTATTATCGCCGCATTGTGGTCTTCCGGAAAAGGTGTTTATTCCGTTACCGAGGGTATAAGGGTAATTTATAACCTACCCAATAAGCATAATTGGTTAATCAAGAGGATATTTTCTGCCGGTTATACTTTTTTAATGTTTGTTGTACTGATTTTGGCAATTATCGTTTCCCTTATTTCAAACTTTTTTCAAGACAGCATTGAGCCGTATATTAAAACCTTACCTTACGCAGTAACAGTTCTGTACGGATTTAGGTACTTGATTATGTTTGTACTTGTGGTGCTGATGATTGCCCTTGCGTTAAAAGTATATTTAAGAAGTAGGGTAGAGGATAAAAGATATGCAAAATTCAGAGTGCAGTTACCCGGTGCAATCCTCACAGCCTTTATATGGACTTTGCTTTCAAAGGGCATAAATATCTACGTTGAGTTGTTCAACGGCTTTTCAATTTACGGCAGTATCGCCACAGCGGCTGTAATTATGATTTGGCTCTACTTTACAATGTATGTGTTTTTGTGCTGTGTGCAGTTCAACTATATATACCACAAGCAGATATATAACTTCAAATTGAGAAATCTAATCAAAACCCAAAGAATAAGAATTAGGAAAAAGAAATGATAGTAAAGTATCCTGTTTATTACAAAGACTTTAAATGTATTGCAGATAAATGCCCTGATACCTGTTGCAGCGGTTGGCAGGTTGTGGTGGATTTTGAAACAGCAGAATCCTATAACTCCCTTGATACCGACTTCGGCAGGAAAATTCAATCCCTTATGTATAAGGACAATGAGGGCGATATAGTTTTCAAAAATGTAAACAACCGATGTCCTTTTCTTAATAGCAGTAATCTCTGTGATATTTACATAAATATAGGGGAGAGTTCCCTTTGCAACACCTGTAAAAAATTTCCCAGATTCAGCACTATGTTCGGAGGAACAGAGGAAAAAGGCCTTTCCCTGTCCTGCCCTGTTGCCGCTGAATTAATTATAAATAATTCCAATACAGAATTATTACAAGAAGTCAATGATGAATTTCCTGATATAAATGATATTGACGCAGACTTGTACCTGAATTTGAAAACCGCAAGGGACAAAATTTTTGCATATATTAATTCCCAAAAAGTCACAAATGAAATGCTTTTAAAATTGCTTTCCTACGGCAAAACAATTCAAAACCTTGCAGATAATAATTTATATGAGGATATGGGCAGAGTTGAGATTGAGGACTGCGAAGATTTTGATTTTACAATAGATTATCACAGCCTGTTTTCAGGTTTTGAATATCTGACAGAAAGCGGAAAAAGGTTGTTTGCTGATTTTAATTCTGATATAGAATTAAAAAACCGTAATTTAATCAATATTTTAAATTATTACATATACAGATATTTTCTCAAATCCGTGTACGATATGAATATTTTTGCCTATGTGGCTTTGTCGGTTTTCAGTGTTCTTTCTATCGCATATGTAACTGAAAAAACTAAAAGCAATATTACACATATTGCCCAAATTTACAGCAAAGAGATAGAACATTCAAGCCTGAATTTTAATTCCATAATAGAATATTTTAACGAAAAATAACCGCACATTTTTCAATGTGCGGTACTATTTTTCTTATAAATAGATTACAACGTCACGTTGCCTATTCAAATCCGTAAAAATCGAAGTCCTCAAAACAGTCTGTTAAAAGTTCAGCGGCTTCATCACGAACTTCCTCCTCGTCCTTTTCATGGTCAAGTTCCTGAATAAATAAATTCATACTGCCGTATAAATCCGTAAACAATATGTTGGCAATATCCTGTTTAGTTATCTCAGGGTTGTTGTCATAAATAACTCTTGCAGTTTGCATCATAATGTACTGTAATGTGCTTTCGATAGCCTCAAGGTCAGCGTCCTGACAGCAAATTCCGGCATTAATGTCACCCTCGCTGTCACAGTGACCGTACAAAAATAATTCACCGTCTTTCAGGTTAGTGTTTTCAATTTCCTCGATTTTTTTAGTTAGGTTTGAAGCCATATAATCGCTCCCTTTCGTTTGTGATATAGATATATTAACATATAAAGTAAAAAAATAAAAGATTTTTTTGACTATCCGTTGACAATATAGTTAATAATAAAGTATAGAATTACTATAAATGCAACAAAAGATAACCCAAAAATAACCCAGTCTAAAACTCTTTTATAGGGTGATGCTTTTTTAGTGGTATCGCTTTTTGGTTTTTTATTAGTCTGTCTGTAATATTCCAATGCTTTTTCGGTATTGTACTCACGAGAACATAAAGGACAGATATTTTTTTCAACTTCGGTATCACCCTCAAAGACGTAACCGCATTCCGTACATTTCATATTGTCAGTTGCCATAGTAAAACCACCTTTACCAAATCTATGATTATTGTATCACATTGTATAAATAATTGCAAAAAAATAATTAATTTTATAAATAATCATAGTTTTTGCAATTTGGCAAAAAATATTATTCTTTTTCTTGACTTTAATTGAATTTAGCCTTAAAATAATACTAAATATAATAGGGTAAGATAATATCAAATTACCTTACTCTCATATATGAGTAATTTTATAAAGGAGTAGATAAATATGTCCACAAAAGCAAATTACAAGACAGAAGAAATCGGAGCCGGTAAAGTCGGCTTTTCAAAGACAAGAACAATTATTGAAACTGCTTTTTACGGCAACAATGTTGTTCCTGTAAACACTCTGAAAGAGGCATACAATCTTGCTAAAAATTCACCGGGTACAATCGTAACAGATTTACCTGTTTACAGAGGTGAGGAGTTTGGTCTTGACAGAGATGCAAAGGTATTGCTGTTCAACGACGGTGCTGTAACAGGCCGTTATGCTGCTGCTCGCAGAATCAAGGGTGAGCCGGGCGTTGACGATACAAAACTTGATAAGGTTGTAATGGATGCAATCTATAAGTCAAGAAACAGAAAGTTATACCACGCAACAGTATTCGTAGGTCTTGACCCTGAATTTATGGTAAAGGCTCACCTTCTCATTCCTGAGGGCGAGGAAAACCTGATGTATTCTTGGATGCTGAACTTCCAGTATATGTCCGACGAGTACGTTAAAATGTATAAGAACTCAAAGGCAGTAGGCGACGGTAAGGAAACAGACATCTACATTTTCTCTGACCCACAGTGGGCTCCAACAGAAAGCCCTGACGTTGACTACAGTTGCTTAAGCGACCCTCTCACACTTTGCTACTTTGATACAGAGCAGAACTGTGCAGCTATCCTTGGTATGAAATACTTTGGTGAGCATAAGAAGGGTACACTTACAATGGCTTGGGCTATTGCTAACCGTAACGGTTATGCTTCCTGCCACGGCGGACAGAAAGAGTATATCCTACCAGATAACTCAACATTCGTTGCTTCAGTTTACGGCCTGTCCGGTTCAGGTAAATCAACTCTAACTCACGCTAAACACGGCGGTAAATATGAAATCAAGGTTCTTCACGATGACGCATTTATCATCAACACAGATACTTGTGCATCAATCGCATTAGAGCCGTCATACTTTGATAAAACTGCCGATTATCCTGCCGGTTGCCCTGATAACAAGTATCTCTTAACTTGTCAGAACTGCGGTGCTACAATCGACGAGGACGGCAAGGTTCAACTTGTTACTGAGGATATCCGTAACGGTAACGGTCGTGCTATCAAGTCAAAGTTATGGTCACCAAACCGTGTAGATAAGATTGACGCTCCTGTTAATGCAATCTTCTGGATTATGAAGGACCCAACAATTCCACCTGTAGTAAAACTAAAGGGTGCTGCTCTTGCTTCAGTAATGGGCGCAACTCTTGCTACAAAGACTTCAACTGCTGAGCGTGTTAAGACCGGTACAGATATGAACGCACTTCGTATCGTTCCATATGCTAACCCATTCAGAACTTACCCACTAAAGAACGACTATGTTAAGTTCAAGAAGCTTGTTGAGGAAAAGGATGTAGATTGCTACATTATCAACACAGGCGACTTTATGGGCAAAAAGATTAAACCTGCTGATACTCTCGGTATCCTTGAGGCTATCGTTGAGAAGAGAGCCGAGTTTAAGAAGTGGGGCCCATTCTCCGATATCGAGATTATGGATTGGGAAGGCTTTGACGTTAACATTGACGATGCTGACTACAGAGCTGCTCTGAAATCTGCTATGGAAAATCGTGTAAAGGCTGTTGAAGGCTTTGCTGTTAATAAGGAAGGCTACGACAAGCTACCTGACGAGGCTTTAGAGGCTATCAAAAAGGTTGTTGACGAACTTTAATTAAATAACTAATATAACAAATGCTCCCTGCTATTGGTAAATCCAACGGCAAGGAGCATTTTTTGTGCATATAAAATAATTCTAAATTAGAAATATAATTACCAACTATAACATTTTTCCTACCAACTATAACATCTTGTTGAAAAATTAATATGTAAATGTTATATTAAAATTGAAAGTGTGATAGTGTATGAAAAACAAAAAAATATTAA
>JAQXSC010000060.1 GCA_029218825.1 Oscillospiraceae bacterium | reverse complement strand
AAGTTAAATCTTGAAATCGAGAAACTCGAGAAATTTATGGGCGGTATCAAAGATATGCCTGAAATGCCGGGTGCTATGTTTATTGTTGACCCTCGCAAAGAGAAGATCGCAGTAGCAGAGGCTAAAAAACTCGGTATTCCTGTAGTTGCTATTGTTGATACTAACTGTGACCCTGATGAAGTTGACTATGTAATTCCGGGTAATGACGACGCTATCCGTGCAGTTAAATTAATTGCAGGTGCTATGGCTGACGCTATTATCGAGGGTCGTGAAGGTCAGATGGGGGCTGCAGCAAGAGATGCAGAGGAAACTGACGAGACTGAGGAAACTACAGAAGAATAATTTATCTTGTTTTATCGAAAGGATTGATATATATGAATTTTACAGCACAAGATGTTAAAGCGTTAAGAGAAAAAACCGGTTGCGGTATGATGGATTGTAAAAAAGCCCTTGTATCATCTGACGGTGATATGGACAAGGCTTTAGATTATCTACGTGAGCAGGGTCTTGCAAAACAGCAGAAAAAGGCATCAAGAATTGCCGCTGAAGGTGTTGCTTATGCAACAACTACAGAGGATAACAAAGCAGGCGTTGTTGTTGAAGTTAATGCTGAAACAGACTTCGTTGCAAAGAACGCAGACTTTATGTCATTTGTTGAAACAGTTGCAAAGACAATTTTAGAGTGCAATCCTGCTGATATTGACGCATTGATGGCTGTTAAGGCTGTTGGTACAGATATGACAGTTGACGAGTTACTTCGTGAGAAAGTACTTGTTATCGGTGAAAACATTAAGATTCGTCGTTTTGAGCGTTACGAGGGTGCTTGTGTATCTTACGTTCACGCAGGCGGTAAAATCGGCGTTCTTGTAAACTTTGACACAGACGTTGCCGATAAGGACGAGTTCGTAACTTGCGGTAAAGACGTTGCTATGCAGATTGCTGCTCTCGGCACACAGTATCTAAACCGTGACGATGTACCTGCAGAGGTTATCGAGCATGAGAAGGAAGTTATGAAAACTCAGGTTATCAACGAAGGTAAGCCTGAGGCTATCGCTGATAAGATTGTAATGGGCAAAATCAATAAGTACTACAAGGAAAACTGCCTTGTTGACCAGGAATTTGTTAAGGACAATAAGATGACAGTTAAGCAGTATGTTGATTCTGTTGCAAAGTCAATCGGCGGAACAATTACAATCACAGGCTTTGCTCGTTTTGAAAAGGGCGAAGGTCTTGAAAAACGTCAGGATGACTTTGCTGCTGAAGTAGCAAGTATGGTTTAATTCTTAATAATTTAGGACAGACTTTTCAGTCTGTCCTTTTTTTATTTGATAGGAAATTACAACAAACTGTATAATTTATACAAACTGTAATATTTCAGTAAATCCTATCAAACAAAAAATAATAATTTATATTGCCCGCTCAGTTGCGCCCTGCGTGCGCACGAGCGATGGCTAAAGAAAGCGCACGCATATGGTGCGCTTTCTTGTAGTTTATAAATAATTATAAAATATATATCTTAATTCCTTTACGGCTTTATAAATACTCAAATATAGAGTAAAATTAGTATAACTATAAATTTACCTTGGAGAGGAATATTATGGAAACTAAATACAAAAGAATTTTATTAAAACTATCCGGTGAATCACTTGCCGGAAATAACAAAATGGGTATTGATTTTGAAACCGTAGCAAAGATTTGCAAACCTATTAAGGAACTTAACGCTATCGGTGTTCAGGTTGCCATTGTTGTAGGCGGCGGAAACTTTTGGCGTGGACGTAGTTCAGGCTCTATGGACAGAACTCGTGCCGACCATATGGGAATGCTTGCAACTACAATTAACGCTATGGGCGTTGCAGATCAACTTGAGGCTATGGGCGTAGATGTACGTGTTCAGACCGCCATTACAATGAGAGAGGTTGCAGAGCCGTATATTCGCGGTAAGGCTATCCGTCATATGGAAAAAGGTCGTGTTGTAATTTTCGGTTGCGGTACAGGTAATCCTTTCTTTAGTACAGATACAGGCGCTGCATTAAGAGCCGCTGAAATCGAGGCTGATATCATTATGAAGGCTACTATGGTTGACGGCGTATATGACAGCGACCCTAAAAAGAATCCTGACGCTGTAAAGTATGACAAAATATCTTTCTCTGATGTTCTTAATAAGGATTTGGCTGTTATGGATAGTACTGCTGCATCAATGTGCAGAGATAACAATATCCCTATTTTGGTGTTCAGTATTGAAGAGCCGGAGAATATATATAAAGCAGTATGCGGCGAAGATGTCGGCACACTTGTTTGCTAAATAAATTATTATTTGGAGGTTTTTGAAATGAAAGAGTTATTAACTAAAACAGAAGAAAGAATGAAAAGAAGAATTGCTCACCTTGAGGAGGAATATAAATCCATCAGAGCAGGCAGAGCGAACCCAAATGTACTTGATAAGGTTAAGGTTGATTACTACGGAACACCCACTCCTGTAAATCAGGTTGCTACAGTTTCAGTTCCGGAGGCAAGAATTATCACAATCCAGCCTTGGGATGCGTCAATTCTTAATGATATTATGAAAGCAATCCAAATGTCTGATATCGGTATCAACCCACAGAATGACGGTAAAATGTTAAGACTTGCTTTCCCACCGCTAACCGAGGACAGACGTAAGGAAATCGTTAAAGACGTTGCAAAAATCGGCGAGGATACAAAAGTTCAAATCAGAAATGTCCGCAGAGATGCTATTGACGATTTAAAGAAAATGAAAAAAGACGGTGAACTTACTGAAGATGACCAAAAGTCAGGGGAAAAGAAAGTCCAGGACTTAACTGATAAGTATATTAAGAAAACTGATTCTATTTCAGCAGATAAGCAGAAAGAGATAATGGAACTGTAATATGGCACTTTTAAAACGCAAAAAAAGTAAAACAGATATATCGGAGTTGAATATTCCAAAGCATATCGGAATAATTATGGACGGTAACGGCAGATGGGCTAAAAAAAGACATATGCCACGTTCAGCCGGACATAATCAGGGCGGAAAAGTTTTTAGAAAAATCGCACGTTATTGCAGTGATATCGGTGTTAAGTATCTTACTGTATATGCTTTTTCAACGGAGAATTGGAAAAGACCACAGGAGGAAATTGACGCCTTAATGAAACTGTTTAAGGAATACCTTGATGAAGCATTAAGGGATTTTAAGGACGACAGCATTGTTGTGCGTTTTATCGGTGATAAATCCCCCTTTGATAAGGAACTTCAGGAACTGATGATTGAGAATGAGGAAGGCTCAAAGGATAGGGACGGTATGGTGCTGAATATCGCTATGAACTACGGAAGTCGTGACGAAATTGTCCGTGCAGTTAAAGGCATTTCCGAAAATGTTAAAAATGGCATAATAGATATAGATTCCATAGATGAAACTATGGTGTCCGAGTACCTTTATACAGCCAATCAGCCTGACCCTGATTTAATAATCAGACCCTCCGGTGAATATCGTATATCTAACTTTTTATTGTGGCAATGTGCATATTCTGAATTTGTAATTATGAATACTTTATGGCCTGATTTTTCCACCGATGATTTAGATGAAGCTATAAGGATTTTTAATAACAGAAACCGTAGATTTGGAGGGGTATAGGAAATGAAATCCTTGAAACCAAGACTTATTACAGCGGCAATTGGGATACCCTCAATAATATTAGTGCTGTTGTTAGGAGAATTTATCCCTTGGACAATATCCATTGTATTCTCAATCCTTTGCGTTATTATGACAATAGAAGTTTTATCCGCAAGGAAATTACACAATGATATTGCCATTGTAATATCCTGTGTTTTGTTTGCTTTTGTATTTCCTTTGTTAATAACAACTCAATACAAACTAATACCGGTGTATGCCTTTGTTTTGGCAATGCTGTTAATACTGATTGTGAAAAATCAAAAAATCACTTTTGCCGATATTTCCTTTGCATTTACCTGCATATCTTTAATTGTATTCGGTATGTGTTCAATGTTACTGACAAGCAATTATTTAGGCGGTAAAATAAGTTTTGTATTCTGTTTATGCGTTGGAGTAGCCTGGATTTCCGACTGCGGTGCATATTTTGCAGGTGTGCTTTTAGGCAAACATAAACTTTGTCCGAGTATCAGCCCCAATAAAACCGTTGAAGGTTTTTTTGGCGGTCTGCTATTGGGATTGCTGTCAGGAGTAGTAATAGGCGGAGCATTTATGCTGATTTACAGAGATTTTGCCGTGAATTTTATCACCCTTATAATTTTAGGCCTATTAGGAAGTTTAGTTTCAGTTTTAGGTGACCTTACATTTTCCCTTATTAAGCGTTCCTGCGGTATCAAGGATTACGGCTCAATTTTTCCGGGTCACGGCGGATTTCTTGACAGAGCAGACAGCGTAATTTTTGTTGCCCCTCTTGTATATTTATTTTGCACTAATATTAATGTTGTTTTATAAAGTGGTGTGAATTATGATAAAAAACATTTCAATTTTAGGTTCTACCGGTTCAATAGGAACACAGGCGTTAGATGTTGTGGATAACTTGAATTTACAGGTATCTGCACTTACCGCTAATACTAATATTGATATTCTGGAAGAGCAGGTTCGTAAATACAAACCTGCTCTTGCAGTGATTTATGACGAAAATAAATACGCTGAATTTAAAACTTTAATTGCAGATACTAATACAAAGGTTTCTGCAGGCATGGACGGACTGATTGAGGCTGCAACTGTAAATGATGCAGATTTAGTATTAAATTCCGTTGTAGGTATGGTTGGACTTAAACCAACTATTGCCGCCGCTAATGCCAAGAAAAATATTGCCCTTGCCAACAAGGAAACTCTTGTGGCAGGTGGTAAACTTGTAATGGATGCGGTTAAAAATAATAATGTAGAATTGTATCCTGTTGACAGCGAACATTCCGCTATTTTTCAATGCCTACAGGGTTGCCCCAATGATAAAGCCTTGAACAGATTGATTCTTACTGCATCAGGGGGTCCTTTTTTCGGAAAGACAGTTGATGAATTAAAGAATGTTACCGTTGAACAGGCACTTAACCATCCAAATTGGAGTATGGGTGCAAAAATTACCATAGACTCTGCTACAATGATGAACAAAGGACTTGAAATCATTGAGGCTTCTTGGCTCTTTGATATGCCTGCTGATAGAATAGATGTTGTAGTTCACAGGGAAAGTGTTATACATTCGATGATTGAATATGTAGATAATTCCGTTATTGCCCAGTTGGGAGTACCGGATATGCGTATTCCTATTCAATACGCAATCACTTATCCTAATCGTATTCCTTCACCGGTTAAGCAATTATCATTTAGAGATTATTCAAAACTGACTTTCTTTGAACCTGATTATGAAACCTTTAAGTGCCTTAAAGCCTGTAAGTTGGCTATTGAAAAGGGTACGTTGGCCACCGCAGCGGCAAACGGCGCAAATGAGGTTGCAAACAAGATGTTCAGAGAGGGAAAAATATCTTTCCTTGAAATCGGAGATCTTTTAATGGGCGCTATGCTTAAACTGTTGTCATTTAATCCCTATTCTGTCGTAGATGTTTTGGAATCGGATAAAAACGCTAGAGAGTATTTATTAAGTAATATTTATTAATTTTTTGGAGTTG
>JAQXSC010000059.1 GCA_029218825.1 Oscillospiraceae bacterium | reverse complement strand
GTTATTGAAAAGGCAGTGAAAGAACTGGAAGGTATATTGTGCCACACGACACGGTTATTGATGAGCTGAGAGCTATGGTGAGCGAACAGGACGTTGAATCGGAAGATTTGGCAATTGCGATGGCAGCTTATATGCTTGGATTTAGAAGTTATAAAGGATTTATTTGAATAATTTTCAATGTTTAATATATAATTTTATATTAATCGATTTTTATAGGAGGACTCAATATGGGAATAGATATTGTTCGTGGTGTAATAAATAATATTAATGCCGCAAATGATGTAGTGTCCGTTATTGATAGTATGACCGATTATACCGGTACATTATATTTAGGATATCCACTTACTTTTACAGATGATTCTGTAATTACTGTAGATGCTTTATTAATATCTAAAGAAAAAGGATTAACTGCTTTTATATTTGAAACTGATGCTGATAATGCAGCAGATAAGCAGGATTCGCTCTATTATCAAATTAATAATGCTTTAACTAAATATGAATCTTTAAGAACTGGTAGGAAAGTGGCAATATCGCCTAAAGTTATTTCTATTTTTGCAGGGGAAAATCATTTGGACTCGAATGATGAATATATGTATTGTGATAATAGCACACTATTTAATACGATTAATAATTTACCTTCATTTGATGATAAATATTATAACGCGCTATGTGAAGCGCTACAAAAAATATCTTCTATGAAACCTAAAAAGAAAAGAAGAAATGTCACAAAAAATGATTCTAAGGGCAATATTATCAAAAACATTGAAAAAGAAATAGCAAATTTAGATGAATGGCAGAAAAAAGCAGCTTTTGAAATACCAGATGGACCACAACGAATAAGGGGATTAGCAGGATCAGGAAAAACTGTTGTATTGGCGTTGAAAGCTGCATATCTGCATTCACAGTATCCTGAATGGAATATCGCCATTACGTTTTATACACGTTCGTTATCACAACAGATTAAAAATATGATTACCAATTTTTCATATGAATTTATAGGCGACTCTCCAAACTGGGAAAAATTACACGTAATTCATTCCTGGGGAACCGACAGTGAAACTGGAATATATTCGGAATATGCAAATAAGTGTAATTTCACCGCTTTAAATTACAATGGAGCTGTCGCAAAATATGGTAGGGATAATGCATTTAATGGTATTTGTTCAGAATTATTAAATCAAGCCATAAAATTTGATCCTTATTACGATGCTATTTTAATTGATGAAGCACAAGATATGCCTATTAGTTTTTTTAAATTGTGTTATAGAATCTCTAAGGATCCTAAACGAGTGATATTTGCGTACGATGAATTGCAAAATTTAAGTAATGCCACCATGCCTTCAGTTGAAGAAATGTTTGGAAAAGATTCCGATGGCAATCCACTTGTTAGATTAATTAATAATAAAAATGAAGCCAGACAGGATATTACACTTCCTATTTGTTATAGGAACACGCCTTGGGCATTAGCGCTTGCACACTCAATAGGTTTTGGGATTTATCGTAAGGAGGGTATTGTTCAACTTTTTAATGATCTAGATTTGTGGGAGGATATCGGATATCAGGTGACCAGCGGGACATTGAATTATAATCACGAAGTTGCATTGAAAAGGAAATCTTCGTCTACACCTCAATATTTTCAGACGCTAATGCAAAAAGAAGATGCGGTTATAACTAAATGTTTTGATGATACTTTTGACCAATACGAGTGGGTTGCTGAACAAATAACTAAAAATATAACCGAAGATGAGTTGGATGCAGATGATATTCTTGTAGTTTTTCCTGATGCGTATTATGCAAAAAGTCAGTATTCTGCTTTTAGGGATTTTTTGTTGAATAAAGGTATAAATTCTATTTTGGCAGGAGTAACAGCCGATAGAGATACGTTTAAGGTTGATGGTTTTATAACATGTTCAAGCATATACAGAGCCAAGGGAAATGAAGCACCTATGGTTTATATTGTTAATGCAGATTATTGTGCTTGTGGTGCGGAAATGATCAAGTTGAGAAATACTCTATTTACTGCTATTACAAGATCACGAGCTTGGGTTCGTATTTGTGGCGTGGGTGATGAAATGAGAATACTGGAGGCTGAAATAAATAAGTGTATTTTGAATGACTATGAACTTAAATTTAAAATCCCGACAGAAGATGAATTAGAAAGAATGAGGTTGATTCATAGAGATAGAACAGACACAGAAAAAAAAGAATTAAAAAAGACACAAGATATGATCAGAAACTTGACTATGGCACTGCAAAAAGGAGAAATAGAACCATCTTCTTTGCCCGGAATATCGGCTCTTCTCAAAGCTTTAGGAGTTAACAATGATGAAGACGAATCAAGTTTTTGAACAAACCGCATCACAAATTAAAAGTACAACGGAAATCTTAAAATCTTCAGGATTCGTTATATTTAATATTCCTCCAGAACGAAATATTAATGAAAAGCAGCAACAATTAACTTGGAAAAATCATCGTGGTGGAAGATTAGTTAGTAGTAAAGCTTTTTTGAAAATCGACCAATATATAGAGATTTTGTCAAGCAGTGCATATCAATTGCTTTTATATGATTATTCTATTGTAAGATATTCATTTGTTTTTGACGGCGCAAGAATTTTAAGCCAAAATATATTGTGGTGGCCTTGTCCTGTAAATATGGATCAAGAAGTCGAAAATGAATTTGGTCTCATAGAAGGTATAAAGCAAAAAGTAAATGCGTCACAAAACCAATCGGATTATATAATGAGATCTCCCGTTAGAGTTGATTTTGATGGTGGTAATAATCAACCTAATCACCCGAGCTCTCACATACATATTCAACATCACGATTGTAGAATTAATTCCTGTAAGCCAATATGTTTTAATCAATTTATGAAGTTTATAATATGTAATTTTTACCCGCATAATAATATAAACTGTGACAAGTGGACTTTTTTAAACTATCAGTATGACAATATGCACAAAAAAA
Source organism: Oscillospiraceae bacterium (assembly GCA_029218825.1). Taxonomy (GTDB): domain Bacteria; phylum Bacillota; class Clostridia; order Oscillospirales; family Acutalibacteraceae; genus Ruminococcoides. The sequence goes on along the minus strand of JAQXSC010000059.1, from coordinate 12,221 downwards.
ATAAATATGATAAATCGTCATATTTGCAGTTTTAATTATGTCGCAACTACACTATGGTTAAGATGTATATTCAATATATTTTGGAGGAGAAAAAGTGATAGCATTCAAGTGATAGCTATTTGATAGCAAAAGTCAAAATACCTCATAGAATTGAGATAATCTGTACCAAATTAAGACATATCAAGTCAAAACACCTAAGCGAAAACAGTTAATATCTGTTTTACACTTAGGAGTGGGAATAGTCATAAAAATCCCCTAAACCCGCATAAATAGTGGGTTTAGGGGTCTTTTTTATTTTGCTGTGGCATTAATTTGGCATTAGGATATCTAAAAAACAAAAGTCGAATGTCTGTTTATGATTCGAATTTTCGGCTTTTCTTTTATTTTATATCTGTAAATATACATTGTTGCTAAAATGTTAATTTGCGTTGCTTGATATATTCGCGACTTAATATTATAATAATCCCAAAATAATATCGAGGGGAATGTTTACAAAATGCTAAACGAAAGAATTAAAGAGTTACGTAAAAAGAAAGGTCTTACTCAAGAAGAGTTGGCGACAGGTCTTAATGTTGTAAGGCAGACTGTATCAAAATGGGAAAAAGGTTTATCTGTTCCTGATGCCGATACTCTTAAATCTATTGCCGAAGTACTTGGAGTATCTGTTGAGGAACTTTTAGAAACTGATACAGAACAATCTGAAAATGAAAATGATGTAGCGAGCCATCTGTCAAGAATATATGAACAGATAAATATTCAAAATAGAAAATCTGTATTAATTTGGAAAATCGTAAGTATTGTCCTTTCAGTGATTTTGACATTATCAACATTACTTTTTGTGTTTAGACTGCAAACAATAAATCATTCTAATAATAAACTTCCTGATGTCATTGAAATTTCAAATGTTCATATTGGCACTCAAAAGAATAATCTTTCCTGTTCCTTTGTTTCAGGTGTAGGTGATGAAGATTTTAAATACACAGTTACAATACATAGCCTTTCAATTTACGAAAAGGATATTACGGTAGATGCTGATTATGAAAACGGAATCTGTACCGCAGAATTTGATAAGAGCGAACTTATAGAAAATAACGAATATAGTATAATTCTAAATGTTAGTTTTGTAAATGAAACAAGGAATACAACTGTTGTTGATTCCTTGACATTTGATAAGGACAGCTATTCTTGGTCGTCACCGTGGAAATAAATAATTGGAAGGTTGCTCATTAATGGGTGACCTTCTTTTTTATATAGTTTATATATTGTGAAAAGTAACCTGTGGTAAATGATATTCTAAAATAATATATTTATATATGTATAAAATAGTCAAACACATATTCAAAATTTGTTGACTTTTGTCGAATTTGTTTATATAATTTATATGTTAGATTGTTTTTAGGGGGTGCTGATTTGATAGTTGATTTTTTGATGATTTTACTTTATGTGATTTTAGGAATAATCGGCACATTATTGCTGTGTGTCATTTTTTTAATAATATCCAGCCTGTTTGCTGACAGAAATAAATTCTATGAAAAAGAAAGTAAATTTTTCAGATTTTTGCTGACTTATTCAACAGCAATCGCTTCGGTTATATTGAGAATCAGATTAAATGTAAAAGGTAAAGAGAAAATCCCTGAAGGCAGATTTCTGTTAGTAAGCAATCACAGGTCAAAGTTTGACCCTATTTTAACTTGGCTTTGTTTTGGGAAATATCATATTGCTTTTATCTCAAAGTTTGAGAATTTCAAAGTGCCTGTGTTTGGCAGAATTATCAGAAAATGCTGCTTTATGGGTATTGACAGGGAAAATCCGCGGAAAGCAGTTGAAACAATTAATCAAGCCTCAAAACTATTGATTAACGATGAGGTTTCGGTAGGCGTCTATCCTGAGGGTAAGCGAAATTATGAAGAAGGCTTATTACCTTTTCATAATATGGTATTCAAAATTGCAATAAAAGCAAATGTACCAATAGTTGTAATAACCGTAAAGGGAGCAGATAAAATTCATAAGAATTACCCTTTACATCATTCTGACGTAATAATTGATGTTGTTGAGGTAATTCCGGCTGAAAAAGTTAAAACAATGAAAACAAGCGAAATAGGCGACTATGTAGCAGAATTAATGTCAAAAAATTTAGGGGTGCAAAAATGATAAACTATATTTTGTATAATGTAAAAACCGGTAACGGTACAGGTGAGAACAAAGCGTTAAAACTTAAAGAATACTACAAGGGAGAAACTGTATTTAAGGATATTACAAAAATAAATGATTACAAAGGTTTCTTTGACAGCATAAACAGTGAGGATAAGGTAACAGTATGCGGCGGTGACGGCACTATAAGCAGATTTGCTAACGATACTTATGATTTGGATTATCCTAATGAAATATATTACTATCCTACAGGTACAGGAAATGATTTCTGGCGTGAGATTGGCGATGTTAATAATCCTGTACCTTTGCCTGTGGGAAAATATCTAAAGAATTTACCGACTGTTACAGTTAATGGCAAAAAGTATCATTTCATTAACGGAGTAGGCTATGGTATTGACGGCTACTGTTGTGAGGTAGGGGATAAAATGCGACTTGAATCCGACAAGCCTGTTAATTACACATCTATTGCTATCAAAGGTTTGCTTTTCCATTATAAGACAACAAATGCCATTGTTACTGTTGACGATAAAGAGTATAAGTTCAATAAAGTATGGTTAGCACCTACTATGAACGGGCTTTACTATGGAGGCGGTATGATGCCGACTCCTAATCAAAAGAGAATTTCCGAAGACAAAAAACTCTCCGTTATGGTTATGTCAGGCAAAGGAAAAATTAAAACTCTTATTGCTTTTCCGGGAATTTTTGAAGGTAAGCATGTAAATAACAAGATGACTACAATTCTCACCGGTAAAAAAATTACGGTTAAATTTGATACCCCTACGGCTTTACAGATTGACGGTGAAACTATTACAGGTATAACCGAATATACAGCAGGAGTATAGATAGCAAGAAAATATCAGATTATTAAAAATTATTGTTGTATAATTATCAATATTATGTTACATTATTATGTGTTAAAAATATTAAAGGGGTAGAGAAATGAAAAAGGCTTTTAAAAAATGGAACAGCATAAGTTTAGTTCTCAGAATATTGGGAGGATTGCTGTTAGGTGTAATTTTTGGATTAATTGAGGCAAACTTTGCAGGTAAAGAAGTTATGGGATTTGTATTTCCAAGCCTGTCTGCAATATCAATTTTAGGCACTGTCTTTGTTGGTGCATTAAAAGGCATAGCACCTGTTCTTGTGTTCTTCCTTGTAATGAGCGCTATCTCAAAGGGCGGTAAATCTCATTCAGGTGTTATCAGAACAGTAATAATTCTGTATATGGCGTCAACCTTGTTAGCGGCAGTAGTGGCTGTGTTTGCAAGTATGATTTTCAAGGTACAGATGATATTACCTGAGGCAGTAACAGATACTACTGCTCCACAGGATATTATGGAAGTTTTTCAGACATTACTTCTAAATGTTGTATCAAATCCGGTCAGCGCTATTGCTGAAGGTAACTATATCGGTATTTTATCTTGGGCTTGTGTTATAGGTTTTGCTTTGAGAAAGGCAAACGATTCTGTTAAGAACGGTTTAACACAGATTGCAGACGCTATATCAATCGTGGTAACTTGGATAATCAGTTTTGCACCTTTTGGTATTTTTGGTCTTGTATTTAACGCAATCTCTACAAGCGGTCTTGATATATTTACTTCTTACGGCTCACTTCTGTTACTTTTAGTTGGTTGTATGTTGTTTATCTACTTCGTTACAAACCCGATTTTAGTATGGTGGTGTGTGCGAAAAAATCCGTTCCCGCTTATTTTCAAGTGTTTAAGACGGAGTGCAATTACAGCCTTCTTTACAAGAAGTTCCGCTGCAAATATTCCTGTTAATATGAAAGTTTGCGAGGAAATGGGACTTGATAAGAATACATATTCGGTTTCAATCCCTCTGGGAGCAACTATAAATATGGACGGTGCGGCAATCACAATTACTGTTATGACAATGGCTACAGCCGCTACTTTAGGTATTCCTATTGACATACCCACAGCCCTGCTGTTAAGTTTAGTTGCTACATTATCAGCCTGCGGTGCTTCAGGTGTTGCCGGTGGATCATTGTTGTTGATTCCTCTTGCTTGTTCGCTATTTGGTATTCCTGATGATATTTCATATCAGGTTGTAGCAGTAGGATTTATTATCGGTGTTGTTCAAGACTCCGTTGAAACTGCTCTTAACTCTTCAAGCGATTTGTTACTCTCAATTTCTGCAGAACTTCGAAATTGGAGAAAAGAGGGCAGAGAGTTAGATATGAAAAAACTTTGCAAATAAAAATCAGCCTACCATAACGGTAGGCTGATTTTATGTTATCGGTTAATAATATACAAGTATAACTTAATATTATGAAAATTAGTATTTGTTTATAAAAAACATTGACAACGCATAAAATAAAGTATAAAATTTACATAAACTGAAATTTTTGTCAGTATAAATCTAAATTTGTATATAATTAGGAGGAATATATCATGGGCTTGATAAAAGCAGGAACAGGCGCATTAGGCGGTGTATTAGCAGATCAATGGAAAGAATTTTTCTATTGTGATTCTATGTCTAACGATGTACTTATGACTAAAGGTGTTAAAAGAGTAGGTAATCGTTCATCAAATACTAAAGGCAGCGACAATATCATTTCAAACGGCAGCGGTATTGCTGTTGCCGACGGTCAATGTATGATTATTGTTGAACAGGGTAAGGTAGTGGAAGTGTGTGCCGAGCCCGGTGAATTTACTTTCGATTCATCAACAGAGCCAAGTATTTTTGCAGGAAGTTTAGGCTCAAGTATTTTAGAAACATTCAAAACTATCGGTAAACGTTTTACATACGGCGGTGACACCGGTAAAGACCAGAGAATTTATTATGTAAACACAAAGGAAATTTTGGGTAATAAATTCGGTACTGCAACCCCTATAATGTTTAAGGTTGTTATGTCAAAAATCGGTATGGATCTTGATACAAAGGTACGTTGCAGCGGTACTTATTCATACAGAATAACCGACCCTATCAAATTCTACTCAAGAATTGCGTCAAATGTTTCAAGTGAATATTTAAGATCTGAAATTGACAGTCAGTTAAAGAGTGAAATGATAGATGCACTACAGCCGGCTTTCGGTGAATTATCTGCCCTGGAGTTACGTCCAAGTGATATTCCGGCACGTAAAAATGAATTGAAAAAGGCACTGAATACTGCTCTTGCTTATGAATGGACAGAAAGACGCGGTATTTCCGTAGAGAGTATTGCTATTTCAAACATCAGTATTCCTGAGGATGACGAGGAAAAAATTCAACGTATGCAAACAGCCGCAACTTATTCAAATGCCGGTATGGCTGCCGGTATGTTGGCAGAGGCACAGGGTACTGCTATGAATACTGCTGCCGGTAATGCCGGCGGCGCTATGAATGGATTTGTAGGAATGGGAATGGCAGGTGCTATGGGCGGAATGAACGCAGCAAATCTATTTACTGTTGCTCAACAACAGCAACAGCAGATGGCACAACAACAAATGGCACAACAGCAAATGCCTCAACAGCCTGCTCCTACTGCTCCTGCTGCACAAGGCTGGAAATGCAGTTGTGGTGCAACAGCAACAGGAAAATTCTGTACTGAATGCGGTTCTCCAAAGCCACAACCGGCTGAGGGTTGGACTTGCAGTTGCGGTGCTGTAAATCAGGGCAAATTCTGTCAGAATTGCGGTTCTCCAAAACCTGCAGGCGCACCGCTTTACAAATGCGACAAATGCGGTTGGACACCTGAGGACCCACATAATCCTCCAAAGTTCTGTCCTGAATGTGGCGATATTTTTGATGATAACGATAAGGTTTAATTTGTAGGTGAATATATGTCAAATGTAAACGAGTATAAATGTCCTAACTGTGGCGGTACTGTTCAATTCGATAGTGGCACACAGAATATGAAATGCGAATTTTGTGATTCCGAGTTCAGCGTCGAGGCTATGGAGGCTGAAAGTGTCGCTAATCAGAATATGTCTGACAGCGAAATTAAATGGAATGACTTAAATTCCGACTGGGGCGACGAAAATAAGGGAATGAAGGTTTATCTGTGTAATTCCTGTGGCGGTGAGATTGTTTGCGATGAAACAACTTCCGCTACAAAATGCCCATACTGTGACAGTCAGGTCACAATGAAAGGTGCATTTGAGGGGGATTACAGACCTGATATTATTATTCCTTTCCAACTTGATAAAAAATCTGCAAAAGAAAAGTACTTAAGTTTTATCGGTAACAGATTTTTCCTGCCAAAGGATTTTAAGGACAAAAATCATATTGATGAGATTAAAGGACTGTATGTACCTGAATGGCTCTTTGATTGCGACGTATCTGCAAGTGTAATGTATGACGCTACAAAGGTCAGAACTTGGAGCGATTCTAACTACATATATACAAAAACTTCTCACTATAATGTTTATCGCAACGGTGATATGTCTTTTGCAGCTATTCCTGTTGACGGCTCTTCTAAAATGCCCGACGAATTGATGGAGTCTATTGAGCCTTTTGATGTATCAAAGGCAGTTGATTTTAAAACCGCTTATTTAGCAGGTTATCTTTCAGATAAATATGACGTTGGCGTAGAGGAAAGTCTGCCCAGGGCTAACGAGAGAATCAGAAACAGCGCAACAGATGCTTTAAGAAAAACCGTTAATGCAGGTTATTCAAGCATCACAACAAAAAATTCAGGAGTAAATACCAACAAAGGTATTAACCGTTATGCTCTTTATCCTGTTTGGATATTAAATACTACTTATAAGGGTAAAAAGCACGTGTTTATTATGAACGGACAGACAGGTAAAATGGCAGGAGATATGCCAATCAACAAGGGTAAATTCTTTGGCGTAGGTTTAGGTGTGACAGCGGCAATTACAACTGTCCTCTACATCATTTCACGCTTTTTCTTTGGACTTTAAGGAGGTAATATTATGAATAAATTTATGAAAATTACTTCCGTTATCTTTGCTCTGTTTTTAATTATGTCAGTTTCAGTTACTGCATTCGCAACTGCCGAGGATACAACTCCTGACAGCGACGGTCTTATTGTGAACGATATGGCTGATATTCTCACAGATGATGAAGAAATTGAAATCGGCAACAGTCTTTACGATACAATGGAAAAGTACGGAATGACTATTGTTTTAGTTACAACCGACAGCACAGGTGAAAAAACTCCCGAACAGTACGCTGACGATTATTATGATTACAATGATTATTATAATGACGGCGCTGTTTTGATGGTAAGTATGAGTGACAGAAAATGGCACTTTTCTACAAAGGGAAAGGCTGTTGACGCATTTTCCGATAATACCATAGAATATATCTTTGATGAAAATGTTGTAGAATATTTCAAAGATGACGATTGGTACGGCGGTTTTTCCTGTTATGCCCAAATGGCTGACCAATGTCTGAACGCTTATAGTAACGGAGAGGAATATCCTCCTGTTTCAGCATTTGATGTATGGTCGAAACGAGCAATATACTTTGCTGTTTGTTTAGGTATTGCGTTTATAATTACATTAATCGTTATGTTATCTGTTAAATCTAAATATAAGAATGTAAGATTTAATTCAGGTGCTGATGATTATATGGTAAATGGTTCCTTTAGGCTGAAAGACAGTTATGACGCATTCCTTTACAGTACAGTAACACGTGCGCCTAAACCAAAAGAAAATAACAGCAGTTCAACCCACACCTCATCCTCAGGTTCAACCCATGGCGGTGGCGGCGGAAGTTTTTAACAAATGACTTTTAACAACCTTAAGGAATTTCCTTAGGGTTGTTTTTATAATTTGTTTGACAATTTAAAGGTTTTTTTGCTATTATATTATGTGGTAATTTAAAATATACGGAGGAAACAGATTGAGTACATTAGTTTGGGTTATAATAATAACTACAATAGCAGGTATCGGCGGAACAGGTTTAGGCGGCTTAATAGGAGCAATTTTCAGCAAAGATTCCGAAAAAATTGTAAGCCTGTTTTTGAGTTTTGCCGGTGGAGTTATGCTGAGTGTAGTATGTTTCGATTTATTGTTTGAGGCTGTTGAGCAGTCCCCAAATAATTTATTCCACTTGATATTAGTTATATCTATGGTGTTGGTAGGCTACGGAGTAATCTATATTCTCAACTTCTGGATTGACAAAACTACAAACAACGAGATTGCTCACATTGACAAAGACCACCCTAAAACCGCTGACCAGTTGTCGGAATTAATACATAGTAATCACTATGAGGAACATAAGAAAAAACCTACAAAAAGCAGTCTTTTTATCGGTGGGTTGGTAATGGCTTGTGCTATTGCTTTGCATAATCTTCCGGAGGGTATGGTAATCGGTGCTTCCTATGCAAATGACGGAGCAGTAGGATTTACAATTACAGGTGGGCTTGTACTTGCAATAGTTATCGGTCTGCACAATATTCCTGAGGGTATGTCTGTATCTGTACCGCTTATTGCAGGAGGTATGAACAAGACAAAGGCTGTTGTTGTAACTGCTCTGACAGGCGCACCTACAATTATCGGCGCAATTTTAGGATATACCTTTGGTAGTCTTGGACCTACTGCATTAGCAATTTCATTAAGTTTTGCAAGTGGCGCTATGCTTTATGTTGTATTCGGTGAACTTTTGCCTGAGTCGATTTTGATGTGGCGTTCCAAATTCCCTGCATTTGCAATGCTTATCGGATTGCTTGTAGGTATGGTAATAATTTTTGCATAATATTGAAAAGTATAAAAAACTGTGGTACAATCGTATCATAATAAATAATTTGCAGAGTAGGCTTTGAAGCGTTAAGTGCTTGGTAAACAGGAAGTTGTTATCAGGACGAAAAGATTTTTCTTGCGATTTCTCAGCCGCATTCCGCTGCTACATAGAAAATACTCCTGTGTTGTATTCGGAATACTGCATAGGAGGTTTTGTTTTATGGATTCGGAAAAAATCAAAGAGGCGGTAAGACTATTTTTAGAGGGAATAGGGGAAAATATCGAGCGTGAGGGTTTGTTAGAAACTCCTGACAGAGTTGCACGTATGTGTGAGGAGATTTTCGGCGGTTTAGGTAATACTCCTGAACTGCATTTGAAAAAGCAGTTTAATTCGGATAACAGCGAAATGGTGCTGGAAAAGGATATTCAGTTTTATTCAACCTGTGAACATCACCTTTTGCCATTTTACGGAAAAGTTCATATTGCCTACATTCCTAACGGAAAGGTTGTAGGCCTCAGCAAACTTGCACGAACAGTAGAAACCTATGCAAGGCGTCCTCAAATCCAAGAACAGTTGACCTGCCAGATTGCCGATGCGGTAGAAAAATACCTTAATCCATTAGGCGTTATGGTTATGATAGAGGCTGAACATATGTGTATGACAATGCGTGGCGTAAAAAAACCGGGAACGATTACTGTTTCATATGCAACACGGGGAATATTCAAAGATGATACCAATAAACAGCAAATGTTTATGAATATGGTAAGAGAATAATTATGGAAAGAGTTAATCTTATTATCCACAATGCCGATTATGTAAAGTTACTAACAGAGTTAAATGCTCTTGAAAAAGACAGAAAATTCTGCAAACATACACTTGAACATTTCTTGGATACAGCCAGAATTATGTATATAACTTCCCTTGAAAATAATCTGAATATAAGCAAGGATATAATCTATGGCTGTGCTTTGTTGCACGATATCGGACGAGTTTCGGAGTATAAAAACGGTACACCTCATAATGAGGCAAGTGTTGAAATTGCCACAGATATATTAAAGAAATGCAACTATTCAGACAGGGAAATTGAAACAATAACAACTGTGATTTTATCCCATAGAAAACCGCAAAACGGCAATACTTTAGGAGAACTTTTATATAAAGCAGATAAACAATCACGTCTTTGCTTTTGCTGTAATGCAGAAAAGGAATGTTATTGGGATAAAAGTAAGAAAAATTATGATATAATTCTGTAAAAGAACAATGGAGAAATTATGATAATTGGAAATAAAGATTTTGATGTAAAAAATAATACCTATGTTATGGGTATTCTCAATGTAACTCCTGATTCATTTTCTGACGGCGGTAAGTGGAATAACGTTGACAAGGCTGTAGCCCACGCTGTCAAAATGGCAGAGGAAGGTGCTGCAATTATCGATGTTGGCGGTGAATCTACAAGACCCGGATATACGCAGATTACAGATGATGAGGAAATAAGCAGAGTTGTGCCTGTTATCTCTGCAATAAAAAAGCAACTGAATATTCCTATATCTATCGATACCTATAAATCAAAGGTAGCAAAGGCGGCACTTGACGCAGGAGCAGACTTGGTGAATGACGTATGGGGTTTTAAGTATGACAAAGATATGGCAAAGGTTGTAGCAGAATATAACGCAACCTGTTGCTTAATGCACAACAAAGATAAGATTGAGTATGAGGATTTCGTTAATGATATGATTTCTGAAACTTTAGAATGTGCAGATATAGCCATAAATGCAGGAGTGAAAAAAGAAAATATCATCCTTGATCCGGGTGTGGGTTTCGGCAAAACCTATGAAATGAATCTTATGGCGATAAAGCACCTTGATAAATTATGCCAAACAGGTTATCCTGTTCTGCTTGGTTGTTCTAAAAAGTCGGTAATCGGAAACACTCTCGATTTACCGATTAATGAACGGCTTGAGGGAACTCTTGTTACCACAGTAATGGCAGTATTAAGCGGTTGCACATTTGTCAGAGTGCACGACGTAAAAGAAAATATCCGTGCCGTAAAAATGGCACAGGCAATTAAAAATATTTAAAGAGTGATAAATATGTACGATACAATTACAATAAAGGATTTAGAAGTGTATGCACATCATGGCGTGTATCCGGAGGAAAATAAACTCGGTCAGAAATTTCTTGTAACGGCAGAATTATATACAGATTTTTCAAATGCTACGGAAAATGATGATATAAATATGTCTTTGGATTACGGCGAAATTTCTTATAAAATAACGGAGTTTATGCAGACTAACACATATAAACTGATAGAAACCCTTGCAGAAAAGTTGGCTCAAATGCTGCTCGAAACCTACGTTTTACTAAACGGAGTGCAGATTGAAATCAAAAAACCTTGGGCGCCAATCGGTTTACCTCTTGAATATCCCTCTGTAAAACTAAAACGATTTTGGCATACAGCATATATAGCCTTCGGCTCAAATATGGGAGATAAAGAGAAATATATTAACACAGGCATTAAAACATTAAAAGCATCAAAGGGTTGTATTGTTGAGAAAGTATCGGATATTATTTCTACAAAGCCTTATGGTGGAGTAGAACAGGAGGATTTTTTAAACGGAGTATTATGCCTGAAAACCTATCTTTCACCAAATAATCTCTTAAAACTTTTGAATAAGATTGAAAAAGACGCAAACAGGGTGAGGGAAATTCATTGGGGTCCTCGAACTCTTGACCTTGATATTATCCTCTACGATAATGAAGTAATTGATACAGAGGATTTACATATTCCTCATATTGATATGCAGAACAGAGATTTTGTACTTGAACCTCTTTATCAAATTGCCCCTTATGTAAGACACCCAATTCTAAATAAAACAGTCTATCAGTTACTTTGTGATTTAAAGGGTGATAAATAGTGATTGCACTAATAGTTGCATATACCAAAAACAGGGTTATCGGAAATAACGGTACTATTCCTTGGAATTTAAAAAATGAAAAAAAGCGGTTTAAGGAACTTACAACCAATAATGTTGTAGTTATGGGCAGAAAAACCTTTGAGGAAATCGGCAGACCTTTGCCAAACAGATTTACTATAGTACTTTCAAAAACCGCTAATTTTGAATACGATAACTGCTGTACTGTCAAATCTTTAGATGAAGCAATTTCATTATATAACGAAAAGTTCAGTAATAAGAATTTGTATATCGCCGGTGGAAGTAGTATTTATGCTGAGGCTATTCCTTTGGCAGAAATAATGTATATAACTGAAATAAACGCAGTTATTGAGGGGGATAGATTTTTCCCTGAATTTGATACTAATATGTATAACGTTACTGTCAATGGTGAATATTCAGAGGAAATGGACTATAGATATCTGACATATACAAAAAAGTGAACAACACGTTGTTACGAATTTAACA
>JAQXSC010000058.1 GCA_029218825.1 Oscillospiraceae bacterium | reverse complement strand
TTTAGTGATATTAAAAGTTCTGTTCTCAAACTCTATGGATTTTACATAGTCAAAAAAGTCTTTAGATAGATTTACAATATTATTATTTTCATCAATATAGCAGTAGCCGTCATATTTGTTTTGGGAAGCCTTGAAGTTTTCTTCCTCAACATATTTTGCGGTTTTTTCAAATGAACCGAAAAGACTTTTAAATCTGCCGCGATATAAATATTCACAGATAGAATAGTTATCAAGATTATTATCTTCTTTTGAGAAATGCTTACTGATAAACTTTTTTATGGCAATAGGAGTAACTATTTTATTATTTGTACAGTTGACATATTTAATATAGTTTTCACAGCCGATTATCTTTTTGGAAACAGGATATTCTCTTGCAGGTAAAATTGTAACTGCGACACCGGGATGCTTGTAATATTCAAGGGAGTTGCCGTCAATCAGCAAAGTGCCTTTATCTACATAGCGGAAAACAAAATTTTTAAGGTGGGGATTATTTGAATACGACTCAACTACCCTGTCTTTGCTGTTTTTCTCAACATAGTTCTTTAATTTTTTGATGTGTGACAGAGGCATAAGAATATTGAAAGCATATTCCTCTGCATTAAAGCCGTTGAAATTTCGTGCTGTTGCACAGGTTTCGTTGGCAAGGACGTATTTTAGGTTTTCTTTTTCACAGATGTCCTTAATCTCATCCATTAAAAGCAATAGCCTTTCCTGAACTTTAGTCATTAAAAGCACCTGCTTTCTTTTTAATATCTAAATGGAGCATACCATTGTTTGAATTCTCCATAATATAATCGTAATATTCTTTTGCCTTTGGCATATCCTTACGAGCAAAAGCAATATCACCCAAAGCCTTAATACACAAATCGTCATTAGGATACTGCTCTAAAAGTGAATTTGCCAAAGTTTCGGCATTTGACAAATCCTCCTCATTCTCTGCGGTCAGGGTTTTTACAATTAAGTCATAAACCTTGATTTCCTTTGAGTGGGGATATAAAGCAAGTCCATCAGAAATTAACTTCTTTGCATCTTCATAATTTTCATAAATAATTTGGGCTTTGATTTTTCGTGAAGTTAAGATTAAATTCCAAAGTTTCGTAACTTCGGCGGTATTTTTTACACCGTTTGCTTCACGGATTTTCATAATCTTTGATACTGCCGTAAAGTTATTTCGTCCGTAAACAAGATTGAACATAGCGGCATAGAATAACTCTTCCGTAATATCTACATAAACTTCCCAATATCTCACGCTTGAATTAAGTTGGAAATTATAGTAATCTGCAAAAATTTCATCTAAAACCGCAAGTTTATTCTTATCATCAGCCACAAGATAATCCCTGATATTTATACCCTTTTCGGCGATTTTTCGCTGAATTTTCAAAAGTTCACATTCACCCTTTTTGGTATAAACCATTCTCATATGCTTTGTTGTTCTGTAGCCCTCTTCAACGGCAAGGTGCTTGTACTGTTGACGTTGCTTTTTAAGTTCCTTTTCGTCAATAAGACGCATATAGTCATCAACATAATCTTTACAATGAATACCGTTTTTGGACATTTTGGAATGGCTCTTTTTATGGTCAGGCAATCTGTCCCAATCGTCACCGTAATAGTGAGTCATAAGTTCAACATATTTACCTGCAATAGGAAGTTTATGACCCTCAAAGTCAGCCATATAAATATTATCGTAGCACTCCTTAGGCGCAATAGAAGATGGGCCAAGTTTACGTGCAGAGGTTACAATATAGGTATCGCAATCGTCGTAATGTTTGTTGAATATCTGCTTTTCAAGATAGCGTAAAACTCGCTCTTTGCCAACGATTTTCTCCCATCTTAAAAAACTTTTATACAACTTCATCTGCTCTTCGGTTTTTGAACGGTAATGGCGATAACTTGAGTTTGCATACTCGTCATAAGCGAAATACAAGTCGATAGCCTTTTGCTTTTTAACAGGATCTCCCGGTAACTCCAGCATATAGAACACATCAATACACTGTCCGCAAATGGGTTGCCAAAAAGCAAAGGTTGAACTGATACGCATAGATTCAACGTCTATATAACGTCCGAAAACTCCGGGGAAATCTCGGTTTTGCCTACCGTCGGAATAAAACCTTTTATTTGGGTCAAGTTCCTTTTTACAAGCCTCTACCCATTTGTAGTAGTTTTCCTCGGTCATATTAATATCTATGTCATCATCCCAAGGAATAAAGCCCTCATGACGGACTGCGCCTAAAGTAGTACCGTAGTCGATTACGTACTCTATGTCATATTTTTTACAAATACTGTCAATTTCCAACAGTAAATTAGTAAGGTAGGTTTGTGTTGAATCCATTTTTACCCTCTGTCCTTTTTAATTCTGTTCCTGTCTTCTCTGTTTCATAAGAACATAGCCCTCAAACAGATCTAAGTCCTCTTTTGTGGTAATCTTTATATTAGTTTGGTTGCCTTTGGAAAAGTAAATTTCCTTACCCATTTTATACATAAGTGTTGTTGTATGAGGCTCGACCTCATTAATAACACCTGTAGCCACAGCCTCGTCATAAATATCATAAATGAATTTATACTTAAATGCGTGTGGGGAGTTCATACAGGCGATTGTATCTCTGTCAATCCACTGTGTTGACTTTGTTTCATCATCTTTTACACCGGATAGCAGGAAGAAATCGCAGGTAGAAATTGCGTTGCCCTTTTCCTTACAAACTCTGATTGCGTCGGAAATAATATCAGCCTCAATAACAGGTGACGCACCAAAGTGGACAAGGACAATATCATCGTCATTTACCTTGTCTTTTAGGTTGTTTACTCCGTTCATTACAGAGCCTTGAAAAGTTGCTCCGCCCTTTGTAATCCACTTAACCTTATTTAAGTTGTATTTTGCAACCATATCCTTTAAATAGTCAATGTGACTTTCAACGCAGACAATTTCTACTGCGTCAATTTCAGGATGGCTGTTAAATTTTTCTACTGTATAAGCAAGTACAGGCTTTCCCAAAACCTCGATAAACTGTTTTGGGCGGTCTGCTCCAACACGTGAGCCTACTCCACCTGCCAAGATAATTGCAATATTCATTTATTTTTCCTCGTTTTCATACATTGGTAAAGCCTTTTTAACAAGGTTTTTGCAAAGTTTATAGGAATCGAACATAAAGAATCCGTCGTCCTCGTTTACGCTGCCCTTGTATAAGCCCCAAGTCATCCAATAAAGCGCTGTGCATCCTGCATAGCCTATATAGTGGCGGTACTCCTCAAAAGTTAAATCTCTGTTGAAGTACGCCTTTAGGTATCTGTCAATCTGCTCCTCTGACATTATATATCTTGCGATAAAACCTGCTAAATCGTTGGCTGAATCTGCAACACGTGTGTACTCCCAGTCAATCATATACATATCCCCTGGCTGAGTAAACAGGAAGTTTGGAGGATAAATATCGCCGTGGGTCAATACGCGATTTGTCAATCCGTCATTTTTAACGTATTCAAACAACTTTTCCGCAGGCTCTATAATATCGCTGAATTCTGCAATTAAGTCGCCCTTTGTTCTTGAGGCAATTCTCATAAGGCGCTTTGCCTCCTCTACAGGCTCAACCTCTTTACAGTTGTTAAACTCCTCCTGACAATCTTCAAATTTTGCAGAGTGGAGGATTCTCAACCCTTCCATTACCTTTGCTAACTGCTCATCGTTGTTGTCTAAATCCACCTCAACTGTGTTTTCAACAAAGTGTGAGATTTTCCATCCATCTACGGAAATGTAAATAACCGATTTATCAATTCCAAGTTTTTTAGCCTGCATTTGAGCAAAAACTTCCGACTCTCTTGAAACAAGGTTGCCTGAAGTTCCGCCCGGATGTCTGTAAACGTAGGTATTGCCCTTTACGTCAAACTTAAAGGAAACGTTTGTAAGACCCTTTTGGATAATTTCTATATTCAAAATTTCCTTTGGCTCACATTTTAGTACTGTGCAGATATTCTGCATAATTCTTGAGTCAAGGTTTACAAGGAAATCCTGGTCAAAGGACAATAAATCACGAATTGAGTCAAACTCTAAAATATCCTCGTTTTTATAATACTTTGCAAAAAGGGTTAAATCCTCGCTGTGCTTTGCGTAAAACTCTTCCCAAAACATATGAGCAACACCGAAATCGTTGATTTCTCTTTCCATATGCTCAACAAGTTTCTTTGAAAAAGCCTCTGTTACGAAGGCTTGTCCAACCATACACAAAGAATCATTACCGCCAACCTTAAAATCGGTGATAACGTCAACGTCGCTGACTTTTACGGCAAACTCTCTGAATTTGCCCTCCTTATGGGTTACTGCTCTGTAGGAATGAGCAGGCTCCTCTAAAAACGGATTGTTAATAAAATAGTGATCTGCACAGCAGATATAAGTGTTTTTCAAAACGTCCTTAACCGAGTACAGGGAATTAATGTTGCCCTTGTTTTCAAAAGAACCGTTCAGCACTATATTTACGCCGTATTTTTCCTCTAAATAGAAAAACTTTTCTTTCATATATCCTACTACGATATATATTTCATCTACACCGGCTTCTTTAAGTTGCTTTATCTGACGTTCAACTAAAACTTCTCCGTGAACTCTGAATAATCCTTTTGGTATTTCATAGGTGAATGGAGCAAAATGCTGTGAGCGTCCTGCCGCTAAAATTACTGCATTATCAACTGTCATAATACACCTCTCCTTATAGAGAACAATGATAACAGTATTGTATAGGAATATTAATGCAAAGTCAATATAAAATACAGATAAAAAATGAGTAAAAAACAAATAAGGGCGGAAAAACCGCCCTTTATACTGTAATTATTGCTATCTTATCAAAATCTATGTTCGTAATAGACTTGATAGTGGCTTTAATTATCATTGAAGTTGAGTCGTTTAACTCGGATTTTAGCACAGCAACGCCACAGCCCTGGTCGTTTATGTATGACAAACATTTGGTAAGACCTTTTGCCTGTAGGGTAGTTTCGATACTGTCCTGTAGGGTAAAGTTTTTAAGCAGACCTGCAACCTGTAACTGTGCGGCAGTTTTTTGGTCGTCAGGGGTGCTGTCAACTTCTAAAATCTGAGTAGCCTTGTCGATTACGGAATCCTGCATTTGTTTGCGTTTTGTTTCAGCCTCGGCAAAAAAACTTTTCTGCTCTGCCGTTAATTTTACAGCAGATTTTTTATCTGACTTTTCCGTTGCCTTTGCGTTAACCTTTTTAGTGTTTTCGGTGGCTGTAGTTTTTTCCGTTGATAAAGTTGCGTTTACAAACTTTGTTTCGCCTAATGTTTTTGAGGCTGTTTGAGTTGAACTAATGCTCCAATTCAGATACACAGCCGCTCCCAATGCAAATACCAACACTGCACCAAGCATATATTTTTTATACTTTTTCACGTTATCCCTCTATTCTTGTAATTTGGTAATACATACTTTTGCACTTGAAATATTCAATGCTTTTGTCACAACGTTTATAACTCTTTCTATTACAACAGGGTCATCTCCTCCGTCACAAGCTACAACAACTCCTCTGATTACAGGCTCTATTTCCTTTGTTTTTGTGGAGTTGTTTTCAAGATATACGCACTCAACGGAATTTTCTATTGTCAAAAGTACCGTTACGTTTCCTACACCCTCTACCTGTGACAACAAATTTTCTACCGAGTATTGCATATCCTCCTTGTATTCTGATACAGAAAAACTTGTATCTTTTTGCTCACTTGGGTTAAATGCAGAAAGGGTTGACATAAATATCAATCCTATTCCCACAATTCCCATAATAATTACAATGTTTTTTAATTTTCCGTCCTTAAAGAGTTTTTGTATATCAAAACTTTTCAACTTAACTACCTCAATACTACACTTGGTATTACTTCAAATTTTTCCTTAATTTTCTCAATGATTAATTGTGTTTTACTTTCCTCCTCTTTTTGAATATATATGATTATACCGTCAATATATATTCCACCTTTTTCATCGGATGCAAGAGAAAATGAAACTTCCGATACATTTACTCCGCTTTGGGAAAGGTAAAGGATTGCCTGATTTTCCAATATGTTTTCAGTTTCTGTTATAACCGCTGTGTTATAGGCTTCGCCAGCAGATGCCGTTAGACTTTCACTTTGGGGTGGGATATTTATATTTACGCTGAAATTCTGAATTGCATTTTTTATCGGCACTATCATTGAGCATAAAATAAAAACTCCTAATACAGTAGATAAAATCTTTCCTGTGTTACCCTTTGGAACTACAATATTGATTAATGAGCAGGATATTGCAACAACACAGATTACCATAATTACAGTTGCGATTGTATTCAACTTCCCCCACCGCCTAACAGTAAAATCACAGCAGTTGAGATTATAAAAATTGACATTATACACAGCAGTATTGCAAAAATTGTAGTTATAACCGTGTTTACAGCCTCGATTATCATACAGGGCTCTTTCAGGCTTAATAACTCCCCTGCTCCTTTACAAATTTGCAGAGAAAATATCCATATTAAACATTGAATAAGTGCCGGACAGAACACTATTACAACCGCAATTATTACGAAAACTCCTATGTTTGATTTTAAAAGTCCTACGGAACTTTGAACTGTTTTATATGCGTCTGACAATGCAGAGCCAACTATTGGAATAAAACTTGTAAGAGTATATCGGACAGCCCTTGTAGATACGTTATCCATAGCGGTGGTGATTAACTGCTTAAAGGTCAACAGCGCAGTAAATATGGTCATTACAAAGCCCAAAAGCCACTTTGTAATTTTGCTGACTGTGGATACTACTCCACCTAAATTAACATTTGGTGAAACAGCGGAAGTAACGCTTAAACCTAAAAATAATCTTAAAAAAGGAGCAACTATATTTGAGGATACCTGTGATACTCCCTCACCTGCAAAAATCATAAATGAGTAATAGGAGGCGGAACTTACTGTTCTGCCGGAGGACGCCATTACCAAAACCATTATAGGGATATATGCAATCATAAATTTTGAGGAGGTTTGTATCACCTCTACTCCTGAGTCGATTATTGAACACACAGGTATAACTATTACACAGGTTATACACAGGGTTACGCATACAGACAGCACCTGCTCCATTGAGGTTGTTTTTGCAGAAGTTTTTAAAGTACTGACTACGGAATACAACAACATAATTGCGATAAGTATTGCAAGAATTTTCAAGGGTGTTGCTCCCTGATTTGCAAAAAGGTTTAAAAGTTCTGTCCATATATCCTCAAACTTTATGTCATTCAGTTTTGTGTAATCTATACCGTCAACACCGATACTGTTAAGTATATTCTTTGCGTCCTTTGGCAGACTGTCATATAAATCCTGAACCTTATATTCCTCTAAAAAATCGTCGTAAGTATCAGCGTAGGCGACTATTGTTGAGGCTGAAAACATAGTAAACAATACAAATAAAAAAGCAATTATTCTTTTCATACCGTTCCTCCCGTTAGAGAAAGTACAGTATTTAAAACCTCTTGATACAGAGGAATTGCCGTTACAAGTACAAGTATTTTTCCTGCAAGAGAAATGTTATTTGCCAAGGCTTTCTGCCCTGCGTCAATACAGCAATCACAGGCAAACTCCGTTAAAAAGCAAATTCCCATAGCCTTTAACATAATTGCAATATATGTACTGTTTATGTTTGCAGTTGATAAAATTGAATTTACTGTGCCTGATATTGAGTTGAGATTAAGAAGGACCGATAAAAATATTAGAACAGAGCCGATTACAGCAACTGCAAATGAAATTTCACCATTATATTTCTTTATTGTCAGCGAAATAGTTGCTGTTAAAATTCCTATAAATGAAATTGCAACGATGTTCATTACAATCCAAACAATGATTTTATTGTGCCGAATAGGGTGCTAATCTGCGTTACCAGCATAGAAAGCACTACAATCAAACCGGCTAAAGTTGTGAGCATAGCCTGTTCTTCCCTACCGCTGCGCACAAGAAGTTGATTCAGAATAGCGACTATTATTCCTATTGCCGCTATTTTAAATATCATATCTACATCCATATTTTTCAGTCCTTTATATAAACATAATTGCGATTATCGAGCCTGTAAAAAAGCCTAAAACCTTGTATAATTTTGATTTTTCTTTGTACTCCTCCTTGGATTTAATTAGTTGGGAATTAAGTATATTTTTGTATAATTCTATATGATTCAGTTGACCCTCAACGTCTGTTGTACCTAATGCTTTTCCAAAGTCCACTAAAACAGTAATATCATCATTTTTCAAGCCGTAACTTTGGGGTATTGAGGAAATCGCTTTTTGCCAATAATTTGAAAAATCAGAATGTTTTGTACCGGAAAAAACCGACAACATTGGGTTAATTGCAGACTTTTCAATCAGGCGAATAATATCGTCAGTGTTATAGCGAATATTCGTTTCAAGAGTACAGAGAAAATCCTGAAAAGCCAACAGAAATTTGCACCTTGATTTCAGCCTGACAGACAGCATAAATCCGCAAAATGTAGTTGAAAACACAAGCAAAACAGCACCTAATATTTTAAGGTATAAGTTCATTTATGCTCATAACCTTTCGTGCCTGTCCTACATTTTTTCTGTTATTAAGAAATACTATATTGGTAAATGCTTTTGATTGTATCAGCCTTTTAAGTTGAGGTTTTGCCATTAATTCCGTTTCGTTGCTACAATGGGCAGAAGCGATAATCGAAACACCGCTGTTGATTGCGTTTTCTACGGAATGAACATCATCTGCATTACCTAATTCATCGCAGATGATTATGTCCGGAGATAATGACCTGAGAGCATGGGTAAAGCCCTCTGTTTTGCTGTAACCGTCAAGAACATCACACATACCTATATCGTTTTGATATACGCCTCTGTAGGTTCCTGCAAGTTCCGAACGCTCGTCAATAAGGGCAGTTTTTTGCTTATATTCCGTAGAAAGCACCCTTGCCAAATCCCTTAAAATTGTGGTTTTTCCGCTACAGGGCGCACCGCATAACAGCAACCCTCCCCTTAAATCTTTTATCTTTTCAATAATAGGTTTTGCGCAGTTTTTATGCTCCACAGATATTCGTATATTGATTGAACTAATATCCCTTATATTTGTGATAACTCCCTTTTCTGCTACTGCTGTACCGCATATACCGGCTCTGTGACCGCCCTTAAGAGTGACAAATCCATTTTTTATCTCATTTTGCTTTGAATATACGGAATAATTGCAGATATTGTTAAAGGTTTCAAAAATATCTCTGCTGCTGACAGTTAGCATTTGTTGGTCTAAAAATGTGTTTGTTACACAGCCGTTTTCCGTCATAAAATATGTATCCTCCGGACAGCATAAAGCCAAGGGTCTGTTGACCCTTAATCTGATTTCCTGTAGGTTGTCCTTTATTTCCGTAGGTATATTCATAATCTTTTTATTTATGCTTGTGCAAACAGCCTTTGCTACAATATTAAATGCCTTGTTGTTATCCGTCATTTTTATCCTCCCGATTTTTCAACTTAATAACCTATATGCTTTTGGGCAAAAAAATATGACCCTTGTTTTCACAAGAGTCATAAATTAAACCTATATCATATTTAAAAATTCTTCTTCGGTGATGATTGTGATGCCTAATGTTTGTGCTTTAGTAAGTTTTGAACCTGCATCCTCTCCTGCAAGTACAAAGTCAGTTTTCTTTGATACGGAGCCTGAAGTTTTACCGCCGTGTTGTTCAATTATTATTGAGGCTTCTTTTCTTGACATTGTAGGCAGGGTGCCTGTCAGCACAAAGGTTTTGCCGGTAAATACACCTTCCGTAGAAATCACTTCCGACGGTTTCATTTGAACACCAAGGGATTTTAAATCGTCAATCAGGCTTTTAGTACTTTCAAGAGAGAAGTACTGAACTACCGACTGAGCCATAATATCCCCAAATCCGTCTATAGCGGAAATATCCTCTGCATTAGCATCAAACAGACTTTCAATGGTAGTAAACTTTTGGCAAAGGGTCTTTGCGGCTTTTTGTCCAATATGTGGAATACCCAAAGCAAATACGAGCCTGTATAATTCATTTGACTTTGATTTCTCCAATGCATTTAACAGGTTTTGTGCGGATTTATCACCTTTATTGTCAAGGGAAACAATATCATCATACTTTAAAGAATACAAGTCTGATGGAGATTTTACAAAGGCAGCATTTACAAGTTGCTCCAACACAGCAGGTCCTAAACCCTCAATATCCATAGCATCCCTGCTTACAAAATGAATAAGGTGGCGCATAAGTTGTGCAGGGCAATCTGTGTTTGTGCAACGGATTGCGGATTCACCCTCTTCCCTTACTACAGGACTTGAACAGGATGGGCAAAGTTTAGGAAATTCAAAAGCTACTGCGTTTTCACTGTGACTTGAAACGGAAAGCACCTCGGGAATAATCTCGCCTGCTTTACGGATAATCACCTTATCTCCTACACATATACCTTTTTCGGTAATAAAATCAATATTGTGAAGTGTAGCACGAGATACTGTTGTTCCGGCAAGAAGTACCGGCTCAAAATTTCCTACAGGAGTAAGCACACCTGTACGTCCTACGTTAATTTCTATAGATAAAAGGGTGGTTTCCTTTTCTTCAGGAGGATATTTATAAGCCTCTGCCCAACGTGGGAATTTTGCGGTTGAGCCTAAAAGATTGCGAGTGTTAAAATCGTTTACCTTAACAACTGCGCCGTCTATAGCAAAGGGGAAGTTACCTCTGTTATTACCTATGCTTTCTATTTTCTTGATAACGTCATTCATATTATCGTAGCAATTATAAAATGACACAGGCAGTCCTAAATCTTTCAAATAGTTTAAGGCTTGTTGATGGTTGGTAATTTCTACGCCCTCAATTTGCTGAATATTAAAAATAAAAATATCAAGATTTCTTTGGGCGGTAATTTTGCTGTCCTTTTGACGGAGAGAGCCGGCAGCGGCATTACGAGGATTTTTAAAGGTCTTTTCCTCGTTTTCCTCTTGCTTTTTGGTTAGGGCAAAGAAACTGTCAAAGGACATATAAACTTCACCTCTTACCTCTAAATAAGAGGGAGCGTTTTTTAGGCGGTGAGGTAAAGACTTGATTGTGAGAATATTATCCGTTACATCCTCACCTGTTGTACCGTCACCGCGAGTTGAGGCTCTGGAAAGTACGCCCTTTGTGTATTCCACAGATACGGAAAGTCCGTCAAATTTAGGTTCTACAATGTACTCTGCATTTGGTACAACCTCTCGTACCTTTCTGTCAAAGTCCATAAGTTCATCATAGGAAAAACTATCGTGCAGACTTTCCATAGGAACGATATGAGTAACAGGGGAAAATTTTACTCCTGCATTTCCGCCAACCTTTTGGGTTGGAGAATCAGAATTTACAAGTTGTGGAAATTCAGCCTCTAAATTTTCAAGTTCCCTGAGCATAGCGTCATACTCGTAGTCCTCAATTTCAGGATTGTCCTGATTATAGTATAAATCATTGTGGTATTTAAGTTGTTGAGCAAGATACTCTGCCCTTAACTTTGCATTTTCAAAATCCATAATTCACCTATTTATTTACAGCAGAAGTGCCTTTTTCTCTTAAATATGTAGATTCTAAATCTGCAAGATGAAGTTTTACTGCAAGAGGGTATCTATCGTAAGCCTGTGAAATAGTATTGCTGTTCTTATCGCCGAATTCTCCCATATGCCAACGAATAGCCATAGCCTCGTCAATTTTCAATCGCATGAATCTTTCAATTAAGAATACGGATTTTTCACCGTGTCCAAAGGGAAAACTGTCCTCTATTGCGTAATACGGCACTTTTTCCCATTGACCTGTTTGTTCGTTCTTTACATTTCTTGTTGACACCTTGTAAAACTGAGCCTTACATAAATCGTGGAGCAATGCGCATATTGCAAAACTTTCTACACTATCGGTTTCCTCGTCAAAATGCTTTTCCATTAATGTGTTGAAAACACTGACAGAATGCATTACCAAGCCGTTTTCACAGGCGCAGTGATAACGTGTACTTGCAGGCGCAGTGAAAAAGTCCGTAGTTTGGAGCCATTCCAAAAGTTCCTTTGAGCCGTCTCTGAAAATATTTTCTGTGTAAATCTTTATAAATTCATCTCTTGCGTTCATAATATCCCCCTATAATAATTCTTTATTGTATATTGCTCTTTCACCGCCTATAAATTTAGGACGAGTACGAGCACAGACTACTCTTGCGTTACCGATTTTTTCAACAGATAATCTTACCGGAACAGCAACTTTTTTTAGGTGCATACCGATAAGAGTATCACCTATATCGACACCTGCGTCAGCCTTTACTTCTTCCACCAGCACAGGGCTTTCAAATAATTTATAGGCTGTGGTTGCACTGCTGCCCCCTGCCTTTGGTTGGGGTATTGCGTTCACAATTTCAAGGTTATGTTTCTCTGCATATTCCTCCTCAACTACCAATGCTCTGCCTAAATGTTCACAGCATTGTGCGGCTAGGAAAATACCTTGTTTTTTAAGATACGGATAAAATCCTGAATAAAAAGCCTGTGCGCAATCAAACTGTGAATTAGTACCGATTTTACTACCCATAATTTCACTTGTGGAACAGCCTAACACAATAAGACTGCCTTTTTTAAGGTTTGCAGTTTCTACAAGTTCTTCAAATAAAGTTAGCCCTTGAATTTTTATTTTATCATACATATATATCCCTACCATATTTTAGTATATGGTTATTATAACACAAATGGGCGTCCTTTAAAAGCAGGACGCCCATAATTTTAGAAATAATTTTATGATTATTCTTCTGTTGTTTCCTCAACCGGTGTTTCTGCAACTTCTTCTGCAACTGTATCAGGAGTTTCTTCAACAGGTGCTTCTGTAGAAGCAACTACTTCGTCTGCCTCAACAACTTCTTCCTCAACAGGAAGTAAAGCACGCATTGACAGACTGATACGCTTTTTGTCAAAGTCGATAGCAGTAATCTTTGCCTGTACTTTCTGTCCAACAGAAAGAACATCTGAAGTTTTCTCAATTCTCTGATTAGCAATCTGAGAAATGTGGATAAGACCGTCAATACCCGGAAGAATGTTTGCAAATGCGCCGAATGTTGTAACGCCAACGATTGTAGCATCTACAACTGTATCAACAGGATAATCACGTCTTAAGATTTCCCAAGGATTAGCGTCAGGATCTTTATAACCAAGAGAAATTTTCTTTGTTTCCTGATTGATTTCCTTGATATATACTTGAACCTCATCGCCAACATTAACAACCTCTGATGGGTGCTTGATGTGTGACCAGGAAAGTTCGGAAATATGTATCATACCTGATACGCCGCCTAAATCAACAAATGCGCCGTAACTTGTAAGTGTTCTAACAACGCCTGTGTATTTCTTGCCAACTTCACACTCAGCCCAGAAAGCAGCGCGCTGTTCTGCTCTTTCCTCACGGAGAACGGAACGGATTGAACCGATTACACGTCTTCTTCTGCCTCTCTGTGAAACTTCAAGAAGTCTGAATTTTACTTCGGTACCTACTAAATCCTCAAGGGATTCATCTCTTGTAGCAGTAGCCTGTGATGCAGGGATAAATACACGAACATTGTTGTAAATAACAATTACGCCACCCTTAACAACTTCTGAAACTTTTCCTGTTAGAACTTCGTCGGAATCAGCCTTTGCTTCAAGTTCTTCCCAACCTTTTTGAGCGTCAACTCTACGCTTTGAAAGCATAATAGTACCCTCTTGGTCGTTAGTTTTCATAATCAGAAGTTCAACTTCGTCGCCAACGCTTACAACGTCCTCCGGCTTTGCAGTCGGATCGTTTGAAAGCTCGTCAGCAGGAATAAAGCCTGACTGTTTTCTGCCTACGTCAACAATAACTTCGTTAGGAGCTATGCTAATAACTACGCCTTTTACCCTCTCATTAGTATTTAAATTTTTGAGGGATTCCTCTAACATCTCCTCAAAAGATTCTTCCATTTCAACTGTTTCGCTGGATTTGATTTCTTCACTCATTGTATCCAGTACCTCCTTTATTATCCTCGCAGGAGTTGAAGCACCTGCGGTTACACCAATGTTTTCAGAAACAGAAACAAGTTCTCTGTCAAGTTCCTTTGCTGTTTCAATAAGATAGGTATTACTGCACCTGCTCTTACAGATATCGTAAAGTTTACCTGTATTAGAACTGTGGCGGTCACCGATAACTATCATTAAATCGGATTTAGCCGATAAAGTATCTGCTTCTTCCTGACGTTCTGATGTAGCTCTACATATTGTATCAAATATTTCGGCATTTGTATAGACCTTTTTTATAGTTTTTATACATTTTTTCCATTCTTTTTTACTAAAAGTGGTCTGTGCAACTACACAAATTGGATTATTATTCATATTTAGAATTATATTTTCCAATTCAAGTAGTTCATCCTCGTTGTTAAAGGTATAGCAATCGCTTTTACAATGGCCTACAATACCCTGTACTTCAGGGTGATTTTTATTTCCGGCAATTAAAATTATCTTATTTTCAAGCCCTGCCTTTTCAACTATATTATGTATTTTCTTAACAAAAGGACAGGTAGCGTCAATATACTCAAGTCCCAGACTTTCAATTTTATCTATTACACTTTGTGCAACACCGTGTGAACGAATTACCAATGTGCTGTCTATAGGACAATCCTCTACTGAATCTATTGCAAGACAACCTCTGTCTTTGAGTTCATTTACCATTTCCATATTGTGGATAATTGGTCCTAATGTGCAAACACTCTTACCGCTGTTCAGTAAATCATCAACAATATTAACCGCCCTGTTTACTCCAAAGCAAAATCCTGCTGTTTTAGCCACGTTTATATTCATTTAAGTCCTGTTCTCTCATTTCTCTGATTTTGTCCATAATTTTGTCACTTGCGTTTTTCAGTTCACGTCTGTTCCCTGTTAACAAGCCTAAATCCTCGTTAGTTAAAGGCTCGGCAAAATGGATTACTCTTTTGGCAAATATATTCTTTTTGTTGCCAACTATTGTGATACAGGCAGGTACTACAGGAACTTTTGTCTGTTGCGCTACAAGGGCGCAACCGCTGCGTGGACGCATAAGTTCACCTGTTTTGCTGCGACCACCCTCAAGGAAAATTCCCATAACATTACCTTCAAGGATAATGTCCTCTCCGTTTTTTATTGCCTTTTCGTCAGCTGTGCCACGCTTAACGGGAAATGCTCCAAGTCCACGAATTAAAGCACCAAAGAATTTGTTTTTAAACAGTTCATCCTTTGCCATAAAGAAAATTCTTCTTTTTTGTCCTAAGCCTAAAAGCACAGGGTCGATATTTGAAAGGTGATTACAAGCGATAATATAACCGCCTTCAGGGGGAATGTTGTTTTTATTGACAACCTTATATCTGTATAAAACTTTGAATATAGGAGTACAAACGGCTTTTCCGAAACCGTATAGAAGTTTAGACTGTCCCATTATTACATACGCTCCTTGATTATGCTGACAATTAAGTCGATACTGCCCTGTAAATCAATTTCGGTAGTATCTGCTAAAACCGCATCATCGGCCTGTTTTAATGGGGCGATTTCTCTGTGGGAATCGTTGTAGTCACGAGTAATGACGTCCTGCAAAATATCATCGTATTTTACGTCCATTCCCTTTTCCGCAAGTTCCTTGTAACGTCTTGTGGCTCTTGCCTCAGGAGTTGCAGTCAGGAAAATTTTAACCTCTGCATTTGGAAGTACAACTGTACCGATATCTCTGCCGTCCATAATTACGTTATTTGTTGTTGCCATATTTCTCTGTAAATCAAGAAGATAGGCTCTAACTTCAGGGATTGCAGAAATTTTGGAAGCCATCATAGAAGCCTCGGGAGTTCTGATAAAAGCAGATACGTCCTCTCCGTTAAGGAGTACAACCTGTTCGCCCTTATCGTTAAATGTTAATTCTACCTTTATACTGTCAAGTAGGTTATTGACTTCTTCGCCCTGAACAGGCTCGATATTTCTCCTACTTGCGGCAAGTCCTACTGTACGATACAGTGCGCCTGTATCAACATAAATGAATCCAAGTTCCTTTGCCGCTGATTTTGAAATTGTACTTTTGCCTGCACCCGCAGGTCCATCGATTGCTACTGCTATAGACATAATATTCATCCTTTCCAATTCATTGTGTTATTAACAGGCGGCGCTTTCTCCGCTTAATCTGCCTGTTGCCCAAGCGATTATCAGGTTAAAGCCACCTGTGTAAGCGTCAACATCAATTACCTCTCCTGCAAAATACAGATTTGGCATTAATTTACTTTCCATAGTCTTCGGATTGATTTCAGTAACCTTTACACCGCCTGAGGTTATTATAGCCTCTGAAACAGGTCTTGGTTTTGAAATTGATACGGAAAAGTTTTTTAGGAGATTAACAAGGTTTTTCCGTTCCTCTTTTGTAATGCTGTTACACTTCTTTTCAAAAGGTACGCCCCAGCGTTTTAGCACCACAGGTATCATTTTCTTTGGCAGTAACTTTGAAAATGAATTTGACACCGCTTTATTAATATTCTCTTTAAAATCCTTTTGTATTCTTAAATCAAGTTGTTCCTCTGACAATGCCGGTTTAAGGTCGATATAGGTTGTGTAACTGTGGCTGTCAAAGTTCTGCATATGACAACTTGCAGAAAGCACTATAGGGCCTGAAATACCAAAGTGGGTAAAGAGCATTTCTCCAAAATCTTTATAAATCTCTCTGCCGTCCTCATTCTTTACGGTTAGGGCGACATTTCTTAAAGAAAGCCCCTGCATGTCCTTGCAGAATTTATCGTCACTTTCCAATGGTACAAGTGAGGGTTTTATGGGAATTATAGTGTGACCTACAGACTTGGCAAATTTATATCCGTCACCTGTTGAACCTGTTAAGGGGTAACTTGCGCCTCCTGTAGCAACTATTACGGAGTCGGCATAATAATCGGTATCAGCCTTAATTCCTTTTAAAACTCCGTTTTCTATCAGCAGGGATTTGACTTCTTTATTAACAATTTTCGCACCATTATCAAGTGCAAAATTTCGCATAGTATCTACAACGTCAACAGCCTTTTCGGAAATTGGATAAACTCGGTTTCCTCTTTCTGTTTTTGTTTGTAGTCCTAAATTGTTGAAAAAATCAATTATATCATATGGGGTGAAGTTATAAATTGCACTGTATAGAAATTTATTGTTCACCGGTACATTCTGCATAAAAGTTTCAACGTCACACTCATTTGCAAGGTTGCATCTGCCTTTGCCGGTAATCATAATTTTTCTGCCTACTCTGTGCATCTTTTCAAATACAGTAACTTTTGCCCCATTTTGTGCAGCAAAACCTGCCGCCATTAAACCTGCTGCACCGCCGCCGATTACAATTACTCTTTTTTCACTCATGACAATACCTTATTTTTTATCATATACACCCTGGTGATTCCAGATAAGTTCAAGTTCTTTAAAGGTATCTGTTACTTCCTCTTTCTTTTCAAGAACTGTTGCTACTATCAAAGCATTGATAAGGCTTAAAGGCGCTACCAAGGAATCAACTACAGACGCCATATCGCTACGAGCAAGTAAAACTTCGTCAGCAGCAGATACAAGAGGAGATACCATACTGTCTGTAATTGCAATAGAGTTTGCTCCGCGGTCACGTGCAAGGCTCATAGCTTCAACCGCCATTGTGCTGTAACGTGGAAAACTGATACCTATCATAACGTCGTCTTTTTCAATTCTGAAAAGTTGTTCGTAGGTATGGGTTTTTGAAGTATCTGTAATAACACGTACATTATCAAAAATAAGTCCGAAATAGTAGCCTAAAAATTGAGCAAGAGATGCGGTGGAACGTACACCGAAAATATATATTCTCTTTGCTTTTACTATAGATTGAACGGCTTTTTCAAAATCCTCTCTTGAGGTTTCCTCTAAAGTACGTCTGATTTTATCAATGTCCTGATTCATTATTGCATCAAGAACGTGGTTGTTGCCTATTCTTGTGGTAGTAACGTCAATACGCTGAACGGAAGTAAGTTTATCCCTAATCATTTCCTGCATAGCCTTTTGAAGTTTTGGATAACCTTCGTAACCTAATTCATTTGCAAAACGTACTACTGTACTTTCGGACACGCCTACGGTTTTTCCCAACTTTGCGGCTGTCATAAATGCGGCTGTGTCATAATGTTCTTCTATATAATTAGCAATACGTTTCTGTCCTTTTGAAAACGTATTCATATTCATTTCAATTCTTGTAAGTAAATGTTCAATCATTATTAGACCTCCTTTACTAAATACAATTCATTTTAACACTAAAACTTGCAAAATACAACTGATTTATAATAAAATAAAATTAATTTTGCAAGATTTGGAATATTTATCATAAAATCTTGCATTATAATGGTCATTATGGTAAAATTTTATGTAAACTGAGATTTGAGGTAATTTTATGATTGCAATAATTGACTATGGTGCAGGAAATATTCAGAGCGTTTACAAGGCTCTGAAATATGTAGGTTGTGACTGCATTGTTACAAATGATAAAAACGAAATAATGAAAGCCGAGGGTGCTATACTGCCCGGGGTTGGCTCTTTCGGTAATTCTATGGATAATATGAATAAGAATGGAATTACGGAAACAGTAAGAGAATTTATCAAAACTAAAAAGCCGTTTTTGGGAATCTGCTTGGGATTACAGTTGCTTTTTCCTGAAAGTGAGGAAAGTCCGGGTGTAAAAGGCATTGATATTTTCAAAGGTACTGTTACAAAAATACCTGACGGTGAGGGGTTGAAAATTCCTCATATAGGTTGGAACAGTATAAAACTTTTGAAAAAAGACGGTATATTTAAAGGTATAAAGGATAACTCATACGTTTATTTTGTTCATTCCTATTACTTAAATGCGGAAAACAAGGATATTGTAGCCGCACAAACTGAGTACGGAGTTACCATTGACGCCGCTGTCAGTTATGAAAATGTAACTGCAACACAATTCCACCCTGAAAAAAGCGGTGAGGTAGGATTACAGATGTTAAGAAATTTTGCAGAAATGTGCAAGGAATAGGAGTTATTATGTACGCAAAAAGAATTATACCCTGCCTTGATGTAAAAAACGGCAGGGTTGTTAAAGGTATGAGTTTTGTAGATTTGGTTGACGCAGGAAATCCTGTTGAATGTGCAAAGCAATATGACAAACAAGGCGCTGACGAGTTAGTTTTCTTGGATATTACTGCATCAAGTGACGGACGTGCAACTACTATTGATATGGTAAAGGAAGTTGCAAACACAATTTTTATTCCATTTACAGTTGGCGGCGGAATAAGAACAGTTGAGGATTTCAACGAAATATTAAGAGCCGGTGCAGACAAGGTATCGGTAAACAGCGCAGCAATTAAAAGACCTGACCTTATAAACGAGGCGGCTTATAAATTCGG
The DNA here is from genome assembly GCA_029218825.1 of Oscillospiraceae bacterium. GTDB lineage: Bacteria > Bacillota > Clostridia > Oscillospirales > Acutalibacteraceae > Ruminococcoides. The sequence continues at coordinate 16,189 of JAQXSC010000058.1, read as the reverse complement.
CAGTCAATGTGTTGTTGTGGCTATTGACGCAAAACGCAAGGGCGACAGCTGGGAAGTATATATTAACGGCGGTCGTATTCCTATGGGGATTGACGCTGTTCAGTGGGCTGTTGAATGTGAAAAACGAGGTGCCGGAGAAATACTTTTGACAAGTATGGACGAGGACGGTCAGAAAAAAGGCTACGATTTGGCACTTACTAAAGCGGTATCAGAGAAAGTAAACATTCCTGTTATCGCAAGTGGCGGTGCAGGTGCGTTGGAGCATTTTTATGATGCATTTACCCAAGGCAAGGCTGACGCTGTATTGGCGGCATCACTGTTCCACTTTGGTGAAATTCCTATACCTGAGTTAAAAAAGTATCTGAACAACAAGGGTATTTCTGTTAGGTTGTAAAATTGTATATAATCAATCGGCTGTCGCTACACTAAATTTGCGACAGCCGATTTTATTTACTATCTATTTGTTTTTTGATTTGGGCAAAGGTTACACCATACTTTTCCGCAATATCTTTTGCATAACTTACGCCCTCGGGAGAAGTTATATATACTTTAAAGGAACGGTTGCCGTGGTCAACTCCTGTTACCATACTTTCAACCTTACTGTCGCCCTCTACATTTTCGTTAACATTCTCAAGATTACGTGCTAAATCGTGCATATGGGTATTAAAAATCGCACGTACTCCTAAATATCGCATAGACTTTACAACGTCCTTTGCAATATACAAGCCCTCTGCCACGTTGGTTGTAGCAAGACTTTCGTTCAAAAGCAACAGGCTGTATTTTGTGGCAACTGTAAAAATTTCTGACAATCTTTTGCTCTCTTCACCAAGTCTGCCTAAATCTACCGTATCGTTTTCATCAGCAGGAAAATGGGTGAAAATATTATCGCAGGGGCTAAAACTCATAGAACCGGCAGGAACGTAAATACCGTTTTGTGCAAGTAAAAACGCAAGTCCTACCGCTTGGGTGATAGTTGTTTTACCGCCACGGTTGGGGCCTGTTAATATATAAATCCGCTTGTCATCATCAAATACAAAATCATTTGTAACAATATCCGTATCGTCACCCTGAACTGATTTTATGCCTAATTTAATATTGTAAATATCTTTAATGTTGCAGTTTCGCTGTTCTCTGTCAAGAACTTCAGTCTTGCAGAGTGGCAGACCTTTTGCCTTGATTTTATCGCAAAACTCTGCAAACCTTACGTAAAAAATAATTTCAGGCATAAGTGCAACAAGTGAATAGCCGTTTACGTTAATGTACTTATGAAGTATTGATTTTATCTCATTTACTGTACGTCTTAATATATCGGTTACAACTTTCTTTAGTGCGTCTGATAATGGGTCTGCGCCTGTTACTTCGCTGTCATAAATCTGATTTACGTCATTTTGCGCACCCATTACAACCTGTCCAAAACCGATTTTTCCGGTGGATGGGTTTGCAGGGTGGAAATGAACATATCCGGACACATCATTACCCTTGTGAAGTTCGCTGTCGTTATTTGCAAACCTCATAAACTTCTTTAAAATTCCGCTGTCGGTAAACTCCTTATCGTTTAAGGAAACAACTCCAACGGTTGACGGACGCAACAAACTGTCAAGATTAACTCCTAAGGTGATACTTTTTAGTTTTTGCGCCTTGTTCAGTGTCTCGGTAATATCCTGCTTTAATTCAGGAAAACCACTGCCGTTGAATATGTTTTGAACGTTACTTTTTAAGTTCAGAAGACCCTCTGATTTAACGTCGATAGATTCAAGGGTTGTTTTTATTTTTGTAATGCAATCTACATATCCGTCAATTTCACGAAGTCTGTTGATTAACTGCCACAACGATGACGCTTCGCTGTCCTTTTGGAAACGCTCTATTTCTCGCAGGTCATTGAGTTTTTCAAGGAGATTTGTTAAATCTGCTCGAAGTTGTGGAAACTGCATAAAATCATCAAAAACGTCGCATCTGTACTTTATTACCTCTTTATCGTCGGTAATATTTGTAAGCAGTTGCTTTATACTGTTTTTCTCATATGCGTCCTCGGTAACAGCGTCACAGAGGAAATCTATGGACAAATCGTTAATTGCCTCTTTTTTCAGTTGATTATACTTTACCTTTGAATTTTGCGGATGTAATAAACTAAATTCATCCATAATATACAACTCCTCTATATAAATTCAGGGCTGTGAAAACAGCCCTAAAATTATATTGCACTATTAAAAATCTTTGCACTTGTTTCTACTATATCTTTCACGTATTCTTTGCCGCATTTATCTTTGATAAGATTAATGGTGGTAAGATACTCGTCAGGGTTGCCACGTTGAAGAGAGTGGCAATCAGTTCCCAAGACTGTAATATAACCACGTTTAATATATTTTAACAACTTTCGCTTTTGAGAAAAGCCCTTATATGCACCCACGTTGCTTTGAATGATAACACCCTCGTCAACAAGATTTTCTATTGCACCCTCGTTAGCCATAAGGTTGTAGTATCTTTCAATATGAGTAAGCACAGGTTTTAGTCCGTAATTACCCTGCAACCTGTAAAGATAATCCAAAGTCTGACCCTCAAAAGATGAGCCAAAGGGAAACTCGCAGAGTATGTACTTTGAATTGCCGTAACACAAGGGTGATAAATCTCTGTTGTTAAAGAGGTAACTTGTAACGTAAACCTCTGCGCCGATACAAACATTTACATCATCAGGTAAATTCGGCAACAGTTTTTCAGCCGATTTTTCACGTTGCGAAACGAAATCTGCTATACTCATTTCGTTTGAATAATAATGAGGTGTAAAGCAAATATTATTAACGTTTTGTCTGCGCAGCCTGTTGATTATCTCAAGGCTTAATTCCACACTTTTTGAGCCATCATCAAGTTGGGGCAATATGTGGGAGTGCATATCATAGTAAGTCATATTTTCCTCTTAAAGAGCCGCACATACCATATCGCCCATTTCGCTGCAAGATACTTTCTTTGTATCTGCTGACAGAATATCAGGTGTACGGTAGGTTTTTAATGTTTCGTTTACTGCGTTTTCGATAGCGTCGGCAGCCTCAGGCTGGTTTAGTGAATATCTTAACATCATTGCAACTGACAGAATTGTAGCAAGTGGATTTGCAATACCCTGTCCTGCAATATCAGGAGCAGAGCCGTGAATAGGCTCATACAAACCGAATGAGCCCTCTGCAAGACTTGCAGATGCAAGCATACCGATTGAGCCTGCAATCATTGAGGCTTCGTCAGAAAGAATATCGCCGAAAATATTTGAAGTTACAATTACGTCAAACTGACGTGGATTTCTGACAAGTTGCATAGCGCAGTTATCAACGTAAAGATGATTTAACTCTACCTCCGGATAATCCTTTGATACACGGATAACTGTTTCTCTCCACAGACGTGAGGATTCCAAAACGTTTGCCTTATCAACACTTGTAACCTTTTTATTTCTCTTCATAGCCATATCAAAGGCTACTCTTGCAATACGCTCAACCTCTAACTCTGAATACATCTCTGTATCCCAAGCGGCAGGAGTACCATTTTCGTGGTCACAACGTCCGCGTTTTCCAAAGTAAATACCGCCTGTCAGTTCACGTACAATCATTATATCCAATTTACCGCCGATGATTTCGTCTTTAATTGGAGAGTCGCCCTGTAAAGGCTCGAAAATTACAGATGGACGGAGGTTAGCAAACAGACCTAAAGCACCTCTGATTCCTAAAAGTCCTGCCTCAGGACGTTGTGAACCCGGCAGGTTGTCCCACTTTGGACCGCCTACTGCACCTAAAAGTACGCTGTCGGAGGCTTTGCATTTATCAATAGTTTCCTGTGGCAAAGGCATTCCTGTTGCGTCAATAGCACAACCGCCCATTAAAGCCTCGTCATACTCTACTGTGAAGTTGAATTTTTCAGCAGTTTTGTTTAAAACCTTTACAGCCTCATCAACGATTTCAGGACCGATTCCGTCACCTTTTAACAAAGTAATTTTATAGTTTGACATTTTGATTTCTCCTTTTTCTGATATTTCTTATTTTAATTTTCAATAATTTTAGGAATTTTCTGATAGACCTCTGCAACCATATCTCGTTGCCACAGCATTGGATTTATTCTTACGGAATAGCCAAATCCGTTATCCATTACCCACTCAAAGGGCTTTGCCTGTGGCAGACCGAATACTGACAGTATAGTCATAATAACACCGCCGTGAGTAATAATTACCGCCTCGGTATTGTTTGTTTTCATCATACCTTCTACTATCTGCTTGAACATAAGGCATACTCTTTTTGTAAAATCTGCTCCGCTTTCTCCTCGAGGTGGCTTTACATCGGTAGAGCCTGCAAGCCATTTTCAAAATCAGGATTGCCTTTTAATTCCTCGGCAGACTTGTTTTCCCATTCACCGAAACAACATTCGCTGAGTTGGTCGATTACAAGGGGAGTTTGGTCAGGGTAAAGGATTTTAGCGGTTTCTGTGCATCTTTTCAGCGGACTTGTAAAAACCACCTGAGTACCCGGGTAAATATATTTGCTGTCATATTCACGAAGATTTCTCTTTCCAATTTCACTTAAAGGAACATCGGTAGTGCCGATATACTTGCCCTTTAGGGTATCTTCTATATCTCCGTGTCTTATGAAATGAATAACATAGGATTGCATATAAACAACTCTCTTTACAATTTGTAAATTATATTATATACTATTTGTAATATACGAGGTGATATTATGATAAACAATTTTTCTCGAATAATTACATATTTAAGAAAGCAAAAAGGTTTGAGCCAAAAACAGGCGTCAGAGGAACTTGGTATCTCTCAATCTCTGCTGTCCCACTATGAAAAAGGCATCAGAGAATGTGGGCTTGACTTTTTGGTAAAAGTAGCAAACTACTACAATGTGTCAACAGATTATTTGCTTGGTCGCACACAAAATCCATCAGGAAACACTCCGAAAGCAGAGGATATTCCTAACGAAAATCAAGTAAAAGATGTTTTTCAGGGTAAAACGGACAACTACTGTCTATACAACAAAAAACTTCTTACAAATACTTCCGGTGTTATTTATAATATTCTGTCACAAGTGGGCAACAAAAAATTAAGCAAATATGTTTCTCAATACCTTATGACCGCTGAATATAAGGTGTTGAGGACTATCAGTTCCTTTAACAGCACAGATAACAACAAGACTATTCCCTATCAACTTACAGCAGATTACTGTCAAACCTCAATGGCGATGGATATGCTTAAAATTGAGGAATTGAAAATTACCCAAGGGGATAAAATTAAAGTTGACCTATCATACGATAAACTTGCCGAAGAGTATCCGGACAGTTACAGTTCCATATTCGGAGTTGTCCGAGCAAGTGAGGATACCATAAAACAAAGGTTTAAACTGTGATATTACAAAAGGTGGGATTTACCCACCTTTTTCTTTTATAAATATGTGAGTAAACTTATTGAATAGGAGAAGTTGTAACTTCCATACCTTTGCTGACAATTATTGTTACCTTTGAACCTGCCTCAAGTTTGTCACCGGACTGGTAATCTTTATATCCCATAACAATCTGTTTGGCAACTTCACCGCTGTTCTGGTATTCAGCATCTACAACAAAACCTAAATCTGCTAACTCCTTAGCAACGGTATCCTCTGTTTTATTTTCAACATCAGGCAAAACCCTCATCAAAGGTCCGTTACTTACTTTAACTGTTATGGAAACTTCACCTGCTGCATCAATCTTTGAGCCGGCAGGTGGAAATTGCTCCATAATTTCTCCCTCGTCGTACTTATCGCTGTAGTTGTCGGAGGCATCTCTGTATAGTGCTATTTCCTCGCTTTTTTCTGCGTCTTTCATAGCGCTGTTAAAATTTCTTCCTACCAAATCAGGTACGGTAGGCCCTGTCCATTCCTCGGAAGGAGCAGTAGTTTCTAAATTATTGTTACTTACAAAACAAGCCTTAAAAGGGTTTTGCATCAAAAGTACCACACACAAAACTCCTAATATAACAAGGGATAAAACAGCGGTAATAATCGCTGCGGTTTTGTTTGACATACCCTCGCTTTTATTCATATCTGACTTTTTAACAGTTGTATTGGCAGTTCTTGAGATTTCCTCTTGGATAGCCTGTGCAGTATGAGATACGGAAAGTTGTGAACGCAAATCGTCAAAATCGGTTATACGGTTTTCACGTTTAACCTGTAAACCGTTAGCAATAGCGGTTACAACGTGTGGGGGCAGTCTTTTTACTGTACTTGTACTCATTAAAAGACGTGAGTCCTTAATTCTATCCATAGCGTTTGCAGGGAGATTTCCTGTTAAGGCATAGAATAGAGTTGCGGAAATGCCGTAGATTTCCGTGATATTATCTATTGGGAAATTATTTTCATATTGTTCCGGAGCGGCGCAACCTGAATAAAGTTGTGATTTTAAAGGTGTACCGCGTTTTCTTTCGTTTGCTGTGGAGTAACCTGAAATTTTGATTTTTCCGTAAGCGGTTACGTACATATTTTTCGGAGATATTGCGTAGTGACCGATACCGCGGCGGTGCAAAGCCTCAAGGGCGGATATTACAGGCATAAACAGAGGTCTTGCAATATCCCAGTCAAGGCTTCCGTTACTGCGTTGAACGTACTCTTCAAAAGGAATTAAGTCCTGATTTTCCTCAATAACATATGCGGTATTATTTTCCTGGAATATATTATAAATTCTGATTAATGCGGAAAAATCCTTTAACTCTGCGATTGTGCGATAATAGGAAATAAAATCGGAGCAAAGTTTACGGAACAGTTCTTCGTTGTCAAATCTAACGTTAAGATTTAAGTCTTTGCCCTCTCTTGTAAACAGCCCCATAGGCAGAAACTCGCATACTATAACTACGTCCCCGGTTTGCTTATCAAAGGAAATATACCTTGCACATTCACCGTTATTTTCAATTTTTGAGCCGATTACATATCTTCCCTGTAAAACAGTACCATAAGGTAAAAATGGCGCTTTTTGTTCCTTGGAATTGTCAAATCCGCAACTTGGACAAAGAACATTGTCACCGATTTCACGCATACATCCCATACACAATGACATTAGTTATACCTCCAGAAAATAATATATCTACGCATTATAAGTAATTATAACATAGTAAAACAGAAAATTGCAATTATTATTACAGCATTGTTATTGAAAGAGGAAATTTTCTACACTTCTTTCACTGCAACAATAAGTGCATAACCCTGCTTTACGATTATTTTCACATTATTCGATAAAAAGATATTTGAAACCCCCATAGGATTTGATGAACAAAGGGTTAATGACTGAGCCTTGTATTCAACATCACCCTCATAGGAAACTGTGACTTCATTACAGCCGAAAGGAAATACGGAAAAAGTATATCCCTTTAAGTTATAAAAGGAGTGTTCACCTACCGATGCAATCTGCAAAATTTCATTCTCGGTGATGATTTTTGCCGAAACATTATTATCGGCAAAGTACTGTAAAATAGAAATATTTGCAAAACTGTGGTCAATTCTGCCGCCGATTGCTCCTAAAATTACAACTTCGCTAAAGCCTTTTTCTATGGCGATTTTGGCACAGTGCATTGTATCCGTGTCATCCTTGTGTACCTTTAGCCTGATGACTTCTGTTTTGCCCTGAACAGTTCCTTTAAAAGAGTCAAAATCCCCTACGAATAAATCAGGCTTTATATTACACTTCTGTGCATATTTATAGCCGCCGTCGGCACAGATTATATAATCATCAGTTAAAATATTAGCGGCGATAAAATCTGCGTTACAATTCGGCGCACCTGAAATTATTACACATCTGCCTGATTTTTTAACTGCCATTTTTTAATATCCTTTACTTCATTATACATAGCAACATAACTTTTATGTCTGCTTTCAGGTATTTCTCCCCTATTTACTGCGTCAATTATACAGCATCCTTTTTCACAGGTATGTGAACAGGAGGTAAATTTGCACTTTGTGAGATAATCCTTAAATTCAGGAAAACAATATTGAATATTATCCTTTTCAATCATATTGAAACGCTCAATATCCACAGTTGAAAATCCCGGAGTGTCTGCTATATAGCCCCCGTCAAGTTTATATAATTCCACTGTTCTTGTGGTGTGCCGACCTCTGCCTAATTTCTCGCTTATCTCCCCTGTGTCAAGAGAAAGTTGCGGATAGAGAGTGTTCAGCAAGGTGGATTTACCTACACCGCTGTTACCTGCAAAGGCTGTTATTTTATCCTTGAAAATAGGTCTGATTTCCAAAGCGGAGTTTATATCGTTGCTTGAATATTCGAAAACTCTGAAACCACTTTTTCTGTAGATATCCGCAAGTTCCGTTCCGCTTTTCAGGTCTGACTTTGAAATTACAATAACAGGCTCAATGTCATTATCCACAGCGGCGGCTGTCATTTTGTCAATGACGATGGTATTTGGTGTTGGGTCAACAGTTGAACAGACAATTACAAGGGTGTCGATATTTGCAAGTGGAGGTCTTCTCAAACTGTTTCTGCGAGGATAAATTTCCTCAATGGCAGGAAAACCCTCACTTGGAATTGAAATTCTTACATTATCTCCTGCAAGGGGTGAATTATTCTTTTTTCGAAATATACCTCTCGCCTTACACTCGTATATCGTATTAGCGGCTTCTACATAATAGAAGCCGCCTATTCCTTTTAAGATTATTCCGTCAATACATTTCATATTATACTATATCTCCGCCCACAGTTTCAGTTGTATCAATAATCGGGGTTGTATCCATAGTGGTTGGAGGTTCGGTATATACGGTTTCAGGTTCGGTTGGAATATAGTTATAGGAAGTAGTGGTATAGTTCTTGGTTGTATAGTCAATCACATAACGTCTGTAAGTTTGCCCGTCAAGCAATACCTCTACAGTTGATGAACCCGAACCTGTAAATGATAATGTATAACTGTTGTTGTATTTTGGATTTATTGAGTTAGAGTAGGAGTCGTCAGCCTTGCCGTCAACTAAAACTGTTAAGTCAACATTGTAATCCACATTTGTAGGCATATCCACAGGGATATTTACTGTTGTTTTACTGCCCTCACCTGAACTTACAACAAGGTTTACAGTATCGCCCTCGTTGATTTTGCTGTACTGCAAAGGTGACTGCTGAATTACAACGCCCTCCGGCTCAAGGCTGTTATCGTCATAGGTATATTTAACCTCTAACTTCAAAATATCAAGCATATTTTGAGCAGCGGAGAGTAATTCGCCTTTAACTTTCGGCATTTCAATTTTCTCTTTGTATTCGTCTTTTGCCACGTAAATATATACCTTTGAGCCGATTGTACCTTTTACGCCTGCAGGCGGATAGGTATCGGCAACGTAACCCTTTGGAGTTAAGGTATCATAAACTTCAATAACGATAGGTGTGAGGTTTCTGTCCTCCATAGCCTTTACAGCGTCTTTTTTAGTGGAATTTTTGCAATATGGAATTGAAACCTCTGTTTCCGTACCGTTTACGGTTAGTTCGATTATTGAGCCTGATTTAACAAGTTTTGAGCCTGGTTCAGGGTTTTGCTCCAAAATTTCGCCGATTTCTTTTTTCTTGTTGTATTCGCTTTTAATCTCAAATTTGAAATTGTACTCGTTGTTTTCGTTGGCGTCAACTATATTCATTCCAACAAAATCAGGTACTTCTACATCTGTTGATTGTGCTGAAGCACAGCCTTTGAACAGACCTGCAACGCAGAAAATAACAGCCATAATCACTGTGCAGACTATAACAGTCATAACAACATAGAAAGGCTTTTTGCGTTCCTTTCTCTTTTCAAGTTCCTCCACCTCAGGGTTATCCTCAATCTTTACAGGAGTGGGTTTTGGCTTTTTGCCTGTATTTACAAACTTTGTAGGCTCGGAGTCAACAAAATATTTATAATCAAATCTTACGTCGGGATTCAGTCTGAAGCGTTCTAAATCACCCAACATATCCAATGCGCTCTGATAACGCTCGGAAGGAATTTTCTGCATAGCGTGCATAGTAATCTGCTCAAGTCCCAAAGGAATACTGCTGTTGATTTCTCTTGGCATTTTAGGAGTAGACTGCAGTTGCATTAATGCTACGGAAACGGCGCTGTCAGCCTCAAAAGGCAGTTTGCCTGTAAGCATTTCATAGAGCATTACACCAACGGAGTAAATGTCGGATTTTCCGTCAGTTTTTGAGCCTTTTGCCTGTTCAGGGGCAATATAGTGAACAGAGCCGATTGCGTGTTCTGTCATAGTTTTAGTAGCAGTATCTGACATACGTGCAATACCAAAGTCGGTTACTTTGATAGTGCCGTCCTGTAAAAGCATAATATTCTGAGGCTTAATATCACGGTGGACTATACCTCTGTCGTGAGCATGTTGTAATGCTTTTAAAATCTGGGTTGTTAAGTGGAGAGCTTCCTGCCACTCAAGAATACCCTGTAAGCCGATATATTCCTTTAGTGTGATACCGTCAATATATTCCATTACGATATACTGAATCATATCGCCGAAACTAACATCATAAACCTTTACAATGTTAGGATGGGAAAGCATAGCGATAGCCTTGCTCTCGTTTTTGAAACGTCTGATAAATTCTTCGTTATTCAGAAATTCATCTTTTAAGATTTTTACTGCAACCTCACGGTCGTCTATGGTATCTGTGCAACGATACACATAAGCCATTCCGCCTACGCCGATTAGTTCGTGGATTTCGTAACGTCCGTCAAGTTTTTTTCCGCTGTATTTATCCATTTATTTCACCCTCTTAATACACAACCGTAACGGTAATGTTGTCACTTCCGCCACCCTCTTTAGCCTTTTCAACTAACTTTTGAGGCAGACCTTCTCCACGGTTTTCGTGGCAGATTTTTACCATATCGCCTGTTGTTACACAGTTGGACAATCCGTCTGTGCAAATAAGTAAAACGTCGCCATAAATGAAATTTGCTTCAATATAATCCAAGTGTACTTCAGGTTTGATACCTAAAGCCCTTGTGATGAAATTCTTGTTGGGATGATTTTGAGCCTGTTCCGGAGTAATCTCGCCACGTCTGACCATTTCCTGAACAACGGAATGGTCCTCTGTCAGTTGCTTAATTTTTCCTCCGCGGATAGCGTATGTACGGCTATCACCCACGTGGACAACGTGGACTGTTGTATCTTTTACAAGAATAAACTCGCAGGTTGTACCCATTCCGGTTAATTCAACGTCATTTTTTGCCATATTGTAAACCTCAATATTTGCCTGGGATACAATCTCTGTCATTAAGGTTGACAATTCCGCTTTTGTTAAATCATCGGAATACATCCTTTCGATTTCTCTGCTGATATACTCAACTGCTGTTGCACTTGCGATATTACCGCCGTTTGCACCGCCCATACCGTCACAAACAACTGCCCACACACAACTTGGGGAAATAACTCCGAAGCGGCAGTCATCCTGATTTTGGGAACGGACTAAGCCTATGTCACTTTTGCTGAAAACTTCCAAGTTATTAACCTCCTTTAACTTCTAAATGATTTCTTTTAAGTTGGCCGCAGGAAGCATTAATATCGCTGCCTAAAGTCCGCCTTACTGTGGCGGTTATTCCCTTTTTGGCAAGAATATTAATAAAAGCCTGCTGTCGCTCTGTTTTACTCTTGTGATAATTTGTGCCCTTTACGTTATTTACAGGTATCAAATTTACGTGACAGTTCATACCGCTGAGGAGATTTGCAAGTTCCTCTGCGTTTTCGTCGCTGTCGTTTACTGAATCAATCATTGTATATTCAAAACTGATACGTCTGCCGGTAGTTTTAAAATAATCCTTACAGGCTTTAATTACTTCCTCTACAGGATATTTATTGTTTACAGGCATCGTTCTGCTTCTGATTTCGTTATTTGGTGCGTGGAGAGATACGGACAAGGTTAAGCCAAACCGATACTCCGCAAGTTCATAAATTTTTGGAACTATGCCACAGGTTGAAAGAGTAATGTGGCGCATTCCGATGTTAAGACCTTCCTCGTTAGACACTATTTTTAAAAACCTAATCACGTTATCAAAGTTATCTAAAGGCTCGCCCATACCCATAAGCACGATATTGCTTATGCGGATGTTTAAATCGTTCTGTGCCGATTCTATCTGATTGAGAATTTCAGAGGCGGTTAATGAACGGGAAAATCCGCTTTTTCCTGTTGAGCAAAAGGTACAGCCCATTTTACAGCCTACCTGTGTGGAAACACAGATTGAATATCCGTGCTTATAATTCATTACAACAGATTCAACAAATTCTCCGTCATTAAACCTAAAAAGGTACTTCACCGTTTTATCATACCTTGATACAAGTTTTTTTTCAATATTTGCAACAGAAATGTAACAACTTGAATTTAAAAACTCTATAAGGTTTTTAGGGATATTCTTCATTTCCTCAAAGGTTTTTACACCTTTGTTAAGCCATTCAAATACCTGCTTTCCCCTAAACTTGGGAAAGCCGTTGTCACAGAGGTACTGTATAAGTTCCTCTTTATACAGGGATTTAATATCAACCATAACTTACCTTACCCTTCTGAAAGCGGAAATAAAGAAACCGTCTGTAGAGTGAAAATGAGGAAACATAGTCAGCATATTTTCACCCTCGCTGATACAATGCTCTAATCCTAAATTGAGTTTTAACGGCTCAAAATTACTATGCTCCTGCAAAAATTTTTCCGCATTTTCCTGATTTTCGGCAGGATTTAAAGTACAGGTAGAATAAATTAATGTTCCCCCTACTGCCACAAGGCGACTGCTGTTACAGAGAATATCATATTGCAATTTCGGTAACTGTTCGGAAATCAAGTCCTTTTTATATCTTATTTCAGGTTTACGGCTTAATATTCCTAAACCGGAGCAAGGAACATCACATAGCACTTTATCGGCTGGTAACATTTCCTCGTTGTCGGTTTGTGCATTTCTTAATGAGGTTTTTATACAACTTATTCCGAGCCTTTTTGCAGTAGAGTCAATCAACTTTAGTTTATGGTCGTAAATATCAAAGGCGTAGATTTTTCCACGATTTTTCATATATTGTGCAGAGGTAATTGCCTTACCGCCCGGTGCTGAACAGACGTCATAAACAAGGTCGTTTGGCTGCGGGTTTAAAGCCTTTACGCAAAGTTGAGAGGCGGTATCCTGTATGTAGAGTTTGCCCTCTTTAAAAGCGTCGAGATTTTCAATCGAGCCTGTGTTTTTCAGCAGGATTGCATTTTCAATTATTTCTGACTTTTCGGCTGTTACGCCCTCTGATTTAAGTTCTTCAATCAATATATCTGCTGTCGTTTTTATAGTATTCACTCTTGCAATCAGACTTGGACGTCCGCAAAGACTTTCAATCAGTCCTAAAGCAACGTCATCGCCGTAAGCCTTTCTCCACATTTTTATAATATCCTGTGGGCAGGAATACTTTACTGACAGATAATAGTCAAAATCCGTGTTTTTATTCGGTAGTTTATACTTTTCCTCGGCTCTTGTGATACTTCGTAAAATGCCGTTGATAAAGCCGGAAGACTTTTGTAACTTATGCTTTTTTGCAAGGTTGACACTTTCGTTTACTGCGGCACTTTCAGGAACTTTATCCATAAAGAGAAGTTGCAAAATTCCAAGTCGCAAAATCACCTTTGTTTTAGTTTCTATTTTCCTTAAAGGAATTTTAGAATACTGCTTGATTATATAGTCAAGGGTCAACTGACGCTCAAGTACTCCGTAAACCAAAGCCGAAACAAAGGCGCTGTCAAGCCTGTTTAAATTATTCTTTTTTATGGATTTATTGAGAGCAAGGGCGGAATAAGCGCCGTTTTCCTCAATGTCCAGAAGAATATTAAAAGCAACGTTGCGAGTGTTCATAGTTATCTCCGTCTGTTGTTTGCCAAAAGAATTAATCTTAACAGTTGCAAAAGTGCTGTGGCGGCAGCGGCTACATAAGTCATAGCGGCAGCCTGTAATGTTCTGCGTGCGCCCTTGTATTCATCAGTTGATAAAAGGTCGTTATCTCTTATACAGGCAAGGGCTCTTGATGATGCGTTAAACTCTACAGGTAATGTTGCAAGTGTGAATAAAACAGATGCGGCAAAGAACACTATTCCCACATATAGCAACACCTGAAACATTGATGATGCAAGTCCAAGCACAATAAATATCCAACTTAATTTTGAGCCGATATTTGCAACAGGCAAAATTGCCGAACGAATTTTGTTGGGAACATAGCCCTGTGCGTGTTGAACAGCGTGTCCTGCTTCGTGACAGGCTACACCTACTGCGGCTATGGAGTTTGAATTATACACATTATCAGACAGCCTTATAACATTTGAACGTGGGTCAAAATGGTCTGTAAGATTTCCTGCAACCTGCATAATCTGCACTCCGGTAACACCGTTTGCTCGAAGTACGTATTCAGCCGCCTGTGCCCCTGTCATATTTCTGCTGTTTCTTATTTTGCTGTATTTATTGAAAGTGGTATTAACGTTAATCTGGCATATTATTGTCAACACAATACAAGGTAACATTATCAATAAATATGTCCAGTCATAATAGTATAAATAACTAAAATATCCCATAACTACTCCTTACGAAAACCTATCTCCTGTTTTTAACGGATGACCTAACAAAAAGGTTTCGCTGTCCATTCTTTTCTTACCGCTTAACTGTAATTCTTTGATTATTACAGAGCCTGTACCACAAGCCACGGTTAATGGGTCTGTATCTATAATTTCTCCAAAAGTGCCGTTTTTATCACAAATTAATGAGGAATGAATCTTTAATTCTTTTCCGTCTAAAGTTGTGGTAGCAACAGGCCAAGTCTGTAATCCACGTATATGATTGTGGACAGTTTGATTATCCTTTGACCAATCAATAGGGCACATTGACTTTTTAATCATTTTTGTATATGTTGCCTTTGACTCATCCTGCTTTACAGGAGTTACTTCGCCCTTTTCTACACTTGAAAGGGTTTCAAGCAAAAGATCTGCGCCGATTAAGGAAAGTCTGTCAAAAAGTTGTGCAGAGGTTTCGTTGGGCAATATTTCTGTTTCAGAAGTCAACAAAATATCACCTGTATCAAGTCCTTCACCCATATACATTGTTGTTACGCCGGTTATTTTATCACCATTTAATACTGCGTGTTGTATTGGGGATGCGCCTCTGTATTTAGGCAAAAGTGAGCCGTGAACATTGATACAGCCGAATTTCGGAATATCAAGGATATTCTTCGGCAAAATCTGACCGTAGGCTACAACAACGATAACATCGGGGTTTTGTTCTTTTATTAAGTTAACAACCTCGTCGTCTTTTAATGTCTTTGGCTGATATACGGTAAGATTGTGACTTTCTGCGCAAACCTTTACATCAGGCGGTGTTAAAATCTGTTTTCTGCCAACAGGTTTATCAGGCTGTGTGAATACGGACAAAATATTATGTTCGCTTTCGCAGAGTTTTTCAAGGGTGGGTACTGCAAAATCAGGAGTACCCATATATATTATATTCATAACTATTCCTCAATATAAAACTGGTCTTCCAAGTCTAATTCGTTGTTATTGTAGAGTTCGATTTCCTGTGGGGTCAACATTCTGTCGGCAACAGTGTTGTATAAAATTCCGTCTAAATGGTCAATTTCGTGGCAAAAAGCCCTTGCAAGTAAATGTTCACCTGAAATGGTAAACTCCTCGCCCTTTCTGTTCTGAGCCTTTACTGTAACACGCAAAGGACGTGAGGCTATACCCCACTTTCCCGGTAGGCTTAAGCAACCCTCAAGTCCCACCTGTTTTCCTGAAGTTTCGATAATTTCAGGATTCACAAGTTCAATGACTCCCTGTTCAGGGTCAACTTCTATTACAACTACTCGCCTTAAAATACCAACCTGAGGTGCGGCTAAACCGACGCCGTTTGCTTGGTGCAAAGTTTCTATCATATCGTCAATAATCATTTCAAGGCGACTGTCAAATTTTTCAACTTTTCGGCATTTTTTTGTCAGGACATCGTCGCCCTCTTTAACAATTTCTCTTAAAGCCATTTTTACCTCCTATAATGATAAAGCGTTCATATCAACGTATGCAGTCACGTTTTTATATTCTTTTATAGAATTAAACTCAAGAATAGTGTCTGACAAAAGTTTTCTGAATCGCTTTTGATTTCTGCATTTTATAATAATTTTATATCTGTATTTGTTACTTACCTTTGCAACCGAGGCAGGTGACGGACCTAAAA